>JAEZAS010000003.1 GCA_023430365.1 Planctomycetota bacterium
CTTGCACACTCTGGCTGGCCAGCGACAAACGAGTGGTCGCGGCGATAAGGGCTCTTTTCTGGGTATTCGCCAGCCAGGACTCGATCTTACGCGTTGGCGGAGCGAATTCCTAGAATCTTTTGGTCGAACCCCCGACGGGCAACGACCTTACCTTGGCACTAACCTTAAGACACCACAAGGAGATAAGGTTCGCAGCGACTGCGAATTCTGGGCGTTGGTTCTGCGACGACGCTCGCCGGGGGAGCAAGGAGCGTTGTTTGGTTGGCCAGTTCCGTTGGGTAGGGAACTGGCGTCCCCCCACTACGCCAAAACATCCTTAATCACATGCCCGTGCACGTCGGTCAGGCGCATGTCCCGGCCGCTGAAGCGGAAGGTCAGACGGGTGTGGTCGATGCCGAGCAGATGCAACATCGTGGCGTGCAGGTCGTACATCTCGACACGATTCTCGACAACCTTGTAGCCATACTCGTCAGTCTGCCCGTAGATGATTCCCCCTTTGACGCCGCCGCCGGCCAGCCAGACGCTGAAACCAAACGGGTTGTGGTCCCGGCCGTCGGAGCCTTGGGCAAAGGGCGTTCGGCCGAACTCCCCCGCCCAGACGACGAGCGTCTCGTCGAGCAGCCCGCGCTGCTGCAAGTCCTCGAGCAGACCAGCGATCGGCTGATCGACGGCCCGGCTGTTGTCCTCGTGCCCTTTTTTGAGGTTCGAGTGCTGGTCCCAGCGGTCGTGACCGAGCGATGGGCAAGTCAATTCGATGAACCGCACCCCGCGCTCGACCAGGCGCCGGGCGAGCAGGCACTGGCGGGCGAACGAGGCGGTCGGGCCGTAGGAGGCGTCGAGGCCGTACAGCTGCCGTGTCGCGGCCGTTTCGCCGGAGAGGTCGGTGAGATTCGGCACGACCGACTGCATGCGATAGGCGAGCTCGTAGTTGCGAATCGCCGACTCGACCGCGTCGACTTTGCCCAGGTGCTCGACCGCCTGGGCGTCGAGTTTTTCGAGAAGCTTCAGCTTGTTCTGCTGTAGTTCGGCCTTCGCTTCCTGTCGCTTGATGTTGGCGACCGGCGGATCGCTGGCGGCGAACATCGAGCCCTGATACGTCGCCGGGAGGAAGCCGCTATTGAAGTTGTCCAGCCCGCCGGGCGGAATCAGTCCGCCGTTGATGACGATGAACCCTGGAAGGTCGCGGCATTCGGTTCCCAGACCATAGCCGAACCAGGCGCCCATGCTCGGCCGGCCTTGGATTCCGGTGCCGGTGTGGAGGAAGTAGTTGGCCGAAGTGTGCTCGGGAAACTCGCTCGTCATCGAGCGGATGACGGCGAGCTTGTCGACGTGCCGGGCAACGTGCGGAAACAGTTCGCTGACCGGAATGCCGCTTTCGCCGTACTGCTGGAACTTCCAGGGACTGCCGAACGTCGCGCCGTTGTTATTGAACTGGGTCGGCTCGATCTTCATGGCGAACGGCTTGCCATGCTCGGCGTTGAGGCGCGGCTTGGGATCGAACGTATCGACCTGGCTCGGCCCGCCGTCCATGTAGAGAAAGATGACGCTCTTGGCCTTCGCCCCAAAATGCGGAGGGCGGGGAGCGAGCGGATCGTTGGCGGCGATGTCCGCGGCGAGCGTCGCCGAGCCAAGCTCACCCTGCGACCAAAGCGCCGCCAGCGCCAGAGCGCCGAAGCCGCAGCCAGCCTGCCGCAGAAACGAGCGGCGGTCGAGAGGTAAGGAGCGTAGTCGCTGGCAAGGATACATCGGATCAATCCACTCTCGAATAATACGGCCGCCACCTAGCGCACAAACACAAACTCTTTCACGTTAAACAACACGTGTCCTAAGTCGGTCCACACGCGCTCGTCGGTCTTTGCCTGGTCGGCGGAGAGGCCGTACTCGGCGGCTTGTTGTCCCATGAAGGCGATCGCCGCCGCCGCTTCCTCACTCGAAGGCGATCGGGCGAAGGCTTGCTGATACATGCGCTCGATGCGTACTTCGGCCGACGAGGCATCGGACGCCAGGATCGTCTTGGCCCACACTCGAGCCTGTTCGATCACCAACGGATCGTTCATCAGGATCAAGGCCTGGGCTGGGACGTTCGAGACGTTGCGCTTGCCGACGGACGTGGCTGGGTTCGGCGTGTCGAAGGCGAGCATCATCGGATTCAGGAAGTTGCGGCGGATGGCCAGATAAATACTTCGCCGGCCGTTGCCATCGAGCGGACCGCTGGCGGGACGGCCACGGCCCTGCATGAACGGCGTCAGATGCACCGCCACGCTGGGGCCAAACCGCGTCGGGTCCAACCGCCCCGAAACCGCCAGCAGCGAATCGCGAATCACCTCTCCTTCGAGCCGCTTCAGGTTCTGCCGGTGAAACAGCAGGTTCTGCGGATCGGCCGCCTCTGCGTCCGCAACCACAGCCACCTGACTCCTATCCTCTGGCTCCTGGCTGCTGGCTCGCGAGTCCTGTTGGTAGGTGCTGCTGAGCATGATCGTGCGGATCAGGCGTTTCACCGACCAGCCATCCTCGCGGAATCGGGTGGCGAGATGGTCGAGCAGTTCGGGATGCGTCGGTTCCTGTCCCAGCACCCCAAAATTGTCGGTGCTCGCGACGATGCCTCGGCCGAACAAGTGATGCCAAACGCGGTTGGCCATCACGCGAGCGGTTAGCGGATTTCGCTCGTCGACAAGCGACCGAGCCAACTCCAGCCGGCCGCTGCCCGAGCCCAGGTTCATTGGCCCGGTATCAATCGCCGTCAACATCCCGCGCGGTACGATCGGCCCGACGGTCTTTGGATTGCCGCGAATGAGCAGGGTTTCGTTCTCAGGCGATCCGTCCCACATCGCCATTGCCAATCGCGATTCGGGGCGAATCGATTCTTTGAGCTTCCGCCACTGGGCGCAGTACTCAGCAACCAGCCGGGCGGCTTCTTCACGGGCGGCGACCGACGCTTCGTCGGATCCCGCGAAGAGCGACCCGCGCTGGAGCACCCAGCGAGCAAGGGCAGACTGGGAGGCGGAGTCGTTGCTGGCCATTACCTTATCGGCAGCCAGACGCTCGAGGACCGTGGTGAGGTTGGCCTGGTAGGCTGCGGCGATCGCTTCAAGCGTCAGCGAATCGGCGGCGCTTGTGGCAAGCGACGGCAGGGCGAAGGGGGGCTCCGCCGGAGGCTTTTCGCCTTCGACGACTTTCAGGACGCGGAAATCGCTGTCGCCATGCGGAGTAAATTCCAGGTGCAGCCGATGCCCCTTGTAAGCATCCAGGTTCAAGGTGATCCAGCGAACGGCGGCGAGTGTGGCCGGCCCGGTGTCCCGAAGCAGATGGCCGTGCAGCGGGCCTTCGATCATCACGTGCGAATCAACGGCGGCGTAGATGAAGCCGTGGCCATCGACTTGCACGTGCACCTTGCCCGTTTTCAGCTCGAAGGTCGGCGTACGCAGGGTCAGCCCAGGGCGTAGCGTTTGCTTGAACTTGCCGAGTTCCGGGTCGGTTCCGGGAGCCAGCTTTAGCCCCTTCCAGAGAGGATCGCGGCAAGCAGAACCGGAGTCGGCGAGCGTCAGCGAGGGCTTTTCGGCAGTCGGGTCAAGCTGCAATTGCCCCGTCCGCACTGGTCCCGTGCCTAAGCCGACTCCATCGGGCATCCAGTGCTCGGCAGGCGACTGGTCGTAATCGACGATCACCTGCAAACCGGCGTCTTCTGACGTTTGCTCGACGGTTGCTGACGGATATTCGCTGGCCAGTATCTCGCGAAGCTTCTGCGGGTCGGTAATCTGATCACCGGGCAGGGCGCAGAGCTTTGCCCAGGCGTGCAAAGGATGAGGCTTGCGAGGCAGGGCGAGATTCAGCTCGGCCAGCCAGCGGGTCAGCAGGGACGCTTCCAGCTTCTTCGCCTCGGCGACCGCCGCGATCTTGGCCCGAGTCGCTTCGTCGAGCGAACCGAGAGACACATCGTCTTGCAGATCAGGCTTCACCGTCACGCCGGCCTGGATCAGTTCGCGAGCAGCCAGCAGATAGTCCGCCGTCCGCGCGACGACCGCCTGCCGCGAACGGGCTTCCGCGGCGGCGATCGGTCCCAATCCCTCGGCCTGAAGCTTTGCCGCGCGAGCGGCGATCTGCTGCTCTTCGAGCATCGTGTCGATCCGCGCCAGCCGATAGCCGCTGCTTTGCAGGAAGCCAAACAGAGCGTAATAGTCCTTCTGCGAGATCGCGTCGAACTTGTGATCGTGGCAGCGGGCGCAAGAGATCGTCACGCCCAGAAACGTCTTGCCGAACACGTCGACCATGTTGTCGAAGCGATCGGTCTCGTCCTTGCGAATGTCGACCGGCGAATGGACCCATTCCCCCAGGAACCAGAAGCCGGTGCCGATGATCGACTCATTGAACTTGTCCGTCGGATGGACACGCGGCGACTTCAGCAAGTCCCCGGCGATGTGCTCGGTAACGAATTGGTCGTAAGGGACATCGGCGTTGAGCGCCCGAATGACGTAGTCGCGATACTGCCAGGCGTTGGGGGCGTTGTAGTCGAACTCATGCCCGCGCGATTCCGCGTAGCGGACCAGATCGAGCCAGTGCCGCCCCCAGCGTTCGCCAAAATGGGGCGAGTCGAGCAGTTGGTCGATGAGTTTGGCGAACCAGTCGGGGGAAGTGTCCGCCAGCGCGCCTTGCATCTCGGCGGGCGAAGGAGGCAGGCCGATCAGATCGAAGTAGGCCCGGCGCACGAGCGTTCGCTTGTCGGCGGGCAGGGCAGGGGAGAGTCCCTCCTTTTCCAGGCGGGCGAGAATGAAGCGGTCGAGATCCTGCTTCGCCCAGCCGGCATTTTTCACCTGCGGCGGCGGGGGATTCTGAACTGTTTGCCAACACCAGTGCTCAGCCTTGCGCTGCTGGATGTCGAAGCCCTTGGCGGTCGAGCCGGCGGCAGGCGCCGACGAGGTCTCCTTGGGCCACGGAGCCCCTTGCTCGACCCAGCGGGTGAGCACAGCAATTTCCGCCTCGGGCATCTTCGATTTCGGCGGCATTTGATAGAGGTCGCCATAGTTGATCGCATCGATCAGCAGGCTCTCTTTCAGATTGCCGGGCACGACCGCTGGCCCCGTCTCACCGCCGGCGAGCAGCGCCGCGCGTGAATCGACCTTGAGGCCCCCCTTCGGTTCTTTCTGGTCACCGCTGTGACATTCGTAGCACCGCTCCACGAGGATCGGCCGGACTTTCGATTCAAAGAATTCGAGTTGCTCAGCCGTCGGCTGGTCGGCCGATTCGGCTGCGACGGCGGTCTGGCAAAACGCAAACGCTCCCAGGCAGCAAAGTGCGGTCGCCAGCGGGGGAAGGAGCGTTCGCATTCGGCAGTCTCGGGTTGGCAGGTGGGGCGGGCAAGGGCGCGCGGCGCTAACACCTATGGTAACCGTTCCCAGCAGCAATCTCCACGCATTTACCGCCTCGCCTTCATCGGCTTCGGATGCGGAGAATCCCGGCGGCGCATGCAAAAGCCCTCGGACGAGTCCGAAGGCTTTTGGACATCTCGGATGGCGACCAGCCGCCGCTTAGTAGCAGCAGTCGATGCCCAGCTTGGTCTTCAGCGTTTCGAACTCGTCGTAGTACTGCTCGCTCGACGAGTGAACGTGCTCGGCTTCGGTGATGAACTTCATCTTGTCATCGCGGCGAATGCCAAACCGTTCGAGGATTTCCTCGTACTGATCGAGCGGGTTGCCATAGACGATGATCAGCTTGTGCTCGTCGAACTGCACTTCCTGCGGCAGGGCCGGGTTCAGCACGGCGATGCCGGTGCAGCCGTCGTTCATCAGCATGTCTTCATAGTCCCACAAGGTGCTCTTGAGGACCGGCATGTCGATGTGTTCGCGGTAGAGGTCCTGGTGACCGTTCGAGTCGCGATGGTGGCTCGTTTCGAGCACCAGGTCGACTTCGAAGCCCAGGGGCTCGACCATCTCCATGAAGAGGTCGAACAGGATCTCGCGCGAGGCCGAAGCCATTAGCACTGGGACCTTGGTCTTGGTCTCTTCGTCGATGTAGAAGTCGTGGCGATAGCCAGCCTGCGGGACGACCTTCAGGTCGTACGACGGGCGGACCGCGTCGGTAAGGGTATATCGGCCGTACCGCTTCACGCCCAAATGGGTCTCGAGCTCTTCCTCGGTGAGGTGCTCGAAGCTGCTGGCGCTAACGGCGGGGGCGCCATTTTCGTGGACAGGGCCGCGGAAGAATTTTTTGAGGAAGCCCATCGTTGACCTCGGGTCCGATTCTGCTTTCGAGTGATGGTTTGGTAGGAGTTGCGTTCGAGGGGGCAGTACTTGCTGGCAGTTCTCACCAAACTTAGGTCACAGAAACGGACGCATTGGGCATCGAGATTTGGCACATGAGGGCAATCGGCGGAACAGGCGGCACAACCGGTACAAACGGAAGAGAAAGCGGGGAGTAGACAGTTCACAGTAGACAGTTGACAGTGTTCCCGGCGGGAACGGAGCGTGGGTTCCGCTGCTTTGACACGTTCGCCGGCGACGATCTGGTCGCATGGGCGGTTGTCCGAACTGTTTACTGTCTACTGTTTACTGAGAACTCTGATTCCCGGCGGCCCAACTCTAACCGCTGCGTAGTGAGAGGCCAGCTGAATGTGCTGGCGGAGGCCGATTTTGGCCAACCCTGGCGCATGAGATGCCTGCGGGCGAAACTTTGCCGCCCGGGCAACTTGCTCTACGCAGCGACTGCGGCGATGGTTTGCGGATAAAAACAGCTTTCACCCGCCCGAGCGATCCGCCCCACTTCAGCTCCCTCGTTCCCTCGTTACGACGCTCTGCGTCGTAACGCCAACCTCCGACGCTCCGCGTCCTGCGTTCTAGAGCGAGGGCGGGTGAATGGCGATTCGCCTGCATTGCGACCCGGCCGAGGCACGCTCACAATAGGTCGATGCCCATCTATCAATACGATCTCGCCGCCGAGCAGGCCGCCCCCTATCCTCCCGTGCATCAACTCCGCACGATCCAGGCCGCCGATCCCTACGACGCAATCCGAAAGATCGCCGCTCAGCCGCTCGAAGCCCCGCCCGGAGCCTCGCAAGTGTGGATCCGGGTCGCCATCGCCTTCAACAAGAACGACGACTCCGTGCGAGCGGCGCTCTCGGTTCCCGTCGAGGTCACGCGCGAGAACTGATTTCAGTTCACAGTTCACAGTTCACAGTAGTCAGCACTCAGTACTCGGTACTGAGTCGTCGATGAGACTCCTGTGGTCATGACGCTCGGAGCTTTAACCGTGCCGGTTTCACTGCTAATGGCAATGCTGTCATAAGCTCGCACACTGATCTGCCATTTCGACCTAGGAGACTTCGCTCGCAATCGAAGTAAAATTTTGTTGCCTGCAACTACGTAACGCTTATATTAGCCCGCATCGATCGCTCCTCATCTCTTCTAGGGGGCTTAGACTGTGATGCGTCTCTCCTTCAGGCGGGCGTTCACGCTCGTCGAACTGCTGGTCGTGATCGCCATTATTGGCGTGCTTGTCGCCCTGTTGCTTCCCGCCGTGCAGGCGGCTCGCGAAGCGGCCCGCCGTAGTCAGTGCAGCAACAATCTCAAACAGCTGGCCCTGGCGATGCACAATTATCACGACACGATGCTGGTCCTGCCGGCGGCGTCTTATTGTGGTGGCGCAACGCCGCCGCCGGGCGTATCGCAGTACGAGAAAGGCCACACCTGGCTTGAGTCTCTCATGCCGTTTATCGAGCAGCAGAATTGGTTTGATCAGATCAATTTCAAGGCGGCGATCAACGCCGGCGGGAACCCAGCTGTGCTCAATGAGCGGGTGGTGAAAAGCTTGATGTGCCCCAGCGATCCCGACGCAGGCCTGCTGCCCAACAAGCGAGAGACGAATTACACCCCTTATGAATCGGCCAACCCCGACAGCAAGTCGATGGGCGCCAGCTACATTCCCTGCGTTGGCCCGATGCAGATGAACTCCTGCCCGCGGCCGATCATGGCCGATCCGAAGAACCCAGCCATCACCAACATCAACTGCAAAGGAAGCCAGCTTGGCCGCATGGATGACGAAGCGTACGGCATGTTCAACGGCGGCCGTAAGGCGCTGAACCTCTCCGCCTGCACGGACGGCACCAGCAACACCTTTTTGTTGGGTGAAACGCTGCCGATCTACAACACGCTGCAGATGTACTTTGTCTCGCACGCGCACTGCGGGTCCACCAATCCGCCGATCAACTTTCACAAGCAGTACACAGCCTGCCCCAAGGCGCCCAATGCTCGGGTGGGTTCCTGTTACTCACACATGGGTGGTTACAAGAGCCAGCACCCCGGCGGCGCTCAGATGGCGATGGTCGATGGGAGCGTGACGATGGTTAATCAGACCATCGACTATGTGCTGTATCAGTACTTGGGGGACCGCGCCGACGGCAACCCTTCCAGCCTGCCGTAACGCGCGGGCTTTAGTGACGGTCACTCTCGAAAAACAACCTCTTCAGGTCGTGGGACTACTATGCGCAGCTTTGTGGGTCAGGGATCGAGATCACGTTCGGTGAAGTTGCTCTTCGTTGCTCTGTTGACCGTCGCCGTGGCTGGCTGTGGCGAGCGCGATATCGTCGGCGTGACAGGCAAGATCACCTACGATGGACAGCCCGCGACGACCGGCGCAGTGACGTTTCAGCCGGCGCCGGGTCAGCCAGCGGAGCTGCAACCCGCTTCGGGGGCGATCAATCCCGATGGCACCTACAAGATGGCGTCCGGCCTCGGGGACGGCGTTCCGCCAGGCAAGTACCGGGTGGCTGTCGAGAGCATGGAGCCGGTCGAACTTGAGAACCCGGTGCAGAAGTGGCTAATCCCGGCCAAATTCGCCAATCCCGACACGAGTGGCCTCACGGCTGAGATTTCGCCCTCCGGTCCCTCTTCTGTGAAGATCGACTTCGACCTGCCAAAGTGAGAATCACGTTGCCGACCTGTCGGCTCGTCGACACGGAGCGCGAGGCTAGCCGCATCACCACTATTCAAAAACTATTGACAACATCGCAGGACTGCGGATAGAATGAGCGTCCAAGACACCGGTCCCCTGTCGCAAGCCTGGCGACGAGGGGCGTTTTCTGCTGCGCGGTAGTCAGAAGCGAACTTGAGCTTGGCCAGCCGCAGGGCAGGGGCCGATGGGCGGGCTAACTTAGGTCCCAGAAGTGGATGGCAATGTTTACGAGGGGTTGTAAAACAGGAGCCTCGCGCGGGAGTGTTTTGGAGACTTACGACGAAAACGGCAGGTGTTGTGATGCGCTGCGAGGTGTTGTGAACACAACACCTCGTTTGCGAAGGTCAGGTGCACTTCGGCGCAGCGGACGGGTTGTAGATCGTTGTCTTGTCCAGGCTTATCACCGAGACGGCTCGCGGAGCGGTTCGAAACGCGGCGCTAGCGCAAGTGTTGTATTTTGGGCCCGTCAAAAACGGGCGGGATCGACGTAAGTTGCCCGCAATCTGGCGGAGCGCAGGGGTTGTAAAACGGGTGGTCGGGAAGTGGCTTGTTATACTCGTTTGGGCGGGCGGATCGGATCTTGAGCGATAGGTAGGAAACGATTCATGGATGTTTGGCTGATGCGGAGGTGGACGCTTTCTCTGGCTTTGGGCGTCGTCCTGATGGTCTCGGGCTGCGAGCGGCCAACTGCGCCGACGGCTGACACCACGCCGGCCATCCCCGCCGAGTCCCCAGCCAAGACGGCCCCCGTTTCGGCTCCGCCGGCTGTCCAGGAAAGCCCGACGAGTCCGCCGGTCGAGGTTCCGGTCAGCTATCCGGCACCGGCGAGCGTGAAAGATGAGCCGGCTCCGAAGAAGGAGACTTGGGAAGCTCAATCGATCCGTGGCAGCCGGACCGGTTACGGCTACACGAGCGTTCACGACGGCGAGCGCAATGGGGAAACCTTGGAGTTGACCCGTCATGTCTCTTTCACCTCGCTCCACCGCGAAGGCCAACCGGTGCAGCAATGGATCCGCCTCGCCAGTTGGACGACGCCGGCGGGAGAGCTGCGGCGGTTCGAGACCGAGATGTCCGGAGGCGGCGGCGATCTGAAGGCCCGTGGGGTTGTGAACGACGGCAAGCTGGTGATCGACACTGCTACGGCAGGCAAGCTCACACAGCAAACAATCGAATGGAGTCCGGAGTGGGGAGGCTTCGACGCCACGGAGCGCTCGCTCAGCCAAAAGCCGATGCAGCCGGGCGAGATGCGGACGGTTCGCGGCCTGCTGCCGATCTTCCACGTCGCGGGAGTCACGGAACTGTCGGCAGGAGACTACGAAACGGTTCAACTGCCCGACGGGGAGCGGAAGCTGCTGAAGATCGATAGCGTGATCCGCATCGGCGAGCAGAAGCTGGAATCGGTCCTCTGGACCGACGAGCAGGGAGAAACCATCAAGACGTTCATTCCGGGCATTGGACAGGAGGGAGTTCGCTCTTCGCGCGAGTTTGCCCTCTCGGGGAGGCGCAGCGGACCGCTCGACCTGATCGTGGCCTCGATCGTTCCGCTGCGAGGTCAGTTGCCCAACGCCGCCAGGACTCAGCGTGTGGTTTACCGCGCCCGGGTGAACCAAGGGGGACTCAAGGATGTCTTTGAGAATTGTCTCTCGCAGAAGGTGACGGCCGAGGACGATCAGACCGCTCTGCTGGAAGTGCGGGCGGTTCGGCCTGGTGTGCCCGAAGAGCCGGGAGAGCAAGAAAAACCGACGGACGAAGACACGGCGCCGAACAATTTGGTGCAAAGTGACAATGCTCGGGTCGTAGCTCTCGCCAGGGCGACTGCTCCGGAGGAAAATGATCCTTGGCAGCTCGCGCTGGCACTGGAACGCTTTGTGCATGAGGGGGTCGCGAAGAAGAATTTCTCGCAGGCCTTCGCTACGGCTGCCGAAGTGGCAGAGCGACGGGAAGGAGATTGCACCGAACACGCCGTGCTGCTCGCCGCCCTGTGCCGGGCCCGGGAACTGCCCGCCCGCGTTGCGTTTGGATTGGTGTACTATCCGCCGCAGGGCGGTTTTGCCTATCACATGTGGAATGAGGTTTGGATTGGCGATCGCTGGGTGCCGCTGGACGCCACGCTGGGGCGAGGAGGCATCGGCGCCGACCACATCAAGCTGGCCGACTCGAGTTTGAAGAGTTCCACCGCTTACAGCGCCATGCTGCCGGTGATTCAGGTGTTTGGTCGATTGGAACTGGAGGTTTTGGAAGTCGAGTGAATTATCCCACGCATATCGAAGTGACCAGCTCGTTAGCCCCTCCCGACATGCCGGAGCAACCCGTGCTTCGGACCGAGCGATTGGTGCTGCGCCCGTTTCAACTGGCGGACGCGGCCGACGTGCAGCGTCTGGCGGGCGATCGCGAGGTCGCTTCGACGACTCGGCTGATTCCCCATCCCTATCCCGAAGGCTTGGCCGAGCAGTGGATCTCGTCGCTGGCGGCGCTGTACGCCAAGGGGCGTTCCTGCTCGTTTGCGATCACCCGACGGGACGGCACGTTGATGGGGGCCATTGGGCTGTCGATCGAACCGACCGATCGCCATGCGGAATTGGGTTATTGGATCGGCAGACCGTTCTGGAACCAGGGCTACTGCACCGAGGCGGCTCGAGCGGTGCTGGCGTTTGCCTTTGAAAGCCTGAACCTGCGCCGAATTTATGCTCATTACATGGCCCGGAACCCGGCGAGTGGGCGGGTTATGGAGAAGCTGGGCATGCAGCGCGAAGGCTGCCTCCGGCAGCACCGCTTCAAGTGGGGTGAGTACGAAGATCTCATCCTGTGCGGCATTCTGAAGCACGAATTCAGCCCGTTGACGGAAGAAGTCCGTTCCGCTGAGTAACTTAAGCCGCCCAGTGGCGCTCGTTCACTGGGCCCGGCGGATGAGACTCTGGAGAAAGTGGCAAGAGTTTTCGCGTCGGGAAACTCTTGCCTTCAAATCGTCTTGTTCTGATGACGGCCGAGTCTTTCGACGAATCTAGCTATACGCGTTGTGAGGGTTCTCCACGCGCTTAGTGATAGGGGGTCGAGATGCTCAAGGTGCGAGGTTCGCTGCGTCAGTTCGCCGCCTGGCTAGTCGCCGGAGCCTGTATGGCTTTGGCGCTGCCGTCGATTGCGTCGGCCCAGCTTTATGGGCGAAACGTCGCCCAGCCGTACTTTGACTTTCCGCCGTGGGCTCGGTTCACCGACTGTCGGCCGATGCCGCTGGCTTGGGGATTCGATCCCTATGCTCCCTATCACTCATGTGACGGGGCGGAAGCGTGCGTGCCGGATCATTGCGGCAAGGATCGCTTCGTGGCCCACCGGCCCAACGGCTGGTACGCCACGGCCGACTTTGTGCCGCTGACGTTCGACACGAGCCGCGATGTCGAGTTCGCCCGTTTTGGTCCGCTCGGGCCGACGGTGCTGAGCACATCGGACTTGGACGCCGAGTTTGACAGCGGCGGCGAGTTCACGATCGGCCGCACCATCGGCGACTGCTGGCGAGTGGAAGGCACCTACCTGGGGGCCTACTCGTGGGACGATTTCGCGGTCGTGCAGGACAGCAGCGCCAACGCTCTCGGCGGAACGGGCAACCTGTCATCGCTGCTGAGTGAGTTCGCCCTGCCGCCGGTTCCCGGGTTGGACTTCAACAACTTTGTCTCCGTCCAGTCGTTCACGTCGCTCACGTCGGCCGAAGTGAACCTGCGTTACTGGATCAACATGCCGCCGGGGCCGCTCGATGTGTCGCTGCTGGTTGGCGCCCGGTATCTGAACTTCGAGGACCGAATCTTGTTCCGCTCGGAAGCGGATGCCCCGGCGCCGGGAGGCGCCATCAATCAGGTTCGCACCCGCACGGAGAACGAGTTGTATGGTTTGCAGCTCGGCATCCAGGGGGCTCTCCTCGTCACGCAGCACGCCTGGTTCGACCTCGACCTGAAGGGCGCCATTTGCCAGAACACGGCCAGCCAGGACACGGCTTATCTGAACGTAGACGAGTTGGGCGTGGCGACGGTGTTTCCGACCGGCCGGGAGCAGGAGCGGACTTCGTTCCTGGGTGACATCAGCCTGATGTTCAACGTGCAGTGCTCGCCGAGCATGGTCGTGCGGGTCGGCTATCAGGCGACATTCCTGACCGGAATGGCGATTGCCGCGGAGAACATCGAGACCAACAACGTCCTGCTCCGCAACGGCCCGGGCCGGCTGGATGACACGGGCGAATTGGTCTACCACGGCCCGGCGATCGGTTTGACCTGGGCGCGATAAGCGGCCGGGACTCGGAGCGGCTACCGGCTGATTTCGGCGGTATCCGCTTTCCGTGGCTTACGCACTTCGGTGTGCGGCCGCTGCCAGACGGTAGCGCGTCGAACGTGGTTCAGGACCCAATCGACTACGCGCCAGTCGATCCAGCGGCGATCGGGGTCCTTGCTGCTCGTTCCGATGTAGCCGAGGTGCCCGCCGCCGGAGGTGATCTCGAGCTGAGTCGTCGCCGAGCAGAGCGATTCCTCGAAATTGGCGATCGGGATAATCGGATCATCCTCCGCCGCCACGACGAGCGCCGGAACCGAGATGTTTTTGAGCAGTGGCCCGGCACTGGCGCGGGCGTAGTAGTCGGCGGCGTCGGCAAAACCGCTTTGCGGGGCCGTGATCAGGGCGTCGTACTCCAGCAGGCCCGGAGGAAACTCGGCGGGAACCTGCTCATCCGGGAAGAGCGACTTTCGCGTCCGGTGATACCGGGCGAGCCAACGGACGAAGTTGCGGTCGTAGAGGCGATTCCAGAAGCTCTGCCGCATTCCGTGCATGCAGCTTTGCAGGCAAATGGGCGGCGACACTCCCATCACCCCAGACAGCCGCGACGGCGGGCTGCTGCCATATTCGCCCGCCATCTTGAGCACCATGTTCGCGCCCATCGAGAAGCCGACCACATTGACCGGCGAATCGGGGCACCGCTCCAGGACATACTCCAGGGCTTGTCTGGCGTCTTCACTGCGTCCGGCATGGAGGGGCAGGCGGTTGAGGCCAAATCCGGCTCCCCAGCCCCGCAGGTCCATCCGGAACACTCTCACGCCGTGGCCGGTTAGTTTCGCAGCACCGCGAACCATGTAGCCGGACCGGTGAGAACCACCGAGGCCATGCACGAGCAACGCCACTGGATCGCCGACCTGCCACTGCGAGGGGCGATCGTCGTGCAGAACCACCTGGTCGCCGTCGGCCAGGGTTACCTTATGCTGGACGGCCGAGTAGGCGTAGGGCTTGGTCCCCGGCAGGAAAGCGGCGACGACCGTCTGAAAGTGTCCGCCGCGAACGAGCGGATGCGGTCGAAAATTGGGGAGCGTGATGTGCATGCCAGTTAACATCCATGGAACCAGGCGACGCAACGAAACCTTCTAAAGCAGTCAGCCACGCCGCCGTGCACTGGCCATCAGCTATTCCGATGTAGAACGCCTGGCAAGTGAACCGTCAAGAGCAGAGCCAGGTTAACCGCGAACGTTGCGGACTGTCCCGGCTACGGCTGACTACTTTCGATCGATCCCGTACTCATCAATCTTGCGATACAAAGTCGCCCGCCCCAGCCCCAGTAACTTGGCTGCCTCAGGCACGTTGCCGCCGGTCCGGGTGAGCGATTCCTGGATCAGCTTACGTTCCCAATAGTCGATACGCAACGATTCGAGCTCGCCGCCGGAACCTGTGGCGTCGCGGAGCCCCAAATCGCCGGGCTGGATTACCGAGCCTTCGCAGAGCACCACTGCACTGTCGATCACATTTCGCAATTGGCGAACGTTGCCCGGCCACTGGTAGCTGAGCAGCTTGATCCGAGCCTCCGGAGACAAGGTTAGACCCTGACGTCCATGCTGTCGCTTGAAGTGCTCCAGGAAGAAATTCAGCAGGAGTTCGATATCGGTGCCGCGATCTCGTAGCGGCGGGATGTACAGCTCAAAGACGCTCAACCGGTAGTAAAGATCCTCGCGGAACTTTCCGTCCCGGACAAAGTCACGGAGGTCCCGGTTGGTCGCCGCAATGACTCGCACATCGACGGTCACTTCCTTGGTGCTGCCGACCGGCAGGAAAGGATGTCCCTCCAGAATTCGCAACAGCTTGGCCTGGCCGTCGAGGGTCATCTCTCCGACTTCGTCGAGGAACAGCGTCCCCGTATGGGCCTGTTGGAACCAGCCGGAGTGATCGCTCTCGGCGCCGGTGAATGATCCCTTTTTGTGCCCGAACAACTGGCTTTCCATGAGGTCGCGCGGGATCGCAGCACAGTTGACCGACAGCATCGGCCGGTCGGCCCGGCTGCTGGCTCGGTGAACGGCCCGAGCGACAAGTTCCTTGCCGGCTCCACTTTCGCCGCGGACGAGCACGCAGCCGGTCGCCCGGGCGATGCGAGTGATCCGCGATTTTAGTTCTTGCATCGGCTTGCTGTCGCCGATCAGTTCGTCGTAGACGGCCGCCTTGTCGCTCAGGCGCTGGTTGTCGACCTTCAGGAGTGTCTCTCGGCGGGCTCGGATCAGGGCAACCGTCAGGATATTGGCCAACGGAATGGCCATATCGAAATCGGATTGCTTGAACCGCCCGTGCTCCAGATAGAGGTGGAGCGCTCCGAGGGTCTTTTGCTGGTCAATCAGGGGCACGCAAATGGCATCGGCAAAGTGGCTCAGATCTTGCGACGTTCCTTCGCGGCGCTGGTCATCCACCCAGATCGCCTTGCGTTCCAAGCAGACAATCTCGGTGAGTTCGTCGTCGAGCTTGACTCCTCTTGCCGCTTCCTCGGGCATCACCAACTTCGGCTTCAGCTGGCCGTCGTCGCTGACCCAGAGGAAACCGACGACCGACGCCTTCGTGCGGCGCTGCAGCAGGTCGAGCGACTCGCGGATGACCTGATCGGGATCGCTGCAGCCGAGCAGTTTCAAGCTGAGTTGATGCAGCGTCAGCAGATCATGGGCTCGCTCCGCATCCTTGAGGGCGGCGACACCGAAGCTGCCGTCGTCACTCTCTTGGACCAGGCGGTCGCGCACGATCGTCTGGGTATGTTCCATCCCCAGCGAACCGGTCGGCCGACTGGTGGACGTATGGTAGGTAAACTCGCTGGAACCGACCTTCAGCCGGCCGCCCTCGACCAGGCGAGCTTCGTCGATCTTTTGATCGTTGAAATAGGTTCCGTTGCGGCTGCCGGCGTCGCGCACCCACCACAGATCGCCGTCGTGGACGATCACCGCATGCACGCGCGAGGCAAGGGCATCGGTCAGGACAATATCGCAGTCCAAACCGCGGCCGATCCGCGTCGTGCGGTCGGGTTCCAGCAGGAAGTGAGCGCCGGCCCGGTTACCGCTGGTCATCAGCAGGTAGCTATACACAATGCATCGCCGGCCAGATTGCTATCGATTGATCTCCGCCAAAGGAGATACTCTCACGGCCAATATAGTCGGAAGCGTTGCCAATCGAAACAGCGTGGGGGTCGGCATCGACTCGGCAGCCTGGATCCGGCCAGCACGGCTCGCCGCTTCCGTACAATAGTGCGAACGAGAGTCGAGAGCCGAAAGAGCACACATGGCCGAGATCGGAATCCTGCTGGTGGGGCACGGAACGCGGAGTTCCGCGGGAACGCAGTGTGTCGAATCCCTGCGAAACCTCGTTGCCGACCGGTCGCCGCAGTTGGCCGTTTCGCACTGCTTCCTGGAATTGCATGAGAAGACGATCAAACGCGGCCTGAGCGAGCTCACGAAAGAGGGAGTGTCCAAGGTGGCGGTTGCTCCCTTGCTGCTCTTTGCGGCTGGGCATGCCAAAGCGGACATTCCTCGGGAAGTAGCGGCCGCAGCGGCGCCTCACCTGCAGCTTTGCCAGGCCGACGCCCTGGGCTGCCACCCAGCCCTGGTGGAGCTCTCCCAAAGGCGGTACCGGGACGCGGTCGAGGGTTCGCCTGAGACATCTCCAGTACAAACCTGCCTGCTGCTGGTCGGTCGAGGGAGCTACGACGACGAAGCGACGGCCCAGCTACACAAATTCGCGGACCTGCGCCGTTCCCAGTTGCCGGGCGTTACGATCCAGGTTGCCTTCATCGCCATGGCCCAGCCCTCCGTTGCCGAGGCCCTGGAGCGACTCTCGGGCTCCGGCTTCAAACGAGTGGTCGTTCAACCGCACCTGCTGTTTCCGGGTGAGTTGCTCGACAATCTTGCCGCACTCGTGAATAAGCTGCAATCAAATGACCCAGCGAGGCAATGGATTCTCACTGCAGCCCTGGCCCATGACCTGGGAGCAGGCGGCCCAGCCGACACGTTGCTCGTCACGGCGGTCCTTGAGCGAGCAGCTGCCGCCCTGCAAACGCTCGGGGCCGGTTGACCGCCTGACCTCGGCCAAGTCCGGGGTTTGCGTGCCAATAATGTCAGGAAAATGCCGTTCTGGGGCGAACGCTCTCAAGGGTGAGAGCGTAGCTATCAGCACAGGGTTTCGTGATTCAAATGCCTATCTCAGTTCAAGATGGGTCACCTGGAGTCCCCGCCGCCGGCTGTGCTCGTCGAATCGATGTCGGCGTAAGTTGTATATGGCACGCAACTTTCTAGCGATTCGTGTTGTCGCTCCCCAAAGGGACGGATACAATTCGCCCGGTTTTCCACGCTGCGGGCAGGGGACGCCCGTGCGATTGAATGCCGCTTAATTGCCCCAAGACCAGGGCTCGCTCTTTACGCCGCGAAGGGACTGTATGCGTTTCAAAGCTCTCGTAAACTCCATCCGCCGACCACATGCGTTGGTCGTGGCAGGGCTCCTGATCCTTGGACTCGCAATCTGGGCCGCGAATAGCGGACAGCTTCCGACGGGGCCTCAGCCAAGCACTGCCGCCGAGCGACTTGCGCCGGTGCTTCAATCGCCCCGTCCGAGCGATCGGCAGGTGACGAAAGTGGTCACCTCGCTGATGAAGCGAGAACATCTGTCGAAGCACCCGCTGGACGACGAAATCTCGCGCCGCGGCCTGCAGCTGTTTATCAAGAGCCTCGACGGCATGAAGCTTTACTTCTATCAGAGCGATATCGACGAATTCAATCGTCGCCAGAACGACCTCGACGACATGGTCAATGCGGGCGATATCAGCTTCGCCTACTCCATCTTTAACGTTCTGCTCAAGCGGATCGATGAGCGAGTCGCCCTGGTTGATGAACTTCTGAAAGAAGATCTCAACCTGAACGACGATGAGACCCTCATCACCGATCCCGATCGCCTGAGTTTTCCCAAGGATGCGGCAGAGGCCAAGGAACGCTGGCGCAAGCGGCTGGAGTACGACCTGCTGGTCCTGAAATCCGAAAAGGAAAAGGACAAGAAGGCAGACGCAAAGCAGGAAGACCCCAAGGAGCGTCTGAGCCGCCGCTATCACAGCTTTGCGAAGCGGATGCACCAGACCGATCCTGACGAACTGCTGGAGATGTACCTGACGAGCATCACCTCGAGCTACGATCCCCACACGACGTACATGTCGCCCAGCTCGCTGGAGAATTTCCGCATCCTGATGAGCCTGAACCTGGAAGGAATCGGCGCTCAGTTGCAAGTGACCGATGGTTTTACGGTCGTCAACAAGATCATTCCGGGCGGTGCAGCCGAGAAATCGGGGCAGCTGAAGGTCGAGGACCGCATTATCAGCGTCGGCCAGGGTGAAGAAGGCGAAATGGTCGACGTGGTCGACATGAAGTTGAACGATGTCGTTCAATTGATCCGCGGCCGGGCCGGCACCGTCGTTCGCCTGGGTGTCACGCCGGCGAGCGGCGGCGAGACGAAGCTCGTGAAGATCGTCCGCCAGAAGATCGAACTGAAGGACAGCGAAGCCCGCGGCGTGATCTTCGAAGAGGGTCGCAAGCAGGACGGCACGCCGTTTAAGGTCGGTGTGATCGATCTGCCGAGCTTCTATATGGATATGGAAGGCGCACGCGATGGCTCGAACGACTTCAAGAGCACGACTCGCGACGTGAAGCGAATTCTGGACGACTTCAAGTCGAAGGGAGTCGACGCGTTGATTCTCGACCTTCGCCGAAACGGCGGCGGAAGCCTGACGGAAGCCATCAGCCTGACCGGCCTCTTCATCGAAGATGGCCCGGTGGTGCAGGTGAAGGATCCGGACGGCCGGGTGCAACACTATGACGATTTGGATCGTTCGATGTACTGGTCGGGTCCTCTGGTAGTGATGACGAGCAAGTTCAGCGCGTCGGCCAGCGAGATTCTCGCGGGAGCCATCCAGGACTACCACCGCGGCATCATCGTGGGCGACACCTCGACCCACGGCAAGGGAACGGTGCAGAGCCTGCTTGACCTCGGGCCCCAGATGTTCCGCATTTCGAATCCTCCGAACCTGGGCGCTCTCAAGCTCACGATGCAGCAGTTCTATCGCCCCAATGGTGATAGCACCCAGCAACGGGGCGTGCTGGCCGATGTGGTTCTGCCCTCGCTGACCGACCACATGGACGTCAGCGAAGCCGATCTCGACTACCCGATCGCCTTTGACAAGGTTCCTGCGGCCCAATTCAACCGCTATGACCATGTCATTCCCTCGGCAGTCAGCGCCCTGAAGGACGCATCGCAAGCCCGCCGCTCCGAGTCGGAAGACTTCCGAAAGCTGGCGAAGAACATCGATCGGTACATGGAGCAGAAAACCAAGAAGGAAGTGCCGCTGAACGAGCAGAAATTCCTCGCCCGCCGTGCCGAGCTCGACTCGGAAAAGGAAGAGGAAAAGCTGTTCGAAGACCAGCAGAACGGCAATCCGGACGAGGTCGTCAAACGTGACTATTACTTCAACGAAGTGATGGCCATCACGCTCGACTACCTGCGGCTACTCGGCAAGGACAAAGTAGCTCGGGCCACTCCCTAGCCGTCTTCGGAAGCCTCAAAAGAACGAAATGACCAGAGCCTCGCCTCCTTCGGCGGGGCTCTTTCATTTAGCCTCCGAGCAATCGTGATTCAGGTGAGCGGAATCCGCATCCCGTCGTACCCTAGCTCCATGCCAGGCGGCAGGTTCGAGTTGGTTTCCGCGTGTCCCAAATCGTGGGCAATATGGGTGAAGATGGTCCGCTTCGGCCGCAGCCGCCGGGCGACTTCGATTGCCTCTCCCAGGGAGAAGTGCGTTACGTGCGGTCGATGACGCAGGGCGTCGAGCACGAGCACATCCAGCCCTTCCAGTCGGGCGTAGCTGGCCTCAGGGATGGCATTTACGTCGGTACAGTACGCCACATTGCCGATCCGAAAGCCCAGCACCTCGAATCTTGGCCCGTGTTGTAAGCGGACGGGGATAACACGCGCTCCCAGGACCTGGAATGGCTCCAGGCCAATGGAGCGAAACACGAGCTGCGGTACTGCGCCCGCGTGGGTCGGCTCCAAGTCGTGAAAAGCGTAATCGAACGACTTCCGAATCCGCTGCTCGACACGCGGTTCACAGTACAGGGGAACCGGCTGGCCGGTATAGAACGGGAACAAACGCAGATCGTCGAGCCCGAACAGGTGGTCCGCATGTTCGTGGGTGTAGAGCACGGCATGGGCAATTCCGATCCGTTCGCGGAGCAGTTGCTGTCGCAAGTCCGGAGGAGTGTCGATCAACAGATTCCCTTCGGGCAGCCCAACAATGACCGAACAGCGAGTTCGCTTGTCGCGAGGGTCCGTGCTCGAGCAGACATCGCACGGACAACCGAGCGAGGGCACACCGACGCTTGTCCCCGTGCCTAACAGGATCATCTGTCCCCGGATATCGGTCGTTAGTACTTGCCGGGTCACCACTTGGACTCCGCGGGTCCTATTGCTTGCGTCGTCGGAACGGAAACTGCTTTCCAGGTGCAAGTTGGCAGATCACTGCCAGAACGGCAAGCCGGTCGGGCGAAGGTCGCCTGAATGACAAGGTCATCCGCTTTTGCCCGCCCCCATCGTCAGGCCTCGCTAGTCGCGCGGTCCCGCATGGCGCCTGGTCCAGTCCTGGCAGGGGGACAAGATCGATTGACCGATTTTGACGATAGCAATAAACTTTTACAGCGGATTATGTTGCGCAATCTCTAGGTCGTGCTGGCAAGTCTCCGAAATCGCCAGTGCCGCACAGGGAAGTGCGAGCAGGCGCAAGGTCCGTGATTCTCTAGTGCAAGAGTGAAGACAAGCTATGGATGCTCTGGAACGGACCTGGGATTCCGTCGGTAATTTGTTCGGCGGATTGATGCACGGGTTTGAGCGTAGTGTGACGGCCATGTTCGGCACGTCGAACGCTCGCTACGTGCGCAAACTGCAAGGCAAGGTGGATGCGATTAACGCACTGGAAAGCCGCTATCAGCAGCTTTCCGATACCGAACTCCGTGAACAGACGTTCAAATTTCGCGAGCGTCTCAAGGCAGGGGAAACGCTCGACGACATCCTGATCGAAGCCTTCGCCGTCTGTCGCGAGGGCGGCCGACGATTCCTCGGCATGCGGCACTACGACGTGCAGTTGATCGGCGGCATGGTGCTGCACGGCGGCGGCATCGCGGAAATGGTCACCGGTGAAGGTAAAACACTGGTCGCCACGCTTCCCGCCTACTTGAACGCCCTGGAAGGCAAGGGCGTGCATGTCGTTACCGTGAACGACTATCTCGCCCGCCGCGACATGGAGTGGATGGGGCCGCTGCACATGGGCCTCGGTCTGACCGTCGGCGCCATTCAAAGCGACATGGAAGTCGGTGCTCGCCAGCGCGCTTATGCCTGCGACATCACCTATGGCACGAACAATGAGTTCGGCTTCGACTACCTTCGCGACAACATGCGTCCAGCCGGCCGCGGCGATGACCGCTGGCCCAAACACCTGCAGCAATCGCAGGGCAAATTGAACTACGCTATCGTCGACGAAGTCGACAACATCCTGATCGACGAAGCGCGAACGCCACTCATCATTTCCGGTCCGGCGCACGACAATCCCAAGAAGTATGCCGAGGCCGACGCCATCGCTCGGGCCCTCGTCCGCGACAAGCATTTCACGGTCAACGAAAAGGATCATACGGTCAACCTGACCGACGAAGGCGTCCGCCAGGCCGAACGCCTGGCTGGTGTAGAGAGCTTCTACACGGCCGGCAACATGGAATGGCCGCACCTGATCGACAACGCCCTCAAGGCGCATCACCTCTACCAGCGCGACGTGAAGTACGTGGTGTCGCAGGACGGTCGGGTTGTGATCGTTGACGAATTCACCGGCCGCCTCATGGAAGGACGCCAGTGGAGCGACGGCTTGCACCAGGCGGTCGAGGCGAAAGAAGGGGTCAAGATCAAGGAAGAAACTCAGACGCTGGCCACCATCACGCTGCAAAACTTCTTCAAGCTGTACAACAAGATCGGCGGCATGACCGGTACGGCCATGACCGAAGCGAGCGAATTCTGGAAGATCTACCATCTGGATGTGGTGGCGATTCCCACCAACCGCAAGATGCAGCGCATCGAGCATCCGGATGTGATCTATCGCACCGAGCGGGAGAAGTTCATCGCCGTAGCCGACGAATGCGAGCAACTCGTTCGCTGGGATACGGTCGTGCTGAGAGATGGAACCGAGTTGATCGGCACCATCATGAAAGAGCGCGATACCGAGATCGACTTCCAGCCCCGCGAGAGCAAGCAGTGGGATACGATCGCCCGCGACAAGATCACCACGATCCAGCACAAGGGACGGCCGGTTCTGATTGGCACCGTCTCGATCGAGAAAAGCGAGAAGCTATCGGCTCTGCTCGACAAGCGAGGCGTTAAGCACGAAGTGCTCAACGCCAAGCACCATAAGCGCGAAGCTGAAATCGTCGCTCAGGCCGGTCGACTCGGCGCCGTGACGATCGCCACCAACATGGCCGGCCGCGGTACCGACATCGTGCTGGGCGGCAACGCCGAGACGATGGCCTGGTCCATCCTGCAAGACAAGTACGAGACGCGCCTCGATGTGCCGCAGGACGAGTGGGATGCCCTCGTGCGGCAGATCGAAGAGCGGGAGGACATGGAGGCCGAAGGCAAGAAGGTCAAGGACCTCGGCGGTCTGCACGTGATCGGCACCGAGCGACATGAGGCTCGCCGAATCGACTTGCAGCTTCGCGGCCGTTGCGGTCGCCAGGGCGATCCGGGCAGCAGCCGTTTCTTCTTGTCTCTCGAAGACGACCTGATGCGAATCTTCGCCGGCCCCTGGGTGAAGACGATTCTCGAATCGCTCGGCATGAAAGAGGGCGAGCGGATTGAAAGCCGCATGGTCAGCCGGCGGATCGAAGCGGCCCAGAAGAAAGTGGAAGAACGCCACTTCGAAGCCCGTAAGAACCTGCTTGAGTATGACGAGGTCATGGATGAGCAGCGGAAGCGTGTCTACAACTTCCGCCAGGCAATTCTCGAAGGGGAAAATTGCCGCGATACGCTCGGCGACATGATTCGCAAGCAGATCGACCAGCACGTCGATGCGTTCCTGAAGCGAGATTACGGTCCCAGCGTTTTCGCCGCCTTCGCCGGCCAGCGCCTATCCTGCGAATTCGAAACTCGTGATTTCCGGGGCATGGATTTCAACTCGGCTGAGGAGCATGCGAAGGAGTCGGCCGAACGCAAGGCAGAGACGCAGGTTCACGACGCGATTGAAGAGAATCTGCCCGGCGACGAGACCGATGAAGAGACCGTCGCTGAGTGGAACTGGGAATCGCTGGCCAAAACGGCCCAAGCACGTTGGGGCTTGTCGGTACGCGATCGCGACCTGAAGAAGATCGGTCGCGACGAGATGGGTGAGTATCTGCTCGAGTTGGCTCGTGAAGCGATTCGCAAAGTCGATCTGTCGGACGGCAGGGGGTTCCTCGAGGAGGATTTTGGCGCCCGCTCCGTCGTGGAATGGTCCAAGTTCAAGTTCGGCTTCCAGCTCAACCTGGAAGACGTCAAGAATCGCGACGCTGCCAGCATCAAGGCACTGCTCAAGGAGCAGGCTGAACAGGCATACGACAACAAGGAAGCCGAATATCCCGTCATGGCGGGGCTCTATCGCTTTGCCCCGAGCGAGCAGCGTCTCGACCGCGAGGCGCTTGTGGCCTGGGCTCGCGAGCGTTTTGAGACTTCCATCCAGGAAGACGATCTGCGCAACAAGCAGCGGGACGAAATCAGCGCCTTCCTGGTTAGCCGCAGCAAGCAATTCCAGCAGACGTCGAAGCAGGCCTTGGCCGAAGCCAAGTCGCGCGTCGACAAGCTCTTTGGCGACTCGGACGACGATGTCGTTGCCAGAAGCGTGGCTGGAGAGAATGGGACGCTTGACTCGCTGGCCCGCTGGCTCAACGAATCTTACAAAGTCGAGCTCAGCCGGGACGAACTTGCCGACCTGAGCCGGGCCGAATTGCGCCGAAAGGTGCTGGACGCCGTCGAAGAACGATTCCGCCCTGAAATGCGGCGGATGGAACGTTCACTGCTTTTGCAAATTGTCGATAGCGCCTGGAAAGAGCATCTGCTCGTCATGCAGAAGCTCCGTGACTCGGTCGGTCTCAAGGGTTACGCCCAGGTCGATCCCAAGGTGGAATACAAGCGCGAAGGCATGAAGCTGTTCGAGCAGATGTGGAATTCCATCGCCGAGCAATCGACGAACCTGATCTTCAAGATGGAAGAGCTGAACGAAGAATTCGTCGGCTCGACCTGGAAAGAAACCTCGGCCCGTCACGACGCTCCGCCGGGCGTGAACGATGAGTTCGATCGGGGCGTGCAGCAAACGGCGAGCGCCTCATCCGGCGAGGACAACCGCCCGGAACCAATTCGCAACCGAGGCCATAAGGTCGGCCGCAACGACCCTTGCCCCTGCAACAGCGGCAAGAAGTACAAGAACTGCTGCATGCGTACCGGTGGAGCCATTGTCTGATCACCCATCGCACAGGGGCTGACTCCTGCGCGATCAACGGCTGGCAAACCGCCAGTCGTCCGCAGCGTCGCGAAAGGATTCGCGCATGGCGTACCTGCTCAATCTCGTCTATCTCACCGCGCTGCTGGCGGCTTTGCCCTGGCTGCTCTATGCGCGGCTGCGATATGGCAAGTACCGCGAGGGATGGCCAGAAAAGCTCTGGGGGCGAGTGGCTCGCCGCGACAGCCGTGGCCCTTGCATCTGGTTCCATGCGGTGAGCGTGGGTGAAGTGAACCTGCTCGCTCCACTCTTGGAGCGTTGGGAAAAGCTGCATCCGGAGTGGGAATGCGTCATCTCCACGACCACCCAAACCGGCTACGCCCTGGCGGTAAAGCGCTATGCCCCGCGACGGGTGTTCTACTGCCCGTTCGACTTCACCTGGTCGGTCAAGCGCGTGCTGAGACGCATCCGTCCTGACGTCTTGGCCCTGGCGGAGCTTGAATTGTGGCCGAACCTCGTTGAGCTGGCGCACGAGCGTGGAATCAAGGTCGCAGTCGTCAATGGAAGACTGAGCGAGCGAAGTTCGCGAGGCTATGCGCGCGTCGGCTGGCTTGTGCGACGAGCACTCGAGAAGATCGATCTGGTTGCCGTGCAGGACCAGGCGTATGCGGAGCGATTTCTCCGGCTCGGCGCTCGTCCAAATTGCGTTCAGGTGACGGGGTCGGTGAAGTTCGACGGCGCGCAGACCGAGCGAAACAACCCTCAAACGCGTCGGCTCGCGGCGCTGGCGGGATTTGAAGACCAGGACTTCGTATTCATAGCGGGCAGCACGCAAGCTCCGGAAGAAAGCCTGGCGCTTTCCACCTTCCTGAGCCTCGCCGACGCTCACCCGCGATTGAAGCTAGTCATCGTGCCGCGTCACCCGGAGCGGTTCAAGGAGGTTGCGCAGCTCATCGATCAGACGCTTACATCGCACCGCATGGGTTGGAGGCGGCGGTCCGAGATCAGCGGCTCGGCTCTGGCTGGTGATGAGCCTGGAACGGCGCCGCGGGTCTTGCTCGTCGATGCCGTCGGTGAATTGGGAGCCTGGTGGGGAACAGCCGACGCGGCTTTTGTCGGCGGCAGCCTCGGAAAGCGAGGCGGGCAAAATATGATCGAGCCGGCCGCCTACGGAACGCCGACCTGCTTTGGTCCCAACACCTCGAACTTCCGCGATGTGGTGCAATTGCTCCTGGCACACGATGCGGCCGTCGTCGTCAACAATGGCCCAGCGCTTCTGGCGTTCGTCGAACGCACCTTGAAGGAGCCGCAGTGGGGCCATTCCTTAGGGCAGCGAGCTCAGGCGCTCGTGCTCGAACAGGCGGGCGCAAGCGATCGAACGATCGACTTGCTCGAAGCCATGCTCAACTCACACGAACTTCAAATCAAACGGCTCGGCACCGGCCACCAACTGGGTGAAGCATCCGCGAGAGGCGAGGCGCCGCCTCGACGGCGAACTGCGTAATCGGTGACCGGCAACCTATAAATGCCAGTTCGCTGACTGCCACAAAAAAGGGCCGCCGACGTTGCGCTGCCGGCGGCCCACCTTCCTCTGTCCGTATTATGTGACACGAGAACCGGCTTAGAAGTCTCCCACGACTTCTCCGTTGCTGCGTGTCGCCAAAGCTCGCCAGGTGTTCAGATCGATTGTCTTAGAAATTGAGCGACACGAACCATCGAGCAACGCGACGCTCACAGTTCCGCCGCTGTGATAACTGCGTGAAGTAATCGCAGCGTAGGTCGGCTTGCCCGCGTTACCATCCTTGCCTTCCTGCCAGGAGTTGAAATCGGCATCGTACGTCACGCCGCCGTTTGCGTAAGGCACTTTCGAATTGGGCGCAAGCGTTGCCGTGAAACCCGTGTGATGTACGCGGCCGTCCGGCCACTCCGTATGGCCACTGTCTTTCTTGAAATCGGCGCCGCTTCCCACATGCCCAGCCACTTCGGCCTCGTTGGCTGGCAGCGCGGTCGAGGAAGGGCCGCCGTTGCGGTTATAGGCCGTGTAGGCCTTCACCTCGGCAGCCAACAGCGTATTGCTCGTTCCGTCAGTCGCGGCGGCGAGCGGCAGGAAGCTGTTGGGATAGAACAGACCGTCACCACCTTGTGAGTTCGTCGGGTTGAAGACAAACCAGGTGCCGTAGTTGAAGCCGTAGGTGGTTGGATAGAGCTTCACCTTTCCGCTGCCAGGATCCCGCTCCCTATTGGTGTTGGGATCGCTAGGACAGCCGTACACCTTGATTTTCAAACCATTGATCGCCTGCTGGAAATCCCAGGCCGTGTTGAGGTCGACCTGATCGTAGAGGTTGTTTTGCTCCAGGAACGGCAGAATGCGGCCGTGCACTCCCCAGGCGCCATTGTTGCCGGTGGTGGTTGTCGACAGATTGGCTACGACGCCAGGCGGGAGACGGCTGTAGGCAGATTCGTAGTTGTGGGCCGCGAGCCCGAGCTGCCGCATGTTGTTTTGGCACTGAGATCGGCGGGCGGCTTCGCGGGCGGCTTGCACGGCAGGCAAGAGCAGGGCGACCAGGACGCCGATGATGGCAATCACGACGAGCAGTTCCACGAGCGTGAAAGCGGCAGAGGGATGGCGGCGACGGGACATGTGAAAGCTTTTGAGGTGGTGAATGGGCAGAAGCCCCAGGTTCATGGCAATCCGCGTACCACCGCAAGAATTCGCTCTTTTGCCCGCACTTCCAAGGCCCCCCCCGAGCGAATGTCGAAATATTGATCAAGTACGGCCAAAATTCCGCCTCGTGGCCCGTGAGTGCGGAGCGGGCTGCTGCCTAATCCTCGGCAACGAAAACGCCTTCGCCCCCTGACCGCGTCAGCATGGCGTGCAGTTCCTCCGGAGAGACGGTATCGGGCAGGAAATGCGTTTCCCCATCCGCGGTTGCCACGTTGACGCCTCTCGGGTGGTTGCCTCCGATATCCGTCCCGATGCGATAGGCGATCGCCTGCCCGTCCAGATCGCGAGGCTCGGTCCAGCCGATCCCGCTGCCTCTGGTCTCGACCAGCACGATCGTCTGATCAAGACCGTCCCCAATCTCCGAGGAGGCAGTGGAGGATGAACCGGTGAAGACCATGTCCGGCGCAACAATCGCGAGATAGCTCGTCTGATTCCGAGCGGCCGCCACTTCATCGGCCGGCGAAACGAAAACCGTGGGAATGCTGGAAAGCAACTGCACGTTGTGGGGTGCGTTCCAGGGCTGCCCCCGATCGTACCGGTGGTAGAGTTGGTTCTCTGCTGTCCCCAGGTAGGGCAGCACCAGTACCCGCCAACTATGCCACGGCTTGCCGTCCGGCCCGACGGTATAAGCAGGTGGATAGGCGCCGTAGTCTCGCTCATAGGCAGCGAGAGCCAGCGCAAGCTGCTGAAGGTTGGTGGCACAGCGATGACGCAGTGCCGCCGAGCGGCCCGCCTGAACGGCTGGGCCGACCAGTAACAGTCCCAGACCAACAAAGGCGGCCAGCAACGCGAGGACTCCAGCAGCCACCAACATCCGCTGCACCCGGTTGCGAACGAGTGCCGTATCGCCGCTGGCGGCGGGAACAGCTGCGACACGGGGGCTATCCGTTGGGATGGTGACGGTCCAGCCGCAGTTGACGCATGGCCCTTCATGGCCGGCATACCGATCGTCGGCCAGCGTTTGTTCACCACAGTGCGGGCAAGTGAAGGGAATCGGCATGGACGAACCTGCGATTCGACGAACTGGTCACGGTCAGCAATCAAACGCAAGTGTCTGCGACTCGCCGGGCAAACCGAAGTGGATTAGCGTTGCTCCCGGAAACCATCGACCAACTGGCGATACTTGCGAGCCAGCTCCTCGAGTTTCTTCAATTCCCCAGCGGCGATCAGCTTCGGGTCGACCAGCGCGCTACCGGCCCCGAGGGCACAGGCGCCAGCCTTCAAAAAGTCGACCGCCGTTTCCAAGGTCACACCGCCGGTTGGCATCAAGCGGATATGGGGCAGGGGACCGTGCAGGGCCTTCAGGTACTTCGGCCCGGTGAAGTCCGAGGGAAAGACCTTGATGATGTCGCCCCCCGCTTGCCAGGCGGTGACGACCTCCGTCGGCGTCAGGGCGCCCGGCATCACCAGCTTTCCATACCGGCGGCAGAGTTCGATCACTTCGACGTTTGTCGTGGGAGAGACGATGAACTCGGCCCCCGAAAGGAGCGCCACACGAGCAGTTTCCGGATCCAGGACAGTTCCCGCTCCTATCAGCGCCCGTCCGCCCAGACGATCGACAACCCGCTCAATGACGTGATGGGCGCGAGGAACGGTGAAGGTGACCTCCATCACGTCCACTCCGCCGGCCAGCAGGGCTTCGGCGACATCGACCAACTGGTCGCCGTTGTCCGCACGGATGACCGCCACAATGCCCGACCGGATCACCCTCGCCAAATCGTCTTCGCGCGCCATGAACGTCCCTTTCTGAAAACCGCCCATTTTAGCAAGTCGGGGAAGACCATAGCTTCGGACCTTTTTTTGGGGCAGAGGAGCGCTCGGGCATGAACCGTCGACGGCGGCGTCGCGTAGTGAGCGGTGTTGCGAGATTCGAAACCGCAACCTGATGAGGCCGCTCGATTTGAAGGCGGTCACCAGGGTCCTGCCTGGAGAGCAGCGGTAGCGGTTACGACGGCCTGTGGGCGTTTCCGAACAGGCCGAAAATCTGGACGCCCTTCATGGGTTGTGCATAATAAAAGGAGTTTCCCCATCGCGAAGTTTGGCCACGCCCGAGAACCGGTCGCCAGCCCCTATTAGCCGCAACGCATGAATACTTTGTCGCCGAGCACGCTAGTTAGCTTGGTGTTGTGGCTTGTTGTGCTCTTCGGGCTCGTAGCGGCTGGGTGGCTCCTGGTGCGAAGGTTTCGCGATAGCAACGCCAACGACCAACGTACCCCCGACTTAGGCCTGACGAACTTGCAAGAAATGGCCCAGCGGGGTGACATCAGCGACAAGGAATACCGAACTATAAAAGCGGTGCTGGGAGCGCGGCTTCGCCAAGAGATAAAGGACGATAAGCGCAAGGTTTAGAGCAAACGGCATGGATCGTGCGGGTGGTATGGCCTGGCGAAAATCTGCCGCGGCAGTTGGTGTTACCACCGGCGACCGAGCCCTGAATGAGCGTGACAAATCTCTTGCAAATCGGCCTGGGAGGCCGGCGGCACTGACGCCAGAATAGATCATCATTAATCAAACTAACGCTCGACTTATGCGGACACGGATGCCCCACCAGGCCCTGCGGCTTACGCTGCGGATGCCTTCGAGCAGCACCTGGACTAGTTCTTCGCCTCACGCGGCTCAAGACCCCGCCTGGCGATCGACTGAAAGGAGTGTATATGCCCGCAGGTAAGGAGTTGGGCGGAGGGCGCCGTGGGACAAGCACCACGAAGAAGAACGCCTTCTGTTCGTTCTGCAGAAAGAGCTATCGCGATGTAGGCCCGCTCGTCGAAGGCCCGGGCGACGTCTATATCTGCGGTGAGTGCATCGATCTGTGCCAGTCGATCCTCGACCAGGAACAGCGTCGGCGCGGCTCGACCAAGCCGCTGTTCAATCGGATCCCGACGCCGCGGGAACTGGTGGCGCATCTCGATCAGTATGTGATCGGGCAGCACCAGACCAAGAAGACGCTCTCCGTAGCCGTTCACAACCACTACAAGCGGTTGTCGCTCGGTCACGAAGGAAGCGAAGTCGAGATCGAGAAGTCGAACATCCTGCTGGTCGGCCCAACGGGCTCCGGCAAGACGCTGCTCGCCCGCACCTTGGCTCGTACGCTCAACGTACCGTTTGCCATTGGCGACGCCACCACGCTCACCGAGGCTGGCTATGTCGGCGAGGACGTCGAAAACCTGCTGCTGAAATTGCTGCACGCAGCCGACTTTGATCTGGAAGCCGCCCAGCGTGGCGTGCTCTACATCGACGAAATCGACAAGATCGGTAAGACCAGCCAGAACGTCTCGATCACTCGCGACGTTTCCGGCGAAGGCGTCCAGCAAGCCTTGCTGAAGATGCTCGAAGGAACGGTTGCCAACGTTCCGCCGCAAGGCGGGCGGAAGCATCCGGAGCAGCAGTACATCCAGATGGACACGACGAACATCCTGTTCATCTGCGGCGGCACGTTTGTCGGCATCGAAGACATCGTCCGCAAACGCCTCGGCCGCAAGACACTCGGCTTCGGCCAGACCTGCGGCGAACGCAACGAAGCCGAACTGGAAGATCTGCTCCCGCAGGTCACGACGGAAGACATCCTCGAATTCGGTTTGATTCCGGAGCTCGTCGGCCGACTGCCGGTTTGCACATCGCTCGCTCCCCTCAACCATGAGGGCCTGGTGCGCGTGCTCACCGAGCCGAAGAACGCCTTGCTGCGGCAGTATCAAACCCTGTTCGAGATGGAAGAGTGCAGCCTCGAGTTCTCTCGCGGAGCACTGGAAGCGATCGCCAAGAAGGCCCTGCAGAAGGGAACTGGCGCTCGCGGGCTGCGGTCGATCGTCGAACAAACCATGGTCGACATCATGTTCGACCTGCCCGATCAGCCGAAAGGGACGAAGTACGTCATCGACGAGGACGTGGTGGAAGGTCGCCGAAAGTTGTTCCCGATTATGGAGCCCGTGTCGAAGAGCGCCTGATCGGACGAACAGACGCCCGCTTCGACCGGGAGAGTTGCAACGAGTTTTTCGCTAGAGCGCTTGGGGAGTTTGCTCGCACAAACTTCTAGAGGCGGCGCAGCCAGTGACAGCGCTCGAAAGATTGGGAACAGTCTACGGCGATACGAACGATGGTTCCGAGGCCGGGATGGATGCAAATCCATCCCGGCCTTTTTTGTTTGTCCGCCGGTTACTGATTCCAGCCGCTCTTCATCTTGGCAATGCCTTTGCCGAGCACGGTCCGCCAGTCGGCGGCCAACTCGGGCGTGAACTGCGGGTCATGCTTGCGAATCGTTCGCAGCAGGGCGCCCAGCCAGAGCTCGTACATCGCGGGCTCAATGTTCAGCTGAGACCGGCTATGGCTCTGAGTCAGCTTGTTGATGGCCGAGCCCGCACTCGCGGACCCAGAGTTGAACATGATCAGATAGGCGATCCCTTGCCGCAGGAGCGCCTTCTGCTTCGAGAAATCGGTCTTCTCGAACTTGGCTCGGATGGCAGGGGAAGAGCTCGTAAAGTCGGCGTAGAAGTCGTCGAAGAACGTCGGGCGCATACAGCAGCGACCATAGCTGAGCTTCACTTGCTCGGCGGCCTCGGCTGCAACGGCGGCAGCCGCGGATTGAGTGGCAGTCGTTGTCACAACACACTCCCAGAGGAGACCAAACCAGCCGGCACGACCGTCGAGCGCGACCTCACGCAAACCTAGGTTGGTCGCCGGCCCCCAACGGTCTTGCGATCAAGCTTTGCGGACAAGAGCAACTTCACGCCCCTGCGGTGGGGGACATCTAGCCAAAGGTCTGGGAGAGTTCCCGGATGTAGTCGAGCGCCTCGTCGAGTTCGCTGGTCTGGACGCCCTGTTTGCGACCGGCGCGATCGCAACGGGAAAGCGTGACCAGTGTCTCGAAGTCTTCATGCTCCTGCAGACGCCGCTTGGCCCGGGCGCCGATCGTTCCTTCGATCAACTCGTGCCCCAGCATGTGATTCTCGATCAACCAGTGCGTTCGCTCGGTGATGAAACCCGCAAGGGCTTCCAGGCCGGCGTTCACGTGATCGTGCGGATCGATCGCTTTGCCCACATCGTGAAGCAAAGCCGCGGTCAGAAACTCCTCGTCATAGGAAAGCTCATACTTCGCCAGGTCGAAGACCTGCAGGCTGTGATACAGAGCGTCTCCCTCGGGATGCCACTTCGGATTCTGTTTCACGTTCTCAAGCGGCAGCAGCAGGCTCTGGAACACGCGGAATCGGTCCACGGACTCCGCCTCATGGGCCACAGCCTCCTCGATATCCAGATCGGGATACTCCTGAGCCAGGAATTGCTCGAGTTGTGCGATGCTGGCCCGCTCGATCGCTTTGCCTGTGATCGAGCTCTTGAAGACGTAGCTGACCTTGTCTGCGTCGTAGATAGTCAGTTCGAACGGAAAACGATCCTGAATATGCACATGCGTGAAGATTCGTTCTTCGTCGTGCTTGCGCACCCGTTTGCGCTCGACGTCGTAGACCAGACCTTCATCATCGAGAATGCTCGTGACCGCCTCGATGCTGTCGGAGAACACGTGCAGATCGATATCGGACCCGGCGCGGACATGTCCGGTCATGACGCTGCCAATCAGACGAGGCTTGAACCGAGCGAGCGACCGCATGAGCCGCAGCGCGGCGAGGCGCATGTCGCGCAGATTCTCTGTGCGAGTCTCGCCTTCATGCAGACGGGCGAACGCCTGGATCTCGTCGCGGATTTCGGCATTGCTGGGCAGGTCGGCCGGCTTCACCCAGCCGTGGCAGATGCGTTGCGCCGCCTTTTGCTTGGCGCGAAAGTATTCAGATTCTTCGCGGGCATACATCAGGCGGGCTGCTTCAAAAGCAATCTGCCGCCGGAGCTTGGAAGGATTCATTACGTGGCCGCGGCACGCTGGCCCGTCGCGGGGGATGAAAGGGCTTCACTGGTAGACGCCGCTGCCGACTCATCCCGAAGTCGGACGGCGGCGGACAGAGAATTATAGCCCTGTTGGGCAACGGGTGAACAAGAAGGGTGCGCATGAAAAATGCCGACGGGAGAACCCCATCGGCATCGATGTCTTGCACTCGTGGGCTGATGCGGGATCAGACCATGCCCTTGAGATTCTTCAGCGGGCGAACGACCACCTTGCGGCTGGCCGGCTTGGCGGGCAGATCGCGGAGCTGACCGAGAACCATCACACCCTTGCGGGCAGGCTGGGCGGGCTTCTCTTTGCGGATGATCTTGCAGAGGCCGGGAATCTGGAAGACGCCAGGGCCCTTCTTGTTCAGAGCCTTGCCGATTTCGGTCGTCAGGGCGTCGAACACAGCCGACACTTCCTTCTTCGAGAGACCGGTCGTTTCGGCAATGTTTGCGAACACTTCCGACTTGCCAGCCGCCTTCGGACTCGGAGCTTTCTTTGCCATCGGGAGCCACCCCTCCTTGTGAGGTTCATCAAAAAGTAATGTCAATTTTTGTCCGTCCGCACGTTGAGCGGATGGCGAAAGATTAGGGCTGTAAACGGCAAATTGCAAGGCACGACTCGCGTAAAACCCCGCAAAAACCGCAAAAAGCAGCGATTTCGTTCCGCATCAGAATAAAAATCCCCGGAAAAACGCCGCTTACTTGGCTGGAACGGGGTCCTTCAGGCGATCGTCGGATGTCTTTCTGCCGGTCACCATGGCGGTTCCTTGCCGCTTGCGGGCGCGTTTTATAAGATATTTTTACGCATAAGGTTACGCTCAAATCTGGCTACTGGATGGCCGGAAGGGGCGATGCACGGACGTCGGAAAACTGAAAGAGGCGACGCATGGCGCGGCAATCATGGCGGGTGGCGACTTGGCTCCAGGCATTCCTGCTTGGGACAGCCGTGCTGGCTCCCTGGGGGGCGTTTGCTCAAGATGACGAGGAAACGCCTCGCCTGTTTCCCCTCGCGCCGCGCGAACTTCGCCAACCCCTCGCGCGGGCCAGCGCCGCGATCGCCGAAGAGCAGTACAGCGATGCGGTTCGCGAACTGGCGAGCATTCTGAACAACCCGACCGCCGACGACTATTTCCTGGCTCCTGAAGCGGGGACCGATGTGCAGACCAGCCTGCGCACGGCCGCTCAGCAGTTGCTCGGAAAGATGCCGGCCAAGGGACGTGAGCTGTACGAGTTGCAGTCGGGCGCCGAGGCCCGAGCAGCCTTGGAGCAAGCGCTGGAGCAGGGCGATGTGCAGCAACTGGCCGACGTATCACGTCGGTATTTCCACACGAAGGCCGGCTATGAAGCCACACTTCTGCTAGGGAAGCATCATCTCGACCATGGTCGCCCGCTCGCCGCCGCTTTGATGTTGCAGCGAGTCGCCGAGGCGCCGTCGGCCGGCCGCCTGTATGACCCTGAATTGTCGGTCATGCTGGCCGGCTCGTGGAGCCTGGCGGGAATGAACGACAAGGCGCAGAGCGTCCTTTCGGGACTCAAGCAGCGGCAGCCCAATGCCAAAGTCTCGGTCGGAGACAAATCGGTTCCGCTGTTTGCGAACGACGCCGAGTCGCTTGCCTGGCTCGAGAAACTTGTGGGCCAAGGTAATCTGGCTCGTCAGCTTCTGGCCAGCGAATGGGTGATGTTTCGCGGCAATGAGATGCGCAACGCCAGTTCCAATGGAAGCCTGCCGGTTTTGAACTTCCGGTGGACCGTGCCGACGCTGAACGATCCGCAAGACGAGCAACGAGCAAGGCAAATCGCCAAGCAACTCACCGATCGCGACGACGTGATCATCCCCGCTTTGCAACCACTCGCCGTCAAGGACTATGTTCTCGCGCGAACTCCTGACCGCCTGCTGGGCATTGACCTGAAGACTGGCAAACGCGTTTGGGTCTCCTGGTGGGAAGAAGCGGAGACCAAGAATTCGTTGCAGGGGTCGCAACAAGCGCCCAGCCCACAAACGGCCGAGCGAGAAATCTCGCTGCGACAACGCATCTGGGAAGATGGTCTGTTTGGCCAACTCAGCAGCGACGGAGAGCAAGTCTACGTGGTCGACGATTTGCCCGTTGCTCCGAACATGGTCAATGGAATCCCGCGCGCCGTTTGGCTCGGCGGACGAAATACGCAGAACGCCGGCCAGGTCACCAATCGCCTGCGGGCGCTCGATTTGAAATCGCAGGGGAAGTTGAAATGGGTGGTCGGCGGTTCGAACGGTGAAGACGAACCGGCGCTCTCGGGAGCGTTTTTTGTCGGCCCACCGCTGCCTATCGCCAGCCAATTGTATGTGCTTGCCGAATTCAACGGCGAGCTGCGACTGCTGTGCTTGAACGCAAAGACCGGTGCGCTCGAATGGAAACAACAGATCGCGATCATGGAAGATCCCTTCCAGATCCGAGCTGACCCGCTTCGTCGGCTATCGGGCGCCACTCCCTCGTTTGCCGATGGCGTGTTGGTTTGTCCGACTTCAGCCGGCGGCGTCGTTGCGGTTGATCTGGCGACCCGTTCGTTGCGGTGGGGCTATCAATACCCACGCTGGGATTTGCCTCGGCAACGTTTTGGCGGTGGGTTTGTGCCCCAAAATCGAACCAGCGGCGACGGCGATCGCTGGCTCGACAGTTCCGTGACGATTGTCGACGGCCGAGTGATTCTCACTCCTCCCGAATCGAAGTCGCTGCACTGCCTCGATCTGCTCACGGGGTCGAATATCTGGCAACCGATCGATCGTGGCGACATGCTCTATGTGGGCTGCGTGCACAAGCAAAAGATTGTAATGGTTGGCCAGAATGAAATCCGGGCGATTGGTCTCAAGGACGGGAAGCCGGCAATGGCTTCGATCAGCCTGGAGGGTGAGACACCCACGGGACGTGGGTATTACAGCGACAAGTTCTACTACCTCCCGGTCACCGGCTCGCAGCTGCTAAAGATCGATCTGGACGAAGGAACGATTGTCGCGCGGGCGAAGACTGAAATCCCGCTCGGAAACTTGATCTGCTATGGCGACGAGATGATCTCCGTCAGCCCGTATTGGATTGCGTCGTTCTATCTGAGCGAGCCGCTGCGAGAACGTGTGGAAGCAGCTCTCAAGGCCAATCCTGATGATCAATGGGCCCTCTGCAGCAAGGCGGAGTTGTTGCTGCAGGAAGGAAAGCAGTCGGACGCTATGACGCTGCTGCGCCGCGCCCAGTCGCTCTATCCCGACGAGGTCCGGCCGCGAACCTTGCTGGTGAAGACCATCCTTTCGTTATTGCGTGAGGATTTTGCCTCCAATCGGGAACTTGTCGAAGAGGCGGAACGCCTGATCGACCATCCCGAGCAGCGGCGGGAGCTCCTGCGACTGCGAGCCAAAGGTTTGCAAGACGCCGGCTCGCTCTGGGAATCATTCGTCGCTTATCAGCAACTCGGGCGGGAACTCGCCGAGCTTCAGCCGACCACGGTCGACGGCGGCGAGCAGCTTGAGAGCGTCGACCGCGATTTGAGGGTTCGTCCCGATCGCTGGATGATGGCCCGGCTGGCATCGGTGTTTGGCGCCGCTGACGATGAAGTGCGATCAAAAATGTCGGCTGCCATCGAGGCCGATTTCAAGGCCACGGCCGAAGTGGATACACCAGTGGCATATCGGCGGTTTGTCGAGCGTTATGGATTCCATCCGCTTGCCGACCAGGCCCGGCTGGCGTTGGCGGAGCGCATGCTGACGGCGGATCAGCATCTGGAGGTCGAAGTACTGGTTGCCCCGCTACGAACCGCGGCGGATCGACAGACTGCGGGGCACGCTACCGCGATCATCGCCGCACTCTACGAGAAGGCTGGTCGGCACGAGCTTGCGGCTCAGGCCTACGCCATCCTCGGCAACGAGTTCGCCGATGTTGTGTGCCGCTCGGGTCAAACCGGCAAAGCGCTCGCCGAGATTGCCGCCAAATCGGAAACCCTGCGAGACGCGGCGCCGCCGCGCAAATGGCCGGGCGGCAAGGTGGAAAGCAAGATCGCCGAATCCGAGGCCAATTCGCGATTCGTGACGTTTCAAAGCAATTACCCCATCCAAACGAGCCAGTGGAGTGGCATTCCGTCCTACGCCATGCGGGCATCGTTCGATTCCCAGCAGTATTCACTCACACTGCGAGATGGCCTGGGTCGCACGCTTGTGTCGGCTTCGCTCCGCTCGGGGCAAGGGAACTACCGCCGCTACTACCCGGTGCAGAACAACGGACTCACCGGGAAGGCTCTGGGCCACCTGATGATGGTGCATCTGGGGCCGGAGATCGTCGCCATCGACGCTCTTCAACCGCAGCGAAACGGCGCGGAGGTCGTGCTCTGGCGACAGGAAATGATGCTCGGCGACGTACGTTCGCAGCAGAACTTCTATCCGCAGAGCCGCCAGGTCGCGAATCCAATCCTGGGCAGCCGGTTGGTGCAGTACGACTCGACCGG
>JAEZAS010000486.1 GCA_023430365.1 Planctomycetota bacterium
AACACGAGCGTCGCCACCGCAAAGATGTCGATGAACCACTTCCATGCCGTGCCCGTGTGCCGACCCTTGTGAAGATCGTTGAAGTAAGCGATCCAGCCGCGGTTTGTGCTCTCGAATTCCACCGCGCCGGTCTCCCGATCGATCGACAGCCAGGCGTCGACTCCGGGGCCGGGCATCGAGAGATACACTTCGCTTTCGTTCCACTCGGCGGCGCGGCGCCCAATCGGCGTCGAGAACTGCTTACTGAGCCAGCGGGCTGATTCGGCGGGCAGCGGACCCGATTCCGCAATATTGGCTTCGTTCAAGCCGGCGAGGATTTCTGGCGGCAGCTCCGCGGAGGCGGTGACGACGATCGGTTCGGTGGCGATCTCGCCCGCGTGGTTGAGAGTGATGCCGGTAACGGCAAACAGCAGCATCCCCACCAAGCAGATCGCCGAACTGATCCAATGCCACTGGATCATCGTACGCATCCACAGCGCACGCCGATGCCGGTCGCGGCGTTCCTTCGTCGACAGATGACCTGACACCGGCTTCAAATCTGTGCTCCGAAGAAGCTCAAGGTTTTGGTTTTGAGACAAGATCCACTCCGAGTCTGAGCGTAGTCCAATTGCTCACGAAGCCTGGTCGATTCGCCGGTCGTCGCTCTATATCTCGGCAGCTTAAATCTGGTTTTGGGTCACTGGTCGATTCCGCGGTCAGCGGAATCCGGGAGGCCTTGTCGATCCGACGGAAGCAGTGACGCTTCCAGGCTGATCGGTCAGCAGGAGACTTTACGAACCTAGGTGGGGTGACGGGCGGAAAATGACAACTGCGCAGCAGTGGGTGGCTAATGAGACGGTGTCTCAAGAGCATACTCGCCTGAACGATGGTTGCCAAGTGGCGGAAACAGAGGATTTAGAGGGTGGCGGGAGGAGGTTCGTTGCCAGTAGGAGGTCAGATTCCAGGAGTCAGGTGTCAGGTGTCAGGGTGGCACGCCCAGGAGCGCAGCGATGGGCGTGGAAGCGCTCTACGACGCTTCGCCTACGCACGCCACGCCCTTCGCTGCGCTGCAGCGCGTTCCACACGCTGCAGCCGCGACGCGACCGGCCGACCGGCAAGCCCATGGTCTACTGCGGTTGGTCCGCCAGAAAGTTCACCGCCAGCGACGCCATCACTCTCGTACCGACGACGAGCGCTTGCTCATCGATAAAGAAGTTGGGGTTGTGGTTGGGCGCCGCCTGGGCTGGGTCCTGATCGCGTGGAGTGACTCCCAGAAACACATACAGCCCGGGCACTTCCTTCGCGAAGAACGAAAAGTCTTCCGACGCTCCCACGAGCGGCGCGGGGGCCACCCGGCCGTCGGCAGCGCGCTTGAGCACCGGCGCCATCCGCTCGGTGAGCAAGTCGTCATTGATGGTCGTGTCATACATTTTCGAAATCGACACCTTGGCTTTTGCCCCCGCGCTCTCAGCGATTTTTTCGGCTACCTGGCGGATGTCGGCATGGGCCTGCTTGCGCACTTTCTCATCGTAGGCGCGGATCGTGCCGGTCATTTGCACCGTCTCGGGGACGATATTCGGACCGGTCCCACCGTTGATCGTCCCGATCGTGATCACTAGCGGCGAGTCCGTAAGCCGGGCCCTGCGGCTGACGACGGTCTGCAATCCGGAAATGACCTGAGCCGACGTCGTAATCGGGTCCACCGTATCCCAGGGCATGCCGCCATGCCCTTGTTTGCCCATCACGGTAATCTCCGGAGTGTCGCTGCTCGCCGTGGTCGGACCACTCCGATAGGAAATCTCACCGAGCGGTCCGGGCATGACGTGCACGGCGAAGACGGCGTCCGGCTTGGTCTTCTCGAACACGCCTTCTTCGAGCATCAACTTGGCTCCCCAACTCTTGCCACTGGCTGCGCTCACCAGGCTGGAACCTTCCTCGGCTGGCTGAAAGAGGAACATCACCGAGCCGGGCAGTTCCTGCTTCATACCAGCGAGCACTTCGGCGGTAGCCATCAGCATGGCTGTATGCGCATCGTGGCCGCAGGCGTGCATCACTGGAACGGTCTTACCGAAGTACTCGGCCTTTTCCTTGGAGGCAAAGGGAAGCCCTTCCGGTTCCTTGACCGGGAGTGCATCCATGTCCGCCCGCAGCGCGACGGTCGGACCAGGTTTGCCGCCTTTCAGGACGCCTACGACGCCGGTTCTCGCCACTCCGGTGTGGACTTCCAAGTCCAGGCCTCGCAAGTGCTCTGCGACCAGGCGCGACGTTCGTTTTTCCTGGTCTCCCAATTCCGGATGTTGGTGGATATCTCTCCGCCACGCAATCAACTTCTCCTCGATTGCCTTGGACCGCTCTCGAACTTTCGCTTCCAGTTCGGTGCTGTCCGCACTCACTATGCCCGTGGCGGCGAAAACCAACACCAAGGGCAGAGCCACGCTGCAGAGATTTCGTATGTAACGCATCCCAGCCTTCCTTTCAGATCCTATGGGCCGCCGCTGCGGCGCGTGATTGGAGACGCGCCGCTTCTCCTTGAATTGAGATCCTCGCGGTTGCGAACATCTCCCTGTGATCTCGGGAATGTCAAAACATCCTTCGACTCGCGTAAGCGACTAATGGCCTGACACGTTCAGGCTCCCTGGCCGCCCAGGGTCCGGTCCAAATTGAACGCCGCGCTGATCAGACCGAGATGCGTGAACGCCTGCGGAAAGTTTCCCAGAGCTTCGCCCCGAGGTCCCGTCTGTTCGGCGTACAGCCCCAGGTGATTCGCGTAACTCAGCATTTCCTCGAAGAGGAGTCGCGCCTCTTCGAGGCGGCGGCGATCGGTCCGACCGGCGCGAGTCAGGGCCTCCACGAGCCAGAAGCTGCACATGTTGAAGGTGCCCTCCGTTCCTGCCAGCCCGTCGGGCGCCTGCGTCGGGTCGTACCGATACACCAGGCCGGCCGTGGCGAGGCCCCCTTGCGCAATCGGTTTGCGGATCGCGTCGACGGTGGCGAGCATGCGCGGGTCGTTGGGGGCCATGAAAAAGACCAGCGGCATCAGCAGATTGGAAGCGTCCATAGCCGGCGATCCGTAGGCTTGCACGAACGTGCGCTGCTGGGGGTCCCAGCCCTTTTGCATCACGTCTTCGTAGATCGCGTCCCTGACTCGGTACCAGCGACCACGGTCAGCCGGGAACGAACGCTTGTCGGCCAGGCGCAGCCCCCGATCGATCGCCACCCAGCACATGAACCGCGAGAAGACAAAATGCCGTCTCGCGTCACGAATTTCCCAGGGGCCTTCATCCGCCCGTTCCCAGTTCTCGCAGACCCAATCGACCAGCCGGCGGAGATCTTGCCAGGCCTCGTAGCCCAGCGGAGCGCCGTGTTTGTTGAACAGATAGGCGGAGTCCATCAGCTCGCCGTAGATATCGAGTTGCAACTGGTTATGAGCCGCATTGCCGATCCGCACCGGGCGCGAACCGCGGTAGCCTTCCAGATGCGACAATTCCTCTTCGACGAGATCGACTCGACCGTCGATGCCGTACATGAGCTGCAGCGGCCCATCGGTATCCGACTTGTCGTCGTGCCAACGTGCGGAAAGCCAGTCCATGAAGCGGGCTGCTTCTTCGGTGAATCCAATCCGCATCAACGCGTAGAGGGTGAAGGAAGCGTCTCGCAGCCAGGTGTAGCGGTAGTCCCAATTGCGCACTCCGCCGATGCCCTCCGGCAGACTCGTGGTCGGCGCCGCGACGAGGGCGCCGGTCGGCTCGTAGGTCAGCAGTTTGAGCACGAGCGCCGAACGCTGGACCACTTCCCGCCAACGCCCCTGATACGTGCAACGCGACAACCAGCGCTGCCAGTATTGAACCGTTTCCCGAAAGCGCTCATCGGCGCTGTCGGTGCTCGGGCAATGCCCCACATCATTTCCAGGATCAAGCTGGCGCAAAATGAATGTTTTGCTTTCCCCTTCTCCGAGGACAAAGTCGGCCTGCACGCCTGCCGCGTCCTGTCTTAAGGGGATTGGAGCAGCCAGCCCGAGGCTGAGGCCCGGTCCATCGAAGCGGACCGCATTTTTTCCCAGCGATGTGTCATGTCCCGCTCGGGCGTAGTCGAACGCCGGATAGCATTCGAGGCGGAACGGAAGGCGACCATGCACAACCCGAACGCGGCGGACCAACAGGTCTTTCAGGCTGCCGCCAGCTCCACCGACGGGCATGAAGTCGATCAGCTCCCCGATGCCGTCGGCGTGCAGAAAGCGGGTGATCAGGATGTTGGTGTTCGGCCAGTAATGCTGCTTTCGCTTGATGTTGTCGCCGGTCGCCGAGATGCGGAACCGGCCCCCTTTTTGGTCGTCGAGAATCGCCGCGAAGACGCTGGGGGAGTCAAAGTTCGGCACGCACATCCAGTCGATCGAGCCGTCCATCCCCACCAGCGCGGCGGTCCGCAGATTGCCGATCAGCCCGTAGTTCTCGATGGGTTGGTACGGCATGGCAGCGAACTTCGACGGATGGTGCGACTCGTTCTCCCAACCCGTCGGAGTTTGCACATCTCATTCCGCCACGCCTTGAAGCGCCGTCATGCCGGGCCGCGAACGACGGTCATACAGGAATGAGAAGTGCGGCGGCCCGCCCGTGGCTGCGTGTGACCATTACCTCGACCCGGGCAATGGGCCGAGTGGCCTGCAGCCGCCTCGACTGCAGGCCAGCAACGCCTCTCGGCCGTTCCTTACTGATTGCCAATGGCTGCACCAATCCCGGCGCCAATCTGTCCGGAACCGCCAAGCCCTTGGCCAATGGCGCCGCCGATGTTCGACCCTTGGTTGGCGCCGCGGCTTCCATAATTGGCGTTGCCCCAACCCCGGTTCCCATAGCCGGGACCGTTGTAATAGCCCCGCCCGTAGTAGCCGTTATGGTAGCCGCCGTTGTAGCCGCGATAGCCGCTCCCGTAGGGCTGGCCGTAGTACTGCGGGGCGTAGCCGTACTGGTATTGGCCACCCTGGTAGTACTGCGGCTGGGCCTGATACTGCGGTTGCTGGTGTGGGATCCAGCGACCATTTTCGTAGTACAGCCATTGATTGTCTTGGGTCAGATACCACCACCGGCCGTTGTGGAAGCGCTGGCGCGGGTGCGGCTTCGAAGCAGCCTGCTGGCCGCGGCTCGATTCCCTCGCCTCTTGCTTCTGGTCGCCTCGGGCCTCCTCCGCCTGCGTCGTTACCGCCTGAACGTTAGCGTCGGCATTGTCGCCCGGCCGTGACGCGCCGTTGGCCC
>JAEZAS010000102.1 GCA_023430365.1 Planctomycetota bacterium
CGACACGGCAGTGTTGGAAGCCATTCAAGAGCTAGGAATCGGCTATCAGGTGATTCTGAACAAGGGCGCTGTGATGGTGCTTCCTTCCGGCATCAACAAGGCCACCGGACTGGCCGAAGCGCTCAAACGAACCTCAATCTCGCCGAAGAACATCGTCGCGGTCGGCGACGCGGAAAACGACCACGCGTTTCTCGATTTCTGCGGAGTTTCGGCTGCAGTCTCCAACGCACTTCCGGCTCTGAAGGAAAAATGTGACATTGTCACTACGGGCGACCATGGACGTGGTGTGGAAGAGCTGATCGACCAGATCATCATGGACGACCTGCAGAGCCTTCACAGCCGAAAGCCTCGTCACGAAGCGAGCGAACGCACAGTTAACATCTAAACATCACCTGGCGAAATCATGTATGGACATTCTAGTCGTCGATATTGGCGGCAGCTCCGTCAAGCTCTGGCATACAGGGCATGAAGAACACCGCAAGTTTGAATCGGGAAAGACGCTCACGCCAGAAACACTGGTAAAGCGGATCGAAGAGGAAATAGGCGACTGGACTTACGAAGCCGTAGCTCTCGGTTTGCCTTGCCGTGTCAGTCGAGGCAAGGCGGTCGAAGACCCTCAGAATCTTGGTCCGGGCTGGGTGGCGTTTAACTTCTGCGCTGCTCTCGATCGTCCGGTTCGCATCATGAACGATGCGGCCCTGCAAGCGCTTGGCAGCTACGATGGCGGACGGATGCTGTTCGTCGGCATGGGCACCGCGGTCGGTTCGACGTTCATCACCAACAAGCTCATTCTGTCCCTTGACCTGGGACGCATTCGGGTCGGCGATGATCGTCTCTGGGAACTGCTCGGCGACGATGGTTTCGAGCGTCTGGGCAAGAAGAAATGGGCGCAGGTGGTTAGCGAGTACCTGCCATCGCTGAAACAAGCCATGATGGCCGACTACGTCGTGCTGGGCGGCGGCAGTGTGAAGCAGCTTGAGGAATTGCCGGACGGCTTTCGGCGCGGACATAACCGCACGGTCGTCGAGGGGGGCCGAAAGCTCTGGGAGGAGCTCCCCGACCCGGCGGCCCACCAGTCGGACGAGTGGATCTTTCTGTAGCGCTAGGACTCTGTCTCCGCACGCCATGTGCGGATTGGCCAGCCTCGCTACAATGATCCGATGGCCGACAGTTTCTTGCCGCTGTTTCCCGAGGAAGACGAGGAGGAACTCGTCGCCGAGCCGGAGGCGCCTCGCGTCTTTTCGGTTTCGGAACTCACTTCCGAGATCAAGGACTCTCTGGAAACGCAGTTCGCGGCCATTTGGGTCAGCGGTGAAGTTTCAGAGGTTTCCCGGCCGCAATCGGGGCACATCTACTTCACCCTCAAGGACGAATCGTCGCAGATTCGCGCCGTCCTTTGGCGTAGCGCTGTCCAAAGGCTCCCTTTCACCCTCGAAGACGGCCAACAGGTCATCGTCCAGGGCAACATCGACGTCTACCTGCCGCGCGGCAGCTACCAGATCGTCGTCCGCACGGTGGAACCGCAAGGCCTCGGCGCTTTGCAGATTGCCTTCCGCCAGATGCAGCAGCGGCTGGCCACAGAAGGACTCTTCGATCCCCGGCACAAAAAGCCCCTGCCGACGTTCCCCCAGCGAGTCGCATTCGTCACCAGTCCGACCGGGGCCGCTATTCGCGACTTTCTCGAGGTGGCCACCCGCCGGTTCCGCGGTGCAAACATCCTGGTGGTTCCCGCCCGCGTGCAGGGGGAAGGATCGCCCCAGGAAGTCGCCCGCGGCATCGAAACCGCCAACCGCATGCAATGTCCGCCAGATGTGCTTGTCGTCGGTCGAGGTGGCGGCAGCTTGGAAGACCTGTGGGCGTTCAACACCGAAGTGGTTGTGCGCGCGATCTTCAACTCCCGCATCCCGGTCGTTTCGGCTGTCGGCCACGAAATCGATGTCACGCTTGCCGATCTGGTCGCCGATGTCCGGGCCCTCACTCCCTCCGAAGCCGCCGAACGTCTGTTCCCCTCGTCCGACGAACTGAAGCATCGCCTGGGAGTGCTTGCGCGTCGCCTTTCGACCGGCCTTCGCGGTCGAGTCGTTCGCATGCGATCGATGCTCGAAGCCCTGGCAAAGCGGCGAGTCCTGCAACGCCCTCACGAATATCTATACGACCGCTCCCGCCGCTTGGACGAACTCGACGCTCGTCTGCAACGCGCCGTCCAACGTCGCATCACCCACTTCAAAGACCGACTGACTGCGGCCAGCACCCACTTGGAATCGCTCAGCCCACTCGCCGTGCTGAGCCGAGGCTATAGCGTCACACAGCGGGCCGACGACGGTAAAATCGTGCGAGACGCCGCTCAATTGCAACCTGGCGATTTGATCCGCACCCAGCTCCATCAGGGACACATCCTCAGCCGGGTCGAAAAGGAGTCCGAAGCTTGAGTTCCGGTTCTAAACGTAAGAACGATCCGTCCTCCGAAAACACCGCCGAGGCTTGCGACGAACTGTCGTTCGAGCAGGCGCTCGGCCAGCTCGAACAGATCGTTCATAAGCTCGAGGATGGCGAGCTCGACCTTTCCGTCGCCCTGGAGCAGTACGAGCAAGGGGTGAAACACCTCCGTCACTGCTTCAACCTCCTCGGACAGGCGGAGCGGAAGATCGAACTGCTCACCGGGCTCGATGCCCAGGGCAATCCGATCACCGAGCCCTTCGGGGACGATCCCACCGCCCTCCAGGAACAGGCTGGCAAGCGTCGCCAGACCGGTGGGCGTCGTTCCACGGCAAACCGCCCTTCTGCTGGCGACGTAGACGATTCGGAAGCCGTGTTCTAAAATCGAACTGCGCGGCCGCCGCCCGCCCATAGAGTTTTCCGCAAGCTGCTTTCTTGCCTGAACTTAAGCAGCCAACTAGCCAAGTGTCACGTAGCGTCGGGGCCGCGTTCCCACGTACTGAGTGGGAGCGAGATGCAACACACTATGACATCCATCCCGACGGCGGATTTCGTCGAATACTCGCGCCAGCTCCGCCACGAAGTCGATGAAGCGCTTACTCGCTACACGACTTACGACGACGACTGCCCGTCGCACCTCGCCGCGGCCATCCGCCATAGTCTGCTGGCCCCCGGCAAGCGACTGCGTCCGCTGCTCGTGTTAATGGCTTGCGACGCTTGCGGTTACGAGCGCAGCCAGGCCTTGCCCGCCGCCTGCGCGGTCGAAATGATCCATACCTACTCGCTGATCCACGACGACCTCCCCGCGATGGACGATGATGATATGCGTCGGGGTCGGCCAACCTGTCACGTGCAGTTTGGCGAAGCGACAGCCATTCTCGCCGGCGACGCTCTACTGGCCCAGGCGTTTGAAATCCTCGCTCGCGACACCCAGCCGGGGGAAGTGGCTGCCCGCTGTGTCGCCGAGCTTGCCCGGGCGGCTGGCGCGTCGGAACTGGTTGGTGGGCAAGAGGATGACCTGAAAGCCGAATTTACCAACGGCGGACTCGAACACCTGGAGCGGATCCACCGTCGCAAGACTGGAGCGATGATCCGCGTTTCGCTCCGACTCGGCGGTTTGGTCGCCCGGTCGACCGAATCTCAGTTAGCTGCACTCGACACCTACGGTGAGAAGATAGGCTTGGCGTTCCAAATCGTCGACGACCTGCTCGATTTGAACGGCGACGAGGCCGCCATGGGCAAACGGTTGCAGAAAGATTCCACCAAGGGGAAGCTAACCTTTCCCGCAGTTCTCGGCGAAGCCGAGAGCCGTCGCCGCGCCGCGGCCCTGATTGATGAAGCTTGCTCGGCGGTTGCCGTTTTCGGCGACCGCGCGGCCGGGCTGGAAGCCCTGGCCCGGTACGTGGTCCAGCGAAATCACTAAACCATGCACAAGTTGCTCCCCAAAATCGAGTCAGCCCACGATCTGCACCGGATGACGGTCGCGGAGCTGAATGAACTCGCCGCCGAGATCCGCGACGTGCTCTGCAATCTGCTGAGCACGCGCACCGCCCACTTTGCGTCGAACCTCGGCGTCGTCGAGCTCTGCCTTGCGCTGCATAGCGTTTACGATTTCCGCCGCGACCGCCTGATCTGGGACACCGGACACCAGATCTATCCGCACAAGCTCGTCACCGGCCGCTACCACGAGTTCAGCACCATCCGCACCAAAGGCGGATTGATGGGTTATCCCAACCCAGTGGAAAGCGAGTACGACCTGTTCATGACCGGCCATGCCGGCAGCAGCGTCTCGACCGTCGTTGGCCTCAAAAGCGGCGACGATCTGATGGGCCAGAGCGACCGCCGCAGCGTCGCCGTCATCGGCGATGGCGCATTCCCCTCGGGCATCGTCTTCGAAGCCCTCAATAACGCCGGCGGGCTCAACCAGGACCTGCTCGTGGTGCTGAACGACAACAAGATGTCGATCTGCCCGCGCGTCGGAGGAATGGCCGACTACTTCGACCGCCTTCGCACCAACCCGATCTACTCGGGCTTCAAGCACGAAGTGCAGCGGATGCTCAACAACATCCCGGTATTCGGCGATCCCGTCGAGCGCTTCCTCGCGCAGATGAAGGAAGCGGTGAAGGCGGGGCTGCATGGCGGCATGATGTTCGAGGACCTCGGCTTCCGCTACATCGGTCCCATCGACGGACACAATATCGCCGTCCTGCGGAAGTATCTGCAGATGGTAAAGACCCTCAAGGGTCCGATCCTGCTGCACGTCGTCACCGAGAAAGGACACGGCTTCCAGCCGGCCGCTTCCGATCCGGTCTACTTCCACACGCCCCCCGCCTTCGTCCACCAGGACGGCTGTGCGATTCCCAAGCCCGCGAGCAGCAAGCCGGCCTATACCAACCTGATCAGCGAGTCGATCGGCAATGCGATGCGTCGCAATCCGCGCGTCACGGTCATCACCGCCGCGATGTGCCAAGGCAACAAGCTCGAACCGGTCCGCGAAGAGTTTCCGGATCGGTTCTTCGACGTCGGCATCTGCGAGTCGCATGCGGTCGCCTTCGCGGCCGGTCAGGCGAAAGCCGGCATGCGTCCAGTCGTCGATATCTACAGCACGTTCCTCCAGCGTTCCTACGACCAGATCTTTCAGGAAGTCTCGCTGCAGAACCTGCCAGTCACGTTCACGATGGACCGCGCCGGCCTGACCGGCGCCGACGGTCCAACTCATCACGGCAGCTACGACATCGGCTACATGCGTGTCTTCCCGAACCTGGTCATCATGGCTCCGGGAGACGCCTACGACGTGCCGCAGATGCTCGACTTCGCCCTCGAGCACGACGGCCCTTGCTCGCTGCGTTATCCGAAGACCAGCGTCGAGACTCTCCCCGGCGACCGCCAGCCGCTCGAGCTCGGTCGGAGCGAAGTGCTCCACTGGGGACGCGATGGCATGATCGTCTGCTTCGGCACCTTGGTGGGCGATTGCCTCCGGGCGGCGGAGCAGCTTCAGAAAGAAGGACTCGACATCGGCGTCGTGAACGCCCGCTTCGTCAAGCCGATCGACCGCGAGATGGTCGAACGCACGCTTCGCGACTCCGCCTTCGTCCTCACGGTCGAAGAAGGAGCCCTGATGGGGGGCTTCGGCAGCGCCTTCCTGGAAGCGGCCAGCGACCTGGGCCTCGACGCCAGCCGCGTGCGTCGCGCCGGCCTGCCCGATGCGTTCGTCGAGCACGGCGAGCGAGGGGAAATCCTCGCCGACCTGAAGCTCGATACGGCTGGCATCGCCCAGACCTGCCGGGAATTCGCCGAACGCTTCTCTGGCAGCCGCACCGCCGAACTCGGCGCAACCAACTAGCCGGCGACTCATCGCCCTGAACCACCTAATCGAAATTGGGTGGCACGCCCTGGAGCGCAGCGAAGGGCGTGGCTAAGCGCCGTTGCAGGACACCACGCCCTTCACTTCGTTCAGGGCGTGCCACCCCGTCATTCCCAGTCGGGTGGCGGGGCCTAAGCGAAACGTGGCCCCGACCACTTACGTCAATTCCACCGCCGCGCTTCACAACAGCTAGCCGCCTTCTCAGCCACAGCCGTCTCGCCCCGCCACCACCGCAGCCCACAAGGGGTTTTACAACCCCTTGCGCGCTCCCTCGCTTTGCAAGAAGCGCCCATCTGCCAACCACTTGCCGCCGCCAAGGCCCAAATCTTCACAACCCCTGCGCACAAGCCCCCACAAGGCCTCGACAACGACTCCGCCAGGCAGCACAACACTTCTTTCACAACAGCTAGCCACAGGCGCTTCGTCGTCACAACCTGATTTTCAAAGAGCTCACTTACGCCGCGACAGCGCCTCGCCCCTCCGAGCCCAGGCGACCACCACAGCGCAGCACCAAACGCCCCACGCCCGCCCAAAGCCAGCGAGGGAGCAGCAACGCGTTTTATACACAACTTTTAATAAGTTGTCAAGTTAAAACGATCCATCAAATCCATCCATCGCGGGGTGGCACGCCCTGAACGAAGTGAAGGGCGTGTTGAACTGCAAAGTCGCTTCGCCACGCCCTTCGCTGCGCTCCAGGGCGTGCCACACCGTCTTTCCTCACCGGGCGGCGGCAGGTGGCCCATGCAACGATCAAGAACTGTCAATCCGCCCGCCGTAGCAGTAAGCTATCCGCAACCCCGCCGTGACCACTTCAGCTTGAATTCCCACCGCCTGAAGGAGCACCTGATGTTGCTGCGTCTTGCCCGACCGTTTCTAGCCGCACTGCTGCTGGCCCTGGCCACACCGCTTCTCGCTTCCGCTGCCGATCAACTGCAGGTCGGTCTCTTCGATGTCGACGTCTCGCCTCCGGCCGGCAGCCCGCTCGCCTACGACACCACGAAGGAAATCCAGGACCCGCTCTCTTGCCGCGGCCTGGTTCTACTGGGAAAGGACAAGCCGATCGTCCTGGTCGCCGTCGACTGGATTGGCATCGGCAACGGCAGCCACCGGACGTTTCGTGAGCTGATCGCGAAGGCGGCAGGCACCACGGCCGACCGCGTCGCGCTCCATACGCTCCATCAGCACGACGCTCCCTGGGCCGACCACCTGGCGCATGAACTGATGTCGCAGCACGAGGTCGGCGGTTATCTGCCGTTCGACTCGATCTTCGCCCGCCAGGCCTTCGGCCGGGTGGCCGAGGCCGTCGCCAAGGCGAAGGAAAACGCCCAGCCGATCACGCACGTGGGCCTGGCCAGCGCGAAGGTCGAAAAAGTCGCCTCCAACCGCCGCGTCCTCGGCCCCGACGGCAAGGTGAAGCACGTTCGCTACACGGCGACGCGCGATCCGAACATCCGCGCCTATCCGGAGGGGCTGATCGATCCGCTGCTGCGGATGATCACGCTCTACCACGGCGAAAAACCGGTCGCCGTGCTCACCTACTACGCCACGCACCCGCAGAGCTACTATCGCACCGGCAAAGCCAACCCTGATTTTCCCGGCATGGCCCGCAATGCCCGCGAGAAAGCGACCGGCGTGCCGCATATCCACTTCAACGGCGCCGGCGGCAACATCGGTGCGGGCAAGTACAACGACGGCTCGCCCGAGAATCGCCAGGTTCTGGCCGACCGCGTGACGGAAGCGATGACCAAGGCCTGGGACAGCCTCGAGCGAACTCCCCTCGAGCTCAAAGACGTCGCTTGGAAGAGCGTCGGCGTGAAACTGCCGCCCGGCAAGCATCTCGTTGAATCGGAAATCGACGCCAGGCTCAAGAACAAGGACCTGCCACCGCAGCAGCGACTCACCGCCGCCACTCAGCTCGCCTGGCTTCGTCGCTGCCTCGCCGGCGAAGAGATTGACCTCGGCTGCCTCTCGCTGGGCAAGGCGCGAGTCGTGCACCTGCCGGGTGAACTGTTCGTCGAATACCAACTCGCCGCTCAGAAGCTGCGACCTGACCTGTTCGTCGCCACGGCCGCCTACGGCGACTATGCCCCAGCCTACATCGGCACCGCGGCGGCTTACCCCCAAGGCGGCTACGAAACGGGCCCGACGGCCTCGTATGTGGCGCCGGAGGTCGAAGGAGTCCTCATGACGGGCATCGCGCAACTGCTCGAAGCCGATCCAGCGAAAATCGAGCCCCTCCCCACAGGCGGCGTACCGGCGAGCGACGCAAAGTAGTCGGCATTTTCCAAATGCCGACAGCCCCGCGCGTGGGCTCACTCCTGCTGCCGACCAGTCCGCACATGGTATGTGCGGACGACCATGTTCAGCCGGGCGGTACCGCCGCCCGGAGAACGACCCGACGACGTTCCCATCCAGCGCAGGGTGGCACGCCCTGCACGCAGTAAAGGGCGTGGCGGCGGCGGCGCTCGATTCAGCCACGCCCTTCGCTTCGCTCCAGGGCGTGCCACCCAAACCGGGACGGCTGGGAAGGCATTACTGCGATCGAAGCTCCTCGAGCAATCTCTCCGGACGGTGTTACCGTCCGGCTCTGGGGTGTTTGAACTATACTTAGTTCCAACGTCCCCTCACTCCGCACCGGCCAGGTTGCCATGAACGACTCCATGTACTTCGGCGAACGCACGCCCCATTGGGCGGCTGGGTTGGAGTCGGGCTTCGACCGGCCGCGGGCGCTGCTGCTCGGCGCCGGCGATCGGGCCAATGTGCAACTCGAGTGCGAGCGGCTCCGGCCGATCCTCGACAAGCAGTTCGACATCGTCCTGAGCGACTTCCAGTTCGAGCAGGATCTCTCGCAGGTCGAAGCCGACTTGGCGATCGTCCTCGGCGGCGATGGTTCCATCCTCCGCGCCAGCCGGCAGATGGGAGACCGACAGATTCCCATCTTGGGGGTCAACCTCGGCAAGCTCGGCTTCCTGGCGGGGATCAACCCCGAGGAGCTGATTTCCGTCCTGCCCGATATTGCCAGCGGACGGTGCCGGGTGCTCGACCACCTGATGTTCCATTGCTCGGTCCTCCGCAGCGGCGGGCCACTCTGCGATCAGCTCGGCCTGAACGAAGCGGTGATCACCGCAGGGCCCCCATTCTCCCTGCTCAACGTAAATCTCTACGTCGACTCCGATCTGGTCACCACCTACGCCTGCGACGGCCTGATCCTCAGCACGCCTGTCGGCTCTACGGCTCACAGCCTGTCGGCGGGCGGTCCGATCCTGCGTAAGACCTTGCAAGCCTTCGTCATCAGCCCGATCTGTCCGCATACGCTGACGATTCGCCCCGTGGTGGACGCGGCGGACCGGGTGTACGAGATGGAAGTGCCTGAGCCGAACGAAGGGACCGCCCTGGTGGTCGACGGCCGGCCGCTCTGTCAATTGCAGGCGGGAGATCGGGTGCGGGTCACTCGCGCCGAGCCCCGGTTTCAGCTCCTGGAAGTGCCCGGACGGAACTACTACCGCACGCTCCGCGACAAACTCGGCTGGTCGGGGCATTTGTATCGGACTTGAGCGGGAATTGCTGTTGGCGTAAGTGGCGGAATCCGCCAAAATTCGATCTACCCGCAACTGGATGCCCGGGCGACACTGCTGGCTTGTCCAGCAGTATGAACTGGGCACACGCTTCGGCACTGCTGGACGAGCCAGCAGTGGCACTCAGAAGACATCCCCTCAACCACCATCAGGCAAGGAGGCCGCGATGAAGCGAACTGTTCTTCTTCTCACGCTCGTACTGACGCTGGCCGCTCCCCTGCTCTGCTCCGCCGCCGACGATGCGGACGTTTCGGCCCAGCTCGAAGCCGCCAAGCGAAAGATCGCTCCTGAATACACGCTCGCCTACAAGTTCAAAGCGGGCGACGACGTGCTGACCAAGGTGGTGCACCTCGTCACCCTCGAGACGACCGTCCAAGGCGTCACGCAGAAGGCCAGCACCCGCAGCGTCTCGACCAAGCGCTGGCAAATCGAAAAAGTCGACGACAACGGCAACGCCACGTTCGTCCACTCGGTTCCCCACGTCGAGATGTGGCAGAAAGTGACCGGCCGCGAAGAGGTCAGGTTCGACAGCCGCAAGGACAAGACGCCGCCTCCCGGCTACGAAGCTGTGGCCCGCGACGTCGGTGTGCCCCTGGCCACGATCATCATGGACCCCTACGGCCGGATCATCGGCCGCGAAAACGCCCAGCCGCAATTCAATCCCGGCATCGGCACCCTTTCGATTCCGCTCCCGGCCCAGCCGGTGAAGGTCGGCGCCAAGTGGTCGATCCCCGACGACGTGCGGATCCGCCTCGAAGACGGCACGGTCAAGAAGGTCGCCACGCGGCAGGTCTACATGCTGGAAAACGTTGAGACGGGCGTGGCGACCATCTCGGTCGAAACCCAGGTTCTCACGCCGGTGGACGACCCGAAGATCGAATCGCAGCTCGTGCAGCGGATGCAAAAGGGCTCGATTAAGTTCGATATCGAGGCCGGCAAGCTGATCCGCAAGCAGATGGACCTCGACGAACAGGTCATCGGCTTCAACGGCCCGAACAGCAACATGCAGTACCTCGCCCGCTTCACCGAGGAGCCGATCGCCAGCGTCGATGTGGCCACCAAGGGGAAGAGCACCGAAGCGAAGTAGGACCTGCCTCGGCGAGCGGGAGACGTAAGTCTCCCGGTGGTCCCTCGCTCGTCTGGTACGTTTGAACTCTCTCGTCGCTTCACCGGGACGCTTACGCGTCCCGCTCGCCGGGGGCGATCTAGGCCTGCAACTTCTTCGCAGGCGGCAATTCCGACGGCCAGGCTGCTTGCGTTGCCGCGTCGCGGTAACGCGACAGGGCGTACACCCCGCCGGCCAAGGCCATCACGGTCAGCCCCACCCCGAGCACCATGCCGGTGAACAGGCCCTCGGGCATCCGTCGCCAGAATCCCGTGAGCCGGGCCGACAGCGTGGGCGGGTCCACCGTGCCGCACCGCAGCACCACGGGCTGCGAGTAAACGGGCGTCGCCACCGCCACGACGCCATGTTCCCATTTGGGCGTGGCCGGAACCGCGCCGAGCTTCTTGGCGTTTAGCTCAGACGCCGCCTTCACCAATTCCAAAAACTCAGCGCGGTAGCCAAATCGATCCTCCCCTCGCGTCGCGGAGGCGATCTCGAGCACGCCGTCGTAGGTCGCATCTCCCCGATGCTGCGAGCCACGCAGCAACATGCCGAACGCAGCAACCGAAGTGGCGAACTGAAAATCGGGCGAAGCCTGACCGAAGCGGTGGTCGCTGTCGGTGAGCGGTTGGGTGATCAACGTGCTCTTGCCGCCGCCTGGGGGTTGGTAGCGGAGTTTGACGGTGAGGAGTTCTGACGACACCGGTGATTCTGACGATTCCGACGACGAGTCGTCGGCTTGGGGGGCGTCGCTTTCGCTTGCTTTGGGCTGTTGGTACTTGAGTGGGTCGACGTCGCCGATCAGGGCCTTTGCCTGGCTGATCGGTACGACCTCGTAGAGTGCGGTCACGGAGTGTCCGGCCCCGATCTCGCCCGCGTCCTTCGTATCGTCATTGAAGTCGCGGTCGGCGAGGCGGCGGTTCTCGTAACCGATCAGCCGATAACCGGCGACTTGCGCGGGATTGAACTCCACCTGAATCTTCACGTCCTGCGCGACCGTCACGAGCGTGCCCGACATCTGCTCAACCAGCAGCTTGTGGGCTTCCTTGTCGCTATCGATGTAGCCATAGTTGCCGTTCGCCTTGTCGGCGAGCGCCTCGAGCATGGCGTCGTTGTGATTTCCCATGCCGAAGCCGAGCACCGAGAGATGGATGCCCTGCTTCGCCCGCTCGGCGGCGAACTGGACGAGGTCTCCCGTGCCGGTCATGCCGACGTTGAAGTCGCCGTCGGTGCAGAGAATAACGCGGTTCACGCCCCCTTCGATCTTCTGCTCGGCGGCGATCTTGTAGGCCAGCTGAATCCCCTCCCCGCCGTTGGTCGAACCGCCCGCTTGCAGACGATCGAGGGCGGCGAGAATCGTTGCGTGGTTGTTGCCTGCATTTGGGGGCAGCACCATCCCAGCCGAGCCGGCATAGACCACCATCGCGATCCGATCGTTCTCTCCAAGCTGCCTCACGAGCATCTGCAAACCGCGTTTGACGAGCGGCAGCTTGTTCGGAGCATCCATCGAACCGGAAACGTCGATCAGGAAGACCAGGTTTGCCCGATGCGGCTGATCGTCGATGCGTTTGGCCTGTATGCCGATCCGGACGAGGCGATTGGTCGTCTTCCACGGACACTCGGCTGACTCGAGATGGACGGCGAACGGATGGCTATCGGTTGGCCCAGCGTAGTCGTAGTCGAAGTAATTGACCAACTCTTCAATCCGCACGGCATCCGGCGGCGGCAGCATGCGCTGGTTGAGCAGGTAGGCCCGCGTCTTGGCGTACGAGGCTGTGTCGACGTCGATCGAGAAGGTCGAAAGCGGGTTAGTTTTCACCTGCAGAAACGGCGATTCCTCGATCAGGGCGTAACGATCCCCCGCCTGTCCGGGCCCTTGGCCTTGCGTGGGATCGGCGGCCAGACTTGGTTGCTCGGCCGGTGCCGGAGAGGGTACGGCCGACGTGACATTCGCGGGTGCGGCACTGTGCGGGGCAGGCGTTGCTTCGCTGGCGGCCGGCGCGTCTGCGCTGGGTGGGGCAACGTACCGATACGATTCTTCAAGGCTCTCCAACTGTGAGGTAGTTTCCGCTTTGGAAGCGGGAGCCGATCCGGCGAAGTCGGAACTCTGCTCACACCCGATGAGCAGGACGACCAGGGACGTCACCACTCCCAACGACAAAGCATGTGCGCGCAGCATCGGACAGTTCCTTCGATAGGGCAAGCGCTGAGGTCGGCGGGCATTGCCGAAAACGGCAGCGCCGCGAACAGGAGAAGCCGCGAGTGCGGAAACAAGGTCGATTTGACTATTGGTAAGACGCCGCACACCCGCCCAAATATTCCCGCCACGGTTGTTTTTGTCGGGATTCTCGCAAGCGGACGGAAACGAGACGGTTTGAGCGCAGCGTCCCTTTGATTTACGGTAGAGTGGCGTCTTCGTTACACGGCGGGTGCGGCCCACTTTTCCTGAAATCACTCTTCGATGAACCGCACATCGCTTGTGCTGGCATTGCTTGCGATCGGAGCCCTTGCGGCCGTGCTGCTGGGGAGCGATCCACTCAGCCGCAGCTTGCTCATCAATAGCCTGGTCCTCGCTGCGGGAACGTGCGCCGTGGCGATTCCGCTGGGGACGATCCTGGCCGTGGTGATCGCCCGCACCGATGTGGCGGGCCGGCGCTTGGCGGCCGCGGGCGTCGGTTTGCTGCTCGTCCTGCCGTTGCTGACTCAACTAGCCGGCTGGGACGCCCTGCTGGGCAAGCTCGGCTGGTGGTCGCTCGAAAGCGGGTCGATCGCCCAGCCGTGGCTGGCTGGCATGCGGGGAGCCATTTTTGTCCACGGCATGGCAGCCCTCTCTTGGGCGACGCTGATCATTGGGCTCGGCCTGCTGCAAGTCGATCCGCAGTTGGAAGAAGCCGCGCTGCTCGACGCCTCCCCGCTCACCGTGCTGCTGCGAGTTTCGCTGGTGCGCGCCTGGCCTTTTCTTGTGGCGGCGGTCGTGTGGGCTGCGATCAGCACGACGACTGAAATGACCGTCACCAACATCTACCTGGTGAATACTTACACGGAGCAGATCTACAACGGCTTCGCCTTGAACTCCGATCCGTTGCAGGTCGGCTGGCGCATCTGGCCCGGGATATTGCTGCTGTTGGTGCTCGGATTGGCCGTGCTCCTCGTTCTGCGTCAGATGGCCGACGCCTGGGCGACCGCCCTGCTTCGGCCGGCCATCGTTTTTCATTGGCGCGGGCTTCGGCCGCTGGTCAGCTTGCTGCTGTGGGGGATCGTCGCGCTGCTGATCGCTCTGCCAATCGCCAGCCTGGTGCTCAAAGCGGGCTTTGTCAGTGGGCGCACTGCGAGTGGCGAACTCGAACACGGCTGGTCGCTCGCGCGCACCTTCGAAGTGCTCATCGAAGCGCCGCAACTGTTTCGCTATGAGTTCTTTTGGTCCCTGCTAACGGCGGCCGTCGCCGCGACGTTGGCCGTACTAATAGCAATCGCCCTTACTTGGCTGGCGCTGCGCGGCGGCTGGCGCATCGCGCCGCTTGGCGTAGCATTGACCATCGGCTTGGCGACTCCAGGGCCACTCGTGGGAGTGTCCATTATCTGGCTGCTCAATCGCGAATCGATTCCCGGCTTCACCTGGCTCTACGATCGCACGATTGCCGGGCCGGCGCTCGCGCAGATGGTTCGCGCCCTGCCGATCGCGGTGCTCGTCGTCTGGCCCGCACTCGCGAGCATTCCGAGCCGCCTGTTGGAAGCCGCGGAACTCGACGGCCTGAGTCGCTGGCGGCAGCTTCTGCATGTCGCCCTGCCGCAAAGGCGACTGGCGATTGTTGCAGCCTGGCTGTTGGCGGCCGCCGTCGCCTTCGGCGATCTGGCCAGTTCGCTGCTCGTCATTCCGCCGGGCATGGACACGATCCAGCGGCGAGTGTTCGGTCTCGTGCATGCGGGTGTCGACGAGCAGGTGGCCGCCGCCTGCCTGCTGATGGCGGCCGGTTATGCGGGCGTTGCGGCGATCTGCTGGCGGCTGCTCGCCCGACATTCGTCGGCCGATTCGCCCAGCCGTGACGTATACTAAGGCGAAGCACTTCTATGCGGGGCGAGAGCATGCGCAGCATCGGCATTTTCGGATCATGGACGACGCTACTCGCCCTTGCGCTCGCGATTCAATCGCTGGGGCTCACCCCGGCCGCCGCTCTCGACTACGTCACGGTGCAAAAGTCGGGTGGCGAGGTCGAAGTCGCCGGCAAGATTCAAGTCGAAGCTGCCGACGGCGGTGTGCTGCTGCTCGCTCGCGACGGTGTGCTTTGGCCGGTCCCGAAAGAAGAGCTCGTCTCGCGTCGGTCGGACGACACGCCGTTCACCCCTCTCTCGCGCGACGAGCTCAGTAAGAAGCTCCTTCAGGAATTGCCCGAGGGCTTCAAGATTCATGCGACCAAACACTACCTGATCTGCTACAACACGTCCCCCGCGTATGCGACCTGGGTCGGCGGACTGTTCGAGCGACTGCTCGGCGCGTTCACCAACTATTGGAGTCGTCGTGGCTTTGAGCTGCACGAGCCGGAGTTTGCGCTGGTCGCCATCGTCTTCGACCGGCAGTCCGACTACGCCGAATACTCCCGCGGCGAACTCGGCGAGGGTGGCGCCAACAGCATCATCGGCTATTACAGCCTGAGCACCAACCGCGTGATCATGTACGACCTGACGGGCGTCGAAGAGGTCGGCGCCAAGGGAGCTCGCACCTCGGCCGCCCGCATCAATCAGATTCTCTCGCAACCGCGCGCCGAACGGACCGTCGCCACGATCATTCACGAAGCGACCCATCAAATCGCTTACAACAGCGGCCTGCAGGTTCGTTACGCCGACATTCCCTTCTGGGTCAGCGAAGGAATCGCCATCTACTTCGAGACCCCCGACCTGCAAAGCACCAAGGGCTGGCGCAACATCGGCGGCGTGAACCAACTGAACCTGTTCAACTTCCGCAAGTCGCTCCGCGACCGCCCAGCCAACAGCCTGGAACTGCTGCTCACCGACGACAAGCGTTTCCGCGACCCCGCAACGATGTCGTCCGCCTACGCCGAGTCGTGGGCGCTGAACTACTTCCTGCTCCGCACGCGGGCTGACCAGTACATCGCCTATCTGAAAAAACAGAGCGAGCAATCCCCGCTCGTGCCCGTCTCCGGCGAAGAGCGGCTCGAGCACTTCAAAGCCGCCTTCGGCAAGGACCTGCAAGCCTTCGACGCCGAGTTCCTCCGCTACATGCGCTCGGTCGACTAGCGCGTCGGCTGGCGGATCACCGAGTCGGGCTGCCGGACGATGGGGCTTGGCTGCTGAATCGGCTGAAAGATTCGCGCGGGCTCCGCGGTGGCTGGCAATCGTTCAGCCTGATAAGACGCTGGCTGGGCGGCGTAGCCAGTCGGGCGAGTTTGTCCCTGCAGGCCTGCGAGCGACGACTGCAGCTGCGCTAGTTTTTGATCGATGCGCCGCTCGGCGGCTTCCAACTCCCGCAGCTTCGCCTCAACGCTTACGTACGGAGCACCCGGCTGCGGCGGCAACTGGCCATAGGGCCCACACGCGGGGCCACGGGGCGCTTCGCAATCCGGCGCCTGCGGCGGACCATAGGCCGGCGGCATTGCGGCCGGAGGGCCGTAGCTGGGCGCTTGTGGGGCCGGGCCTTGCTGCGGGTTGCATGGCGCCTGAGGAGCTTGCGGAGCCTGCGGGGCGACCGGCACATACTGAGGCGCGTACTGCATCGCCGTCGGAGCGTAAGACGGAGCCGCCATCATCATCGTCGGGGCGGCGCTCGGAGCCATCATCATCGTCGGCGCGGCGGCTGGCGCCATCATGACCGGCTGGGTCGGCGCCGCTGCAACCATCGTCGGGGCCGCGGGAGTAGCGGCGGCGTAACTTGGAGCAGCCTGTTCCATGTACGGAGCCGTCGCGCGATCCAGTTCCATGCGCGCGTTGCGGCGGGACCGCTGTACCGACGGGAAACGAAGTCGCGGCAACCGAATATTCACTTCCGGAAAGGTCAGCCCCAGGCCTTCGATCTCGGTGACATTCTGCGGACCGTAAACTGTTCCGCTCGCCGGCGGCTGAACGAACATGCCCGGCGCCTGCATCACCGGCTGTGGAGCCGCGGGAGCTGCCGGCGGCGCACAGGGCTGACACGGTGGCTTCTCGGCACAGCGCTGGCAGCCGCAGCGACGTTCACCCTCTCCGCCGCAAATCGGTCCACGCTCTCCCGGACCGAAGCCGCAGGACGGTCCCTGCGGACCCCCCTGGGCGCAACCTGGCACGCCGCAATGCGGGCACGGCGAGTGGCACGGCACTTCCGCGGCCACGAGCTGGATCGGCTGGCCGGCGGAAAGCGGATGTCCACCCTGCGCCCAAAGCACGCCCGGCAGCGTTCCCGCCAGAACCAAGCTCCAGAGAATGCGTCGCATGATCGTGATCCCGCTCAGCGAAAGAGCTTCATCCGCCACCCGATGGTGGCGTTCTTACCTCTACATCGGCCACCATCGTTAGAGGCCTAAGCGAAAGCAGAATGCTCACAAGCGAACGTATCGGAACTGCCGCTAAAGGCCGCAAAGTTCGCGCAGCTTGCTGCGCGATTGCCCCTGCATCGGCAGTCGTCAAGAAACGAAAACGGCCGTCCACTTCGTGACGGCCGCAAGCAGCTCTTCTCAAACGCGGACCACGATCGTCTACTCCTTGAGTCGCTCGGCCAGCTCCCGGATTTCGGTCGTGATGCGGTCGGCCAGGTTCTGCTCCAGGCTATCGAGCTTGTTCTCCAGTCGCTCGACCCGAGCATAGAGATCGTCGCAGCAGGTTTCTTCTTTCGGCTGCGGCGCACGCGGGGCAGCCGAGCGTTGCTGCAGTTGTTCGTACTGACGGAGCAATTCCGCCAGCGACTCCCGCGAGGGAGCCGCCGCAGGCGCTGCCGCGCCGCCCGAGCAATTCGATGGAGCGGCTGGCGCTTGAGGCGCCTGCGGAGCAGGCGCGTATTGAACGGGGGCGTACTGCACCGGAGCCATTTGCACCGGCGCCATCTGCACGGGAGCCATTTGAATCGGAGCGTACTGCACGGGCGCCATCTGAACGGGCGCAGCCATGACAGGAGCCTGCATCACGGGCGCTTGCATGACCGGAGCCGACTGAACCAGGAATCCGCTCGGCGGAGCCGTCCGGCAATGGTGACAATGGCGGTGACGACAGTGGTGGGCATGCGCACAGGTCGGCTCGCAGCCGCAACCGCCCGCCAGGCTTTGCGAAACGGGCCCGCTGGCTGCAAACAGAGCTGCAATGGCCAAGGTGAAAATCGCGAATCGGCAGCGCATGCAGAGGTCTCCGCTTCGACGCTCATCG
>JAEZAS010000144.1 GCA_023430365.1 Planctomycetota bacterium
GCGAGGCGTACAGACCTTCGTCGTCCTTCGGGTCGGCCGCGTTGCACACGCCGATCAGCACCCCCTCGGCCGAGAACAAACCGCCGCCGCTGCGACCATCGACCGGCTGGCCGGCCGCACAGATCAGCGGGCTGGTGTACTTGTTGATGGAGGTGATCTTCGTCTCGCGGATGCTCGCGTCGGCGCCCTTGTCGCAGCCGATCGAGAAGGCCGGGTCGTGCGGCTTCACTCCATAGTCAGGCCCGCCGACGCGAATGGCCGGCAGATCGACGCCCGGCCGAATGCTGACCAGGGCGATGTCGCGCTCGAGGTCGTACGAGATGAGCTGACCTTCGACGGGGCCCTTGGCGCCCGGGGCAAAGAGGTCAGCCGTGATCTTGCCTTTGCCTTGCGATTCGCGGAACAGGTGACCGCAGGTGATGACGAGCGCCTCGTCCTCGTGACGGTCGATCACGGTGCCGGTGCCGTAGCCGAACCCGCTGGCGTCTTCCACCTTCAGGCGAACGGTGGCGTACATCGCCCGCTGCATCGGCGAGAGGCCGTCGCTACCCGTGCCGGCGAGCGGCGGAGCGGCGGCGGGACCACCAAAGCTCGGCTGAGGGGCAGGGGCAGGGGCCGGAGTGACGGTCGGCGTGGCGGCCGAGCGGAAGTCGGTGTTTTGCACCGCTCGCGGGGCGAGGCCGCCGCTCTGGGCGAGCTGAACGAGGCGGTCGTAGGTGCATGCTCCCTCGAGTTGACCCGTCACCTGTCCGCCGCGAACGACGACGAAGGTCGGCACCGCGCGAACCTGGAACTGCTGGGCGAGTTCGGGTCGCGAGCCAACGTCGATCGTCTGGACGTTGTAGCCTTCGCTGGCGAGACGCGCCACGACCGGTTCGACGGTCTTGCAGGCTGGGCAGGCTCCGGACGTGAATTGCAGCAGGGCTGCGTCGCCGCCAGCGGCGAGCGTCGAGAGCACAACGAGAGTCGGCAGAGCGAGCATGTCTTCCCCTCCATGGGATATGGAGCAAGGAAGCATGCAGGCAATCGGCCCTGCGGCGAGCTTCCTTGCGGTGGTTGCCCTGCACCAAAGCGTTCACCGGGTGGTGAGTCGCCTCGTCGCCCTGTCATCGCGGGTCCGTGCGATGCGGACGTCCCGCCGCGGGTTGGCGGGTGTGCTTCGAAGTCGGCCGCGTACCTTGCGGCCAGCTTCTCGGGTCAGTGCTCGAAGGGCACGGTCATCACAAACCGCTGGGTTGCCTCAGTCGAGCGGGCATCAATGTGGGACGGGATTGAAATTCTTACAAGATCAATTCCCGTTTTGACATCAGCGCCCGTCGATCGGCGTCCGTCGTTTCCCCGGGCATCAGGCTGTAAGCGGTTGCGGCGACAACGGTTTGCAGCTTCTGAGGGGGACGTGGGGACCCCAGTTCCTTCAAGCGGGAAGGCGGTAATTGCACGAGGCGTGCCAGAGAGATTTTTGGCCGCACATCGGTTCCGAGGGGCCGACCATGAGCAGCTAGGCGCTAGTTGAAGTCGACGACCGTTGATTACCGAATCCAAGCCGCGGCGCATAGCCAAAAACCCGAAATCGTCGCCAAAAAACTCAACTCAAATTATTGTCCTAGCAAGGTTTACGTTACATAAACATCCCGTTATCATCGGCGCGCATCGCGTTCTCCTTATCTGTTCTTTTCTTACCAAGGAGGTCTGCATGTCTGTCGCCAAAAAGGGGTTCACGCTCGTCGAACTGTTGGTGGTGATCGCAATCATTGGGGTGCTCGTCGCGCTTCTATTGCCAGCGGTCCAGGCGGCCCGCGAAGCGGCGCGGCGGTCGCAGTGCATGAACCACCAGAAGCAACTTGGGCTCGCGCTTCACAACCACCACGACATCCACAATCGGCTGCCGCCGGGAGGGGCCAGCGACCAGCCGCCGTTTGGCACTGCCACGTCCGACTGGGGCAGCTCGTGGCTGGTCTACATCCTGCCCTACATGGAGCAGAACACCATTTACGAAAAATGGCAGTTCAACGGCAGCTCCGGCGTGTTCAACAACAGCAACAACGCCTACGTCAGCATGGTGCAGATGAAGCAGTATGTCTGCCCCTCGTCCCCGCTGCCCAAGTGGGCCCGCAGCGACACCGATAAGGCGGCCGTGAACTACGTCGGCATCTCCGGCGCCAACAATGGCCTCATCCCGGGCTACACCGAATCGCGCATCGACATTGTCGACGCCGGCGGGGCCGTAAGCGCCGGTGGAGTCCTCATCTCTAACGGCCAGCTCAACCTGGCGTCGGTCACCGATGGAACGTCGAACGTCTTGATGGTGAGCGAGCACAGCGATTTCATGATCACCCAGAACGGCACGCAAAAGGATTGGCGCGCGAGCCAGCCGTGGGGCTGGTCGATCGGTTGCAAGGACGAAAAGACTCCGCCGGACTTCAACCCGGCGAGCGACAATCGTCCGTTCAATCACACGACGATTCGTTATGCCATCAACCAGAAAAGGAATTGGCCCAACGCCGGCGACCGAGCCCAGTGCAAGGACATCGGCGTGTGCGACGACGTGGGGGCGAACATTCCGCTCAATTCGCCGCATCCGGGCGGCGTCACCGCGCTGTACGTGGACGGGTCGGTCCACTTCCTGTCGCAGACCACGCCGCTCGACATGCTCGCCCGCCTGGCGACGCGTGACGACGGCCAGGTTGTGAACGTCGACTGACGCTTCGCGAAGTCCGATTTTCTGCCAGCGCCGCCTCGAGCCTCCGAGCGTCTGCTCGGGGCGGCGTTTCTTGATTTCCCAACTATCTATCACCCACCGATATCCCTACCTATGAATCGAATACTGCTGATTGCCTTCGTCGTGCTCGTTCAAGTTGGATGCAATGCTTCGCAAGAGCCGGCCCGTTTTCCGGTGCGCGGAACGGTCCTCGTCGACGGTCAGCCATTGGCCGAGGGACTCATTTACTTCAAGACGATCGCCACCGGCGCCATCGACAGCGCGCCGATCAAGGATGGCAAGTTCGAAGGCCAGGCCGAAGCTGGGCAGCGGCGGGTCGAGATCGTTTCACCCAAGACGGTCGACAATCCCAACGCTACGCCCGGCATGCTCGACAAGGAACAGATCGAAACCATCCCCGCCCGCTACAACAGCGACAGCACCTTGGAGGAAGTCGTCAAAGCCGATGGGGCGAATGAATACCAGTTCGACCTCAAGTCGAAGTAGCTTAGGGTTCGAAGGGGAGGGCTACCCGCTCCTTTCTTGGTGCAAGCTCCCGATCGTCTCACACGCAATCCAAGCTGAACGTCACGTTGTGAGGCAGCACTGCTGGACGAGCCAGCAGTGGCACCCGGAGGGGACACGTCTGGGCTATCTCGAACGACATGCGTTTGGTGTCGCCGCTCCGCGGCTTGGTGGGGATTGCGCGGGCTTCTCACCCCCAGCATACGCTGGGGGCTCTTAGGTTTCGCCGCTCTGCGGCTGGATGTGCCCGGTCATGCGACGTTGCAGTCTGCTACAATCTCCACCTTTCCCGGTGGGCGGTTCAACAATCGAGCGGGGGGGTGGCCGGTGATGAAGTGCGTCGTGAAAGGCTGCGAGGCTGTGATCGAAAAGGCTGGCCACACGCTCTGTTACAAGCATTGGAAGGGGCAGCAGAACGGTAAGGTCCGGGCTTGCGAGAGGTGCGGACTGTTCTTTGAGAATATCGAGTCCCGCTGTGCCTCGTGCGATGACTTTGCGCCGGTCATGCTCGTCCCGGATCCGAATGTGAAAGCTCCGCGGGACGCTCTGTCGTCCACCAAGCTCGGCAAACATTTCGGGATACCGAGTCAGCGGATTAATTTGATCCTCGCAGAGCTCGGCTGGATCGAAAAATTTGTCAAAGGGTGGATTGCCACCGCCCAAGGCCGGAAGCACGGCGCCATTCAACTCGAAATGCGAGATAACGGCGTGCCGTATGTGGTTTGGCCGGCGGAGATCGTCTCGAATCGCTCCCTCCTGGCAACGATCAACGAATCGACCGGAGCGGCAAAGGAACCAGAGGCGGCGGCCCGGCCCACGGAGGTAGCCGCGGCAGCGTCAGCACCATCCACTACGACTCAGGAATTCCGGGATCGATTTCCGGCAAAGTATCGCACCACCGATGGGCACATGGTGCGTTCGCGAGGGGAAGTGCTCATCGACAACTGGCTCTACATGCAGGGAATCGTGCATGCCTACGAGCGGCGACTTCCCATTGAAGAAGATGTGCTGTGCGATTTCTACCTGCCGCGCGGCAATGTCTACATCGAGTATTGGGGGCTGGAACAAGATCCCAAGTATGTCGAGCGGATGCAGAAGAAGAAGTCGCTCTATGAACGACACAACTTCAATCTGGTGAGCATCACCGATGACGACGTGATGACGCTCGATGATGTATTGCCGCGAATGCTGCTGCGGTTCAACATCGATTGCGTTTGAGTAGACGATTGGGAGCAAGTTGGACGTCCCGCTGCGGGGCGACACTGCTGGACAAGCCAGCAGTGGCACCCGGAGGGGACACGTCTGGGCTGTCTCGAACGACATGCGTTTTGTGTCGCCGCTCCGCGGCTTGGTGGGGATTGCGCGGGCTTCTCACCCCCAGCTTACGCTGGGGGCTCT
>JAEZAS010000251.1 GCA_023430365.1 Planctomycetota bacterium
AGCACCTGCCGCACGAGCACAAAGAAATCGACCAGGCGCCCCTGCTGGAGGGCCGCCTGTATCGCCGGCCTCCCCTCCCCTTCGCAGAGCCGTTCGTCCCGAACGTGCGGGTGCGTGATTGAACTGCTGATCGACGCGGGATTGGGATCCAGTGCAATGACGCTATAGGCGTCCAGTAGCGATGACCTGCTCCAGTCCAGTCGGATCTGAAAGCGGCCGAGTTCGATTCCTTCCAGCTCGATGGGGTCCGTGAAGGCCGAGAGATGTTTTTCCCGGAGGTCGACTTCGACTTCATCGAATTCACTGTCGAGCGCGAGCAGTTCGGCGTAAACGTCCTTGGCGCTGCATTGGGGGCGGGTCGGAAGTCGAGCGAAGTGTTCAAGTTGCCGGCCGGTAAGCTCTTGCACCTCGGCAGCGGCGCAGCGAAAGTCGCGCAGGATTCTCAGATCATCTTCCCGCCATCCATGCCGCTCGGCGTGATTGGCCAGCCGACTAATTCGCTGGAGGTTTCGCCAGGCGGATTCCAGGCGCTGCTGATTAACAGCAGGTGGGCGAGCGCGATCGAGACTCTCCTGGATCTGAAGAGCGGCCCGAAAGAGCGTTCGTTGGTACGTTCTCACAGCTGACTCCTGGCTTGAAGAAGCAAGGGGCGACCGTGAAATGGCCGCCCCGATCGAACGCAACCAGCGAAGGCGTTTACAGAGCGCCTTCAATCTTGGTGGGCGTGAAGCTCACCCGATCCCCTTCGGCCAGCACCTGATCCGAGGACACCGGTTGGCGGTTAACGCGAATTAGGTAGTCCTGGGGGCGAGACGACTGGAGCCGCTGCTGGAACAAGGACTGCACTGTGGTCCCTTCGGCGACCTCGATGTAGTCTGCGAAACCGCCGCCGTCGTTGTTGATGAACAGTACTCGCATGGGATTCGTCCTCTTTCTGAAATGGAGAGTGGGTGAAGTAGGGCCTGGAACATGATCAGCTGGCTGTGTGTCGCAACGGCCGGTAGCCGCGGCGGCGCTGGGAGTCGACATCGTCCCAGTCGACGACAAGTGGATCGCGTTCATCGACCGGCAACGGAGAACCGCCGACAAGAGAAAATCCCAGCCGCGAGATGCGACCGATGGACTCGCCGGTAGCCCTGGCAACTTGGCGATCGAGATCGTTCTGGTTCATGACAATGACCTTTGCTGTAAGCGAGACAAGTAACGAAAAAAGCCCCGGCCAACGTGGCTGGGGCTTCAGATACAAAAGCGGTGGTACTGCCCTGCTCCGGTTGAGCGACTGGGCAGACGCAGGCTGCAAGGTGAAACGGGACCCTAGCGTGCCCAGGGTTCTTCACCGCTGCGCCCGGGCGAAGTGCCCGAACGCGGCGGCAAAGAACCCTCTGTTGACCAGGCTACGGTTCGACTTGGAAGAGTTGAGCGGTGAGCGCGGCGCACAAAACGGTGCATCCGCCTTGGATCGAGCGGCGCTGCAATGATGCAGGTCGCTCATCACATCCTGTAGCGAGCCCAAATAGAACTGTCCTTGTTCCTCGTGCAATCGCTGACCGAGCGACTTGCGGCCAGCGGCGGTGGCCGTGCCATTTGCACTACGCTGCAGTAGCCGGTGCATATACCAATCACGGCGGCTACACCGAGTCGTAAGGTACATCTACTCGACCAGTAACGGCCAAAGCAATTCTTGGAACTGAGATTCCTTCCGCACGAGAAGTTCGACCAATCTCAGCTCTGGACCAATTGGTCTGAACGCAGCACCAGCCAAACGAGCGCCACCGCTTCGAAGACGAGAGCGGCCAGTTGCACCGGCGCCAGCAAATCAAAGACGCTGTCATTCATCTGCGCGAAATGGCCCTCTTCTGCTGAACCGAGCGCAAACAGAAACAGCACAATCGCAAGCGTTGCAAACGCGTTGAGTAGGTCAACCGTGAAACCAAGCTGGAGCAAGCGGATGGAGAGCTTATTTCGCTTCGGCAGTCCAATGGCTCCAAAGATGAGCACGACAGCGGCAATCAGCTGCACTAGTGTGATGACCCCAAGCGCAAGCACTTCGAGTCCGAAGAGAGGTGACTCCGGAACGAACATGGTGCCGCCGCTGAGACAACTCAGCGTTCCCACGAAGAATAAGACCGGGCTCGCAAACAGGCAGTAGTACCGGATCCACTTCGCGAATTCCGGTAGTTCCGATGATCGTTCTGCAGAATGTGGAGGAATCGGTGCTTGGGAGCCATTTGAGAAGGCCGGCCATTCGCGGAGCGGCTTCCACTGCTGGCCGCCCGAAGGGCAGGCAGGCGAACCAAGCTGGATTGTCCCGGTCCGTAGCCCAAGCTGGATGTAGGCGGCCGTGTACGGTCCTTGAGCTGCACCGTCTCGCAACAACCACCACTGCTTGAGGTCTGTGGTTGCGGTCATTTCACCACCCGGCAGGCTTTGAGGAATGCCCAGCTACCAGCAAGTAAGGCCGGCACTGCGAGCGCAGCGAACTTGACGATCCCGCGTGACTGATAGGGAGTTAAGCCATAGGCAGACTTGACCCAGAAGACGACGGCAATGGCTCCTGCCACAACCGCCAGACCTAGCACCGCGAAGACAATGGACGCGGCACTGTCCTCGCCTTGGCCGGTCGAATTTGACGTGGTCCGCAGCTCGAACGCGGGGAAAGGTGCGACGTCTGGTTGGCCTTCAGGGATAGTCCCATTCGGTGTTGGTTGCGGGCCCGGCTCCTGCGGCCGTGGAGCGGTAAAAGGTGCGGTCGGCGCGTACGACGGGGGCTCATGCCTGTCAGTGTTCGCCTGCGGGTTCGGAGTTGAGCGACTGGTCAGGTCAGAGACCAGTTGCCACTTCGTACTTGAGAAGCGCCTGATGAAAGCTGTCGGTGGGATCGACCGTTGATTCACCAATTCGCGAGCTTCCGAGGCCGTGAGCGGACCGTACTCGGCCCCATCGGGAAGGCGAATGACGAAGCTTTCCGAACGTGATGGCGGTCCGGTTCGTTGTAAGTTGACCATGGCAGGTCCTCCTCGAGCCACAAAGAGGTTGACATTGAGGCGACCATGGACAGCGCGCAAAAAAACAGAGCGCCGGTCCAAGGCCGCTCCCTCTACCCCCGCCAAGGGGCGAACAGAACAGCACCTGGCCGACGCCCCTTACGGGGCGCGGCTCAAGCACTGCTTCTGTTCTTCGAGAGCCTTGCGGCTCAAGTTGGCGGTTTTCGAGGGAAGCAGAAAACTTGACGCTCACGCGTCAATTCGAGTTGTATTCATAGCCGATTGGATCGGCGGGTAGATTCCTTTGGATTGGGAAGGCATTGGATTGCGGAGTGCCCGCAGGATTAGCAGAGTAACCGGATTAGCCCGAGAATTCAACTCAGGCTAAAACCGACTAATGGCCGCAGCCGCAATTTAGCGGTTTCAAGACGATGGCTAAGGCGGATCACTTAATTATGCGTACCATAACCGCGAGGGGTGAGCGTTTTGTCGCTGTAAAATAGGAGCACGTTGGCGATTTACCACACTCTCGCGGGAGCAATGTCATGTGGCACATCGGTATTGATCTGCATCGGCAGAGCGTCGTAGTCGGGGCCATCCATGATTCGGGCGAGGTGCGACCGGTCAGGCGATTTGCCTGCCCGGAAGTGGAAAGCATCGTCAGTTTTTTCAACGAATTGCGCCCTTTCCGAGCTGTGATCGAAGCGACCGGAACCTATCGCTAGCTTTACTCCGTCCTGTTAGCGCATCCGCTGCGGTTGCGGGCTATGCTGCAGCGGCGCAGCAAGACGGACCGCCTGGATGCGATGTTGCTCGCGAATCTACTGCGGATTAACCAGATCCCTCTGGCTCACATCCCCGCCGAGTCATATCAACGATTGCGTGATCTCACCCGGCATCGCAGTCGCCTTGTGCATGCGCAGGTCGAAGGGAAGAACCTCTTGTGCTGGCTGCTGGCGCGTCATAACGTCACTGCTCCTTACAAGTACCCCTTCGGACCACGCGGCCTGTACTGGTTTAGTTGCCTCGATCTCGGCGGAGCGGATAACCAAGTGCGTGACGAATTGCTGGAGCGGCATGCCCATTATGGACGCCAACTCAATATGATCGACGCCAAGCCTAGAGGCGATGCGCGAAGGGTTTCCCGAATGCCAGGCCCTCTTGGGGTTGCACGGTATCGGCACCTTCACCGCGCTGGTGCTGCTTGCCGAATGGGGTGATGTCACGCGCTTTCACACCGCCAAACAGGCCGCGGCGTATACGGGATTGACGGCCAAGGTCGAACAATCGGGAACACACTGCCATCACGATCACATTACCAAGCAAGGATCTCCCTGGATGCGTTGGGTGCTGATTGACGCGGCCATGAAGATCGTGGGGCACGATGTGGGGCTGGCCAACTTCTATACGCGGATTCGGAAGGCTCTAGCGCGAAGATCGCTCGCGTGGCAGTCGCCCGCAAGTTGGCGGAGATAGGCTGGAAGCGACTGCGGCGCTGGCAAGCCGAACATCAGCCAGCAGTGAAGGAATTGGCTATGTGAACAACTGCGGGCGCGCCGCAGAAGGCGAGATCGACCCGTAAATTTGCGTCTGGCGAGGCTTGGCCTGCGCCAAGATTATGAATGGGTGTCCCTCGCCGGTGAATGACTAGACGGTGCGACGGTATCCACCGGACGGCACGAATGGGTGACTACGATGGCGCGCATCCCGCCCAAGCTGAGCACGGAAAGCTAGCCAGGCCCTCACTATATGATGACGCGAAATCGGCCGGAATTTAGCTCAAGGCCGCGAAGCTCTCGCCGTGGGATTGCGTGGGCGGGAGGATTTAGCGCTTTGATGCCAAGCCCGAATGCCAGCAGGCGCGGGGGCGATCCACCGCCCCCTTCGGTCCTGGCCCCTGAGACGGCGCTCAGGTCGGTTCCCACCGTTGCCCTATCCTCCGCCCAGGCCACTCATCAGTTTAGGCGATGCGCAAGGCACAGCGATGCGCCACAAAGTGCACGTCGACGAAAAGCTGAGCTCGCTGCGGTCGCCCCGCTTGACTTCGCGGTTATGGGTGACGCGTTTTTGCGACCAATTTAGCCGGACGGCTATGTCGCGCACTGCCAACCGATCGTTAGCTTAGACCGCCGAGGAAGGATTTAGGAGTAGCGATTTAAAACTCTGGTCGTCGAAGGATTGGTCAACCAGGTCGAAGCATCGAACCCGTCGTAGGCCAGGTCCGAGTGACTAGGGTGGCTCCTGACAGGCTGGACCGGGCCGAGCTCAAGAGCAGGTAGGCGTACTGATAGTGTTCCGCCGACAGGCTTTCACCGCTTGTAATTTGGCTTTAACCGGCCCGGTTGCATCAAGGGATTTGGAAGGGTAAGGCGGAAGGAGAAGTGCAGGAAGAATTTCCGCCCCAGTCAAACGTTCCTTAGCCGTGGTTCGCTCGCCGCAAGCCACATCCACCCGCCAGACGCCAGGGCCATCCGGTCAGCCCAATCGATTCTTGCAACCAGCTCTAGCGTTCTTTGTCGTTACTTGCAACGGCTACATGCAGGATTGTATCGTTATAATACTTTACTCGCGCTAATCGCCCGTTGGCTCTCAGTGCGGTATCAACCTCAAAGTGGAAATTGGGACTACCGAGACCGACTGCGAAACGCTGACCGTCGATGTTTAGTTCATATTCGTCGGGCGATTTGGAGATGGGGACTATTCTCAGGAGTCCGTTGGCTTCACTATATGCTCCGGCTTCCAGTCGCCGCTGGGCTGTCGTCAGTTGCTCAGACAGAGACATAAACTGCACAATTGAAACAGCGATCACCGCAAAGTACGCTAGGGAAGAACACGCGAAATAAGCTACGATTCCACGACGGATGATACCTCGGCGCCAAATGAACCAGGCAATTAGGGTAATTATGCCCATTAGCAACGATGCGGCGATAAAAGACCCCCAGGGCAGCTCACTTTGCACGTGGGATACGCTATAGATTTCACTTAACTGAGCCATAAACTGCACTCTAAGAAGCGTTAGGGAGCTTCAGAACGGGCCCGCGTTCGCCAGCCCCTTCGAGCTTTACAGTGACGGGCTTGTCACTCGGAGAATAAGGCTTTGCGGCAATGCTAGTCAGTGCTTTTCGCAAGGACATCATCGCCCGGTCAATACACGCCAACACCTTTCTCAGTCCTCCGGGATTACAGCCGGTGCATGTACCGCTAAATCTCACTGCAAGGTAGAAGCCGAGACCTGGGCCAATCTTAGGGAAAGAAATTGTGGTATCGCCAGACATTAAGTCAACATCAACCGTGATTTCCCCGGCAAAGGGGATCGCATCAGGGATTTGTACTCCGCCACCAACTCCCGTTGAAACACCCCCACCCTCGCTGGGCTTATTGCCGACGGCGTTAAATATAACTGACGGTCCAAATGACGCCGATATGTAAGCGCCAGCCCCCGCCATTAACGTCACTCCGCAGGATAAGCAGACACCGCAATACCATCCAGTCGGCGATTGCTTTCCAAGGCAGGCATAGACGCCGCAGCTATACGAGACACCTAAACCGAAAGGCATCCCATTGGGGCCAACGATGAGCGGTGCCAGCCCAGTAAAGCCTCCTGCTAGACCGTAGCACAAAAATGCAAGTCCGCTCGGATCAATGAATTGAGCAGGACGCGCGCCTGCGTAACTGTATAAGCTGCCAATCAATGCTTGCCGTAGAGGATCCCTACTGACCCACCTGCCCAGTTCTGGATGGTAGTAGCGATTCCTAACGTAGTAGAGCCCGGTGTCGCTTTCGTACCTGTACCCGGCGTAGAGGATCTCATTCCACTGGATGGTGGCGCTCGAAGCTCCGAAGGTGGGACTGAGTTTGGTGACGACTCCGTAGGGTGTATAGCTGTAGCGTTCCTGGACGGCGCCGCTGGCATCGCTCACCGCCACGACGTTCCAGTTGGGGTCCTGCATTGAGTACAGCCGCTCGTTGACGCTGCCGCTGGCGTCGGTATCGCGTTCTCTGAGCACCAGGTCGTCGATGTAACGAGTGCCCCAGACGAACTGCCGCTCGGGAGTCGTGGCGCTACCCACACGTTCCTCCAGCAGCTGCCAGCCGCTGGAGTAGTACTGATGCCGCGTCTGGCTTAAGCTCCCGCCCGAGTACAGCCTGGTCACCGTGCGCCAGTTCTGGCCGTCGTACTCGTTCTCCTGGACGGTGCTGGCGCCGTCCTCGAGCTTCACGAGCCGGTTCCAGGCGTCGTAGGTGGCATCGTAGCCGGTAGTCAGCGCCAGCGGCTGCGGGAAGCTCGTCGAGTTGCCGTTGCGGTCGTAGCCCGGCGTGGGCCAGGCGGGGCCGACGGTCTCGCTGATCCCCGTTATCTCGTTGGCCTCGTTCACGGTGCGGGCCTGATCGAGGCTGGTCGTGCCCGCGGCCTTCTGCACGTAGCCGTCCCAGTTGCCCAGGGCATCGAGCGTCCAGTCCTCTTCCCGGCTGGGCGTGCCGCTGATGCCGGTGTGGCCGCTGTTAAGCTCACCCCGGTCGAAGGCGGTCAGCTGGTACATGCCATCGTAAGTGTAGTACTCATCGAGATAGACCGGCGTGATCTGGCTCTTGGCCACCACGTCCTCGCGCCAGAGGCGGCTCCCAGCCCGGTCGTAGCCGTGCTTGATCCGCACGGCGTCGCTGCTGGCGCTGGTCCAACGCAGGTCGACGACCCGGTCGAAGCGGTCGAGTCCCGTGTAGGGATCGAGCCCCGACCCTGCCGCGAGGTCCATCGCCAGCTCCGGCTCGGGATAATCGACCTTCACCACCATGCCTAATCCCAGGTAGCTGTACTCGGCCAGATGCGTCCCCACGCTGCCGCTGGCGTCGTCGGCCAGGTAGCTGATCCGGCTCAGCGCGTCATCGTCGCCGCTGTCGTACTCGTACCGCACGATCCGCCCGCCCGGATAGGTCACGCTCACAGGCCGCACGTGATTCGCGGAGCCATCGGCATACGCGTACTGCACGTTGGGGCTCGTGCTCGTGTTCACCGCGCCGCCGTGCGCCTGGTACTGAGCCGTCAGCTGGCTAAAGTCATTGTAGGCGTTTTGGACCTCGTTCACCACGTTTCCGCTGCCGACGACCGCGTCGTCGTAGCTGGTGATCTTCTCGACGAGCCCGCGCTTCTCGTAGCTGGTGCCGATCCGCCGCACCGCCCCGTCCACGCCGCTGGCCAGCGTCGTCACCCGGTCCTGCGTCTGCCGCCCCAGCTGGTCGTAGTCGTACTCGTGGACCGTGCCGTTCTGGTCCCGCATCCGGATGACCTGACCCTGGCGGTTGTACTGGTACTCGACATTGTCGCTCGAGTCGGCCGAGTCGGGATAGATCACTCGCGCCAGCAGGTCATTGGAGTTAATCGCCGAGCCGCCACCTGTCGTCACGCCGTACTCGTAGGTCGTCGTCTGATCGTCGGCCGGGTTCTGCTGCCGGGCCGTGAGCGTATGCACCCGCCCGTCGGCGTTGTAGGTGTACTCGACCGTCACGTCCTCGTCGGGGCCGCCGGTCGTCGGGTCGCCGTCGACATAGTTCTGAATCGTCTTGACCTGCCGCCCCGCCGCATCGAGCTCCACGCGGCTCTCGGTCCCAGCCGGGTCGATCGTCTTGTACGCTTCCCCCTTCGCATTGAACTCAGTGGTCGTCACCAGCACCGTGTCGCTCCGCGCGGGGACCGTCGCCGGCCGCACGACCCCTTGCGTGCCGTAATTGGCCATGGCCACCGTGCGCCCGATCCCATCGGACCACTGCATCTGGTAATTGAGGCGCGCCTGCCCCTGCGGATTGCAGGCCGTCAGCAGCTCGCCGGTGCCGGTCGTATCGTGATAGCGCCGCCGGCTGACCGTCTGCAGGACGTTGCCTGCCGCGTCGTACGTCGTCTCGGTCTGCTCGAAGATCGTGTCCCCGGCAGTGGTGAGCGCCCCCGAGTAGGTCGTCTCCGCCAGATCGTAGCCCAGAAGCGTCTGGATGCTCCGCCCTGCCCCGTCGTAAAACGTCTTGGTGAACGCCTGGCTCCCCGCCGATTGCTGCTTGGCCACGTTGCCCCGAGCGTCGTACCAGGTCCGGTCCACCAGCGCGTTGCCGATCGCGCCGGTCGAGGGGTTCACCGCATAACGCTTCGACTGGTAGACCCGCCCCAGGTCGTCGTAGAGCGTCTCCTGCTTGCCCAGCAGCGTGCCGCTGCTCGAGCCGTCGCGGCGAAGCGTGACGGTCACCCGGTCGAGATTGTCATGCTGATACTCGACGTACATCCCTTCCTCGCCGTCGATCGCCGTGCGGCGGTTGCGCCAGTCGTAGCTGTAGGTCGTCACCCGGTTGTTGCCGCTCGTGGCGTCGACCAGCTGGGTTTCAGTAGTCAGGTTGCCATCCCCACCGTCCTGGCCACCGTCGTACTCGTACGTCGTAACCTCCAGGGCCCCCCCGATTGCGCCGTTGCTGAGGTAGTTGATGACGATCAGGGCGTCGAGGGGCTCGACATCCCCGTCACCATCGATGTCGACATAGGGCGGCGGGGGCGGTGGGCTAACGGGCGGCTCAGGCAGCGTGCCGCTCCCGTGCTGGTTGATATAATCGATCACCGCCTGGGCGTCGGCCGCGGTCACCTCGCCATCGTTGTTCACGTCATACGGGTTGGTCTGGTTCTGCCACGAACGGCCCGGCGTCGGAATGATCGGAGCCAGAACGCCGACCCGCACCGTGGTGGGCAAGTTCCGCACGTCGAAGAAGGTCTGGGTGCCAGTTCCTCCCGGCGTGCCGACCGCGGCCTGTCGCCCCATCGTATCGTAGTAGTAGACCGTCTCGCTGTAATTCGTATCCTTGGTCCCTGCGCCGCTCGCAGGGATGTCGTGATAGACACGCGTACGGGTGAGTTGATTGTAAGTGTTATAGAAGCTCGTGCTCCAGCGCACGTAGGAAGACCGAGCGAAGGTGTCCGAGGGAGACAGGTCGCCAGCCGTCGTCACGCCGCTCCCCCGCGTCGCCTGGATCTGCTCGACCGGCCGGCCCGCCTCGTCGCTCTTGGTGATCGAGATCGGGTTGTAGAGCGTGTAATTGTCGTAGTTCGTCCCCGTCGCGTAGCCCTGCGCCGTGCGGACCTCGTCCTCGCTGTCCAAGTACAACGTCGTCGTGATCGAGCGAATGCTCGTGCTCACCCCTCCCAGGTCGATCTCGTGGACCGGACCTTTGACCATCGTTACCCGCCCCAGCTCATCGAGCATGTAGTCGGTCACCAGATGCAGCCCGCCCCCCGGCGGCGTCATCCAGCCCTCCGGCACGCTGACCAAGGCGTCGCTAACGTCCACGATCGACTGAGTCAGCCCGCCGGTACCCGGGTCGTAGCTGTTGCCCGTGATGAAGCCCGCCTCATCCCGTAGCCAGAGTAGTTCGCCAATCGGGCTGAAGCGCTCCGTCCGCGTGTTGGACGAGCCCGATCCTTGCTGCGCCGCCGAGACGGCCGGCAGCGTCGTCGTCCGCTGCTCGTAGGCGAGCAGCCCCGTGAACCAGCTGTAACTGTAGCTGGTCTGCACTGGCTGCGCGCTGCTCTCGTCGCGATACACCGTCTCCTGAGCGGGAACCACGACGCTCGCCGAACCCACCGTGCGCTGGAAGTAGGCCATCTCGCGCAGCGTGATCGGCGTGCCGCCTGAGCCCTTTTTGATCTTCTGCGCTTTCTCATAACCCAGCACGTTGCCAGCTACGGTTTCGGTGGCCGTGGTGCTCGTGGGATAGTCGGTTAGCTCGATGAAGCCGTCACTCGCGCGAAGCGTGACCGACAGCGGGCTGCTGTCGCTCGCCAGCGACCAGCTCTGCACGGCCGAAGGGTGGGCATGCAGCGTCACGTGCGCCGCGGAATCGTACTCGAAGTAGTGGCGCCAACTCAGTTCGTTGTACTGGTCCAGTAGTTCATGCAAGATTGCCTGGCCGATGCCGTTGACGAAGACAGTCACCTGCCCCCCGTCCGGCCGCGACATAACCGTCTTTCGCTGCCACTGGTTCAAGTCGCTGCTCGTTCCGCTGCGCTGAGTGTACGCGAACGTGTAGACCCTCGCTCCGCCTGCCACCGCCTCAAACGTCACCCGCTGATCCGAGTTGTACTGCAGGCGATAATCCGCGTAGTTATTCAGGACGGTCGCCGAGGCCGTGAGCGGATTCAGGCCCGCCACGACCATCCGGCTGTAAGCCTCTGGGCCTACCACGTACTGCAGGCCGTGCTTAAAGCCTGTCCCCCCCGCGCTGCCCGTATAGTACCGGTAGTAGTGCGTGCCGTGGTTTTCCCAGATAGAACCGTCCCACCGCTGGGCGACCGCCGTCTTAAGATCACCCAGATTGCCGTTGCCATCCGACGAGCCGTAGTACGTGTAATTGACTCGCTCGACATTGACGAACGAACCACCCCCTTCTTTCCGCTGCAAGGTGACCGAAGCGAGCTGCCCGCTGGTGTAGGCGTAGGTGTATTTTTCGGTGTAGGTGATCGAGTCCTGGGTGTACGTCCGCTCCACCTCGCCCAGCGAATCGTCCGAGTACGACGTCACCACGATCTGCTGCCCGCCGGCGCCTGTCGCCCGGTAGAAGCGCCCCGGCGGTCCGGACGGAGACGTAAAGTCCTGGAACTCCCAGACAATCCCCCGCGGATCGGTCATGCGGAACCGGTGGTCGCCCGGATCGGCCACCAGGCTATAGCGGTTCTCGGCCCCATTGGTCGGCGTGTAAGTCGAGCCCGACTTGTTGAAGAACACCGACTGTTCCTGACTAAAGCTCACCACCACGACCGACCCATCCTCTGTCTGGTCAGTGATGTACGGCCAGTTGTCGACGAACCAGTTCGTGCCCTGCCCGATGTCCTCGTTCACCGGCGTCGTACCGCGATACCGCTGGTTCGAGTAGTACCGCGTGTGACCCCAAGCGAGTCCCTGACCGCCGCTCGAGAGATCCGCTACCGAGTAGCGGAACTCGCCGTTGAAGTAGCGAACCGTCTCGTCGCTCTCATCGAAGTCACAGGCGGGACAGCACTCCTTGCACGTGCATGATTTGTCGGGACTGGGGCACCTTTCATCGCCGCTGGAACTACTCGAGCTCGAACTGCTCAACTCGCTCTGACTGCTGCTGCTACTGCTGCTGGAACTGCTCGAGCTGTTGTCGTCGATGCCGCTGCTGCTGGAGGAACTGTTCGAGGATTTACTGCTCGGTGACGACTTGCTGCTGGACTGGCTGCTCGCCGAAGACTTGCTGCTGGCCGACGAGAACGAAGAGAACGAGCTGGACATCGCGATTCCTTGCTGCGAGAGAAACAAGCGAGACGAGCCACTGCAGATCGCGGCAGGATTGTATCGCACCTTCGTACAAGAGCAACATAATTCACCAAAAAGAATTGCAACTGTCACACTGGCGAAGATCGATAAGTTGTTAGCACTGAAAATAGGTTTGCAGATAGAGA
>JAEZAS010000494.1 GCA_023430365.1 Planctomycetota bacterium
AATCGTCATCCACGCCTTTCAAAATGGCGCCAGTCCGGAAACGATCGTCCAGCAGTATCCGGCGCTCAAGCTGCCCGACGTCTACGGTGTCATTGCCTACTATCTACGCCATCGAGCAGAGATCGACACCTATCTGGCCGAGCGTGACCTGGAGGCGGATGAAATAAGGCGGACCATCGAAGCTTCCCAGGGGAGTCCTCCGAACCTTCGCGAGCTTCTGGACGCCCGTCGGTCGTCAAAGGGTTAGCGTGTTGTTCCACCTGCTGGCCGATGAGAATTTCAATGCGGCAGCGAGCCGACCGAATGGTCGAATCAGGTGCTCTTTGTTCCGCTGTAACGGCGCCTAAATCCCAAACTGCCTTAGCACCAAATCCGTCACATCCGTGTCCGCCATCGGCTGTTCCACGAACACGCCGCGCTGGCTCGAAAGCAGCACCCCGCGCTGCTCCTCGGTGGTCACGGGAGCCCCGTGCGAGCCCTTGATGAGCGTGGCGTCGAGCGGGATGCTCTTGGTCGCGAAGTCGAAGTGCAGTTCAACCGGGTCGTAGCCCGGCTTGCGATGAATGTCGACCGTGCGGGCGAATTTCGGCGCCTTGGCGTCGTCCAGCCAGTAGTAATAGGCCTGCCAGCTGTTGGGCGTGCTGACCAGGACGATCTCGCCCGCCCGCTCGTGGTTGATGCCATACTTCGCCCGCTCCGCACCGACAAGCACCTCGGCGATTCCCGGCTGACCGCGGAACAGAGCGGCCGCGCGCTCGATCGTCCCCGCGTCCGCATCCTTGACGAAGACATGCGAGAACTGGTGGTCGGCGAGAGCCCAGGCGGGGGTGTTGGCGAAGTCGATCAGTTCTCCCTCGCCCTCGTCCTTCACGCTCAGCAGCCCCGCCTCGCGCAGCGTGCGATTGGGATACGTCACATGGTCGACCGGCGTAATCACATACTCGCTGGCGATCAGCCACAGCGGCTGCTTGCCGCCGAACGCCTGGTTGCCCGTTTCAAACAGCTGGCCGAGCACCTCGTCGAGTTCCTTCACCGCAGCCAGCGCCTGCGGACTATCGGGGCCAATTTTCTGGGCGGCGTAGTCGAGGTGGGGCAGATAGATGAAGAAAAAGTTCGGCTGGAAGTCGCGCATTGCGAGCGCCGCCGTCTCCGCGATCCACTTCGTCGACAGGATGTTGGCCAGCGGACCCCAGAAGTGCTTGAGTGGAAAGTGGCCGAACGTGTCGCGGAGCGTGCCATAGAGTTCGACGGGGCGGGTGTAGCACCAGAGCGACTCGCTGCCGTCGGGGTTGTGCACCGGCTTGGGCATGCAGATGTAGTCGGCCCCCGCGCCCTTGCTCAGCATCGGAAACCAGACGGCCGAGGTCAACTTGGGATCGTGCTGATGCAGCGTGTCCCAGATCTGCGGTTTCAGGATCTTCTCATTCCACGCTGTCCACATCTCCACTTCGTGCGTGTCGCGCCAGTAGAACCCGTTGCCGATCACGCCATGCTCGTCCGCCAGTCGGCCGGTGAGCATGTTCGTTTCAACCGACCAGGTCACCGCCGGAAAACTGGCGGCCAGCGACGCCTTGTCCCCCTGCTCGGTGAGCCGGGAAAGATTGGGCATGTGAGCCAGGTCCTGACGACGAAGACCGGGAATCGAAAGCAGGATGACGTGATCGGACATATTGCTGTTTGGTTCTTCTTGCGTGTGAGTGTGGTGAATCGATTCCCGTTCTCTCTGAGAGAAGACGGAAATAGGCGTGGTTGCTCCGCAGCAACGCCCGCTATTCGTACGTGTATTCGCGGATGAGCGGCCTCAGGAAATCGTAGGCCCGCTGGGCCGCTTGAGGCGCTTCGTGGCTGTGCCGGCTGAGCTCCACGTGCACGCCTCCCTGGTAACCGGAAACCGCCAGCGCCTCGATGATCGGTGGAAACTCCATTTCACCTTCGCCGAACATCAGGTGCTCGTGCACCCCGGCCCGCATGTCCTCGATGTGGACGTTTGCGATGCGCCCAGCCCAGCGGGCGATGTAGTCGGCGATCGGCAGCTCGCCCTGACAATACAAGTGGCCCAGGTCGAGCGTCAGCTGCAATTGGGGAGCGTCGACCCACTGCAACAAGCGGGAGAAGCGGCTGGTCGTGTCGACGAACATTCCCGGTTCCGGCTCGAAGGCCAGCACCACGTTGCGATCGGCCGCAAACTCGAGCAACTTCCGCAATCCGTCGGCCAACCGTTCGAGCACGACCTCGTGCGAGGCTTCGTCCCGCTGAATTCCGGACCAGAGCGAAACGCAGTCGCTCCCCAGCGCCTCGGCGGCGTCGATGGCGTGGCGCAAGAAGTCGATCCGCGTGTCCCGCTTCTCCTGGCTGGGAGAGACGAGCGTCGGCTCGTGCTTGATGTAGGGATCGAGCAGAAACCGGGCGCCTGTCTCGATCACGCTTCGCAGCCCGTAGCCTTCGAGCGTGTCCTTCACCCGCTTCAATTGATCCGAAAAATCTCTCGCAAACGGATTCAGCCGGCCATGGTCGAGCGTCAGGGCCACGCTGCGATAACCCATGCCCGCCAGCACCGCAATCGCGTCCAGCGGATCGTGATGGGCGAAGCCGTTGGTGTTGTAACCGAGAAGCATGGCAGCGAATGCGGAATTCGGAATTGCGAATGCGGAGTGAAATGCGATTTACCAACAAGCGGAACAAGATTCCGCATTCCGAATTCACGCATTCCGAATTCGGATCTACGTTGAGTATACCCACCGGCCGAGGATCACGGCGGGGGCGAGCAGGGCCAGGACCGAGAGGGCGTAGGGCGTGGGGGCGATGGCGATGCAGATGGCCGCGTCGAAGACGATGATCGACATGATGCTCTGCTTCACGGTCGCCTGCACGTGCTCGGGGCTCGGCTGGTTGACCGCCACGAAGCCTCGCCGCAGCGTGGGAAACAGCAGCAGCGCCAGCAGCAGCCACAGGTGTAGCAGTTCAAACTGCAATCCTCCCCGATCGCGCAGGCTGTAGCCGAGCAGGCCAATGCCCACGCACATCGTGACGAGGCCCATCACCAGCGAGGCCCGCGAGCTCTCTCCGGCTTCGTTCCGGGCAAACCAGGTGATTCCCACCACATAGACGCCGATCCCCGCAGCGGCCAGATACTCCGGCGCGGAGTAGCCCAGCGGCAAGCCGACTAGCGTGCTCGAGACGCTCATGCCCAGCAGCACATTGAAGAACCGGCAGGCGCCCATGCCCAGCGAGCCGAGCGGCGTGCGCTTCAGGAAACCGTCGTAGAGCAACACGCATCCAGCCAGCAACGTGGCGATCAGACCCGACCGCCAGGAGATCGAATCCTCAATCTGCGACCCATACGCAAACCCAGCAACCCAGCCGAGCATCACCCCTAGCAGCAGCATGGCGAAGCCGAGCATCCGGGCCGTGCCCAGCGAAATGCGTCCCGAAGGTAGCGGCCGGAACGGGCGCTCCTGACGATCAATTTCAAAATCGAAAACGTCGTTCAAGACCATGCCCGCCGTGTAGAGCAGCGCCGAAGCGCCAGCCAGGCAGGCGAGCAGCACGGCGTCGGACACACGAAACGGCTGCGTCCAATCGCGGGCGAAGGCAAAACCCATCGCCACGTCGGACAGAGCCGTGAACACGTTGGGCAACCGGGTCAGGCGCAGATAGTCGAGCAGCGAAGCTCGCCCAGCGCGAGCCATTTCATCGGAAGTGAGCGGTTCGAAGGTCGGCCGAGTCACAGATCAAATGCCTTGCAGCTGAAAACGGTCGAATGGGGAATCGGAAAGTAGCCGGAGGCAAACCTGCCTCCGGGCCAAACGGCGAGTTGACGCTCCTCGCGCGGGACCACCCGGAGGCAGGTTTGCCTCCGGCTATTGGCGCGCGACTTGGCGGCAACGACGTGCGGGGCTCATACACCGGGCTCACGTGAGCCGTTTCGCCTCGCGGGACGATGGGCTGGGCAATCGCACGTTCCACGCCAGGCCGAGCGCCTGCATCCCGCGAATCGTGAGCCAACTGGCGTCGAACTGCCACCAGTCGAGACCGTGGCGAGCGCTCGTCGGAAAGGCGTGGTGATTGTTGTGCCAACCCTCTCCCAGGCCCAGGAGGCCGCAGAGCAGGTTGTTGCGCGAGTCGTCGTTCGATTCGTAGTCCCGCCGACCGAGCACGTGGCAGACGCTGTTGATCGACCAGGTGATGTGGTGAGTCATGAAAATCCGCACCAGCCCGCCCCAAATCAGACCGAGAAAGGCTCCCTGCCACGACATTGTCACGAGGCCACCGATCACTGTCGGGATCGCCAAGCTGGCAATGACCCACAAGTAGTACAGCCGGTCGCAGACCACGAGCATCGGATCGGCGAGCAGGTCGGGCACATAGCGCTTCAGGTCGGGATTGCTCCAGTAGCCCGTAAACAGCCAGCCGACGTGGGCGAACCAGAACCCGCGGATCTGATTCCACAGCCCTTCGCCATGGATGTGCGGCGAATGCGGATCGCCCGACTTATCGCTCAGCTCATGATGACGTCGATGGACGGCGCACCACACGATGGGCGAGCCCTCGACCGACAAGGCGCCGAGCGTCATCCACACGGCTCGTACCCAGCGGTGGGTGTCGAACGAGCGGTGCGTGAGCAGGCGATGAAAGCCGACCGTGATGCCGAGCCCCGAGATCAGCCAACCTCCAACCAGCATGCTCAGGTAGAGCCAGCCCATGAAGCCGTACTGCCAGAGCAGGACAATCGCGATCAGGCAGCCGAGGAAGGGAAGGGCGACGGCCGTACCCATGATCAGCCGATCGCTCAGCGGCGCCTCAGGCGGGCGCTCGTGAGGCGTATGCCGTACCTGCGGACGCTTGGACCGACGCTCAACTCGAGAGCGGGCCGATGGCCTGCCCGCTTTGCCTTTTTGCGGAGTTGCGACTTTGCGAATCACGCTTCTGAACCCTCATGCAGTCACTCGGCGAAGTGACCGTCCAGTAGAACAGGTTCAGGGAAGAGAGGACAGGAGTCAGGGGCAGGGAACAGGCGTCAGCGGCAGAACTCCGCTGGCGATCTGGCTGGCCGAGGCCGAGCCCGACGCCTGTTATGGGTGTCAGCGTCCTAAGCGCGGACCGACGTCGCCGAGCGGCCAGGCAGAAGAGCCGAGAAGGCGGCTAGACCAACCTTCTCTGGCTTTGCAAAAACCCTGCGGGGTTGTTGTCCGTCTCGATGAGCGTCCCATCCGTGGATGAAGGTGTCCCGCGTCGCTTAGTAGCGGCGCGATCCTCCTTCGCGGCTGCCATATCCGCCGCCACCGCCGTAGCCACCGCGATCTCCGCGGTCGCCACCGTAGCCGCCATTGCCGCCGCCGTATCCACCGCCGCCACCGCCATAGCCGCCTCGGCCGCCGCCGTAGCCGCCGCGACCACCACCACCGCCGCCGCTCGTGGTGCGCTCACGTGCTTCGTTGACGACGAGGGGGCGACCGTTGCAGCTGGTGCCGTTGAGGCCGTTGATGGCCGGCTCGGCGTCGGCGTCGTTGGCCATTTGCACGAAGCCGAAACCGCGCGAGCGGCCGGTCTCGCGATCCATCACCACTTCGGCGCTGGCCACCTGGCCATAGGGTTGAAAGAGAGCCTCCAAATCGCTGTTGGAGTAGGCCCAGGGCAAGTTGCCCACATAGATCCGCTTCGCCATTCGACAGGTCCTTGAAACGAAAAACCAAAACCACTGATCACAGTTGCCCGGCGCCTGGAGCAGCACGCGGGGCGCGGCACACTTCGTTTCTTCAGAACCCAGCCATCTGTCGAAAGGACTCGTCCGTCGGCAAACTAGCGCGGGCAATCCATCAGAAGCGAAACAAGGCAAGCCCACCGATGACCGCCAACCTCCGGCTAAGGTTAGCAACTGTTCAAGGGGGGAATATAACCGCTAGCAATTCGCCGTTAAAGAGCGTTTTGCGGGAAATTCGTTCCCGTAATCGGGGAAGATTTCCCTTGCTAGCACGGCCGACAGCGGAGGGTGGAAAGCGGACAGCGGAACCGAGCCCAGAAGCAAGGTGGCGACAAGCGGAGGCGTCTCACCTCAGTGCCAAACACAAACACTTGCCGGCACTGACAACTGAAAACTCACAACTGATTACTGAAAACTTCCCTACGGCACTTGCGCCGTCTGACCGTCGGCTTTGGCGCCGAGATACTGATAGTTCTGATGGTCCGTGGTCTCGGGCAGGAAGCGGACGGCGCCGTCGCCGAAGAGGAACTGGCAGCCGGCGGGGTGCAAGGAACGGAAGCCCAGTTCGACGCTCCAGTTGCACGGCTGTTTGCAGTAGTCGGACGAACTCGGCTGGCAAGTGTCGTAGTTGATCGGGATCAGCGTACTCGTCAGGCCGTTGGCATTGTTCGAGCCGACCCAGCCGACGTTCACGTGGTTGGAACAACCGCGGCGGACCTCACCGAAGAAAATCGTATTCGACAGCCCATCCGTCACATCGCTCATCCGGGTCGCGGTGCCCATGCGTATGAACGCTCCCGCGAAGTTGCTCGCGCTGCCATAGGGAGCCAGGCCGTAATTCGTATTCCAAGTTTCGCCGGTGGGGCACGTGCAGGAGGGGTTATTGCCGTGCTTAGTCGGTCCACTGCTCGCGCAGTAGTTGTGAATCGCCCGGTTGTTGAGCAGACCGGTATTTTGGTCGCTCGGGCAGGTGTAGGTCTTGATGATCGTCGACGCTATCAGCTTGCCGTCGGGCAAAGTCTGGCTATCGGGATTTGAGCTGAAGTCGAACTTCTCGTACAGGTTCTGTTGCTCGATAAAGGGCAGCAAGTGGACGAGGATCGAGCCCCTCCAGGTGGTAGCGTCGCCGCCCCAGATCGCTCCCGGTGGAAAAACCTGCAGCGTGTCGTGGTAGTTGTGCAAGCCAATGCCGATCTGCTTCAGATTGTTGCTGCACTGCGTCCGCCGCGCCGCTTCGCGGGCCGCCTGCACGGCCGGCAGCAGCAACGCAACGAGGACGCCGATGATGGCGATAACAACCAAGAGCTCTACGAGCGTGAAGGCGGAACGGCGAGTGTTCATAGCTGTTTCTCGAAGCAGTATCGGTCGAATGGAGGGATTTCCGCTGATCTTGACAGCACCACCTATTTCGCAAGCTTCAGTTCCACGGGCTCCATTCCGCGAGTGACTTCCTGCGTGAGACCGGACGTGCCCGGGTTGGAGTATTTCTGGGGCACAAACCACTCCTGTCGCACTTTGCTCGGGTCGATGGCTCCCGACAGTCCGTCTTCGGTTGCTTCGACGCCCGTCGTTCGCACGCCGGTTACCGTCACCTTGTGCTTTCCCACCAGAGCGCCGTCGCCGGGTTTCATCGTTTCGAGCGAAAATTTCCCTTGGGCGTCGGTAATACCCGTGGCCGGCCGGCCGCCCTCTGCGGGTACGAACATCACCGCCGCCTTTTCAACCGGTTGTCCATCGAGCGTTACGACGCCGCTCACCGGAGTCATTTGCGGACCAGATTCACCGCACCCTGCAACCAGGATGGTCGCGGCGGATGCGAAAAACGATGCCATCAAGGCAGCCGAAGCGGCGGGTTGGGAGAGGGGCATGCGGGATCTGTTCAAGGTAAGGAGAATCTTGCAGAAAGTTCAGGTTAACGTTCTCGGCAGACTGTTTCCAGCTCGCTTCGAAGGTTTGTATGACCAGGCTCATCCCCGCTCAGTCCGGGATGTAGTTCATCGTGTAGTAACCCACATCGTGCAGCAACGGCAGGCCCGCGGCGTTCTTCACGCCGCCCATCCGCACCTCGTGGTAATGCCCCTCGCTGACGGGTTTGTCGAGATACAGCCGAGCGCTGAGGCCGTCGGCGGCTACATCGACCTTCGTCACGGCGAATTCAACGCTATCCACCTCGGGGCTACCGTAGTCGGCCTGGTAAATCAGCGCGTGCGACACGATCTGATACGACTTCGGATCGGCAGCCGCCTGCGGATCGACCTTCTCGGTGAACGTCAATTCAAAGCCATCCTTCTTGCCTCGCATTTCGAGCACTTCGAACGGCGTCTTCCCGGTCCACTCCAGCCGATCGAGCGAGTACGGCTGACTGCCGCGCGAACCCCAGCCGCGATTGGTGCCGCCGATGAACATCTTGCCGTCGGGTGAAAGGAGCATCGAAAGGGTCCCTGAGCCAATGCCCGAGCGGAACGGGAAGCACGCGCCCTGATAGTGTCCCTTCACCTTTTCCAGGTACACCCGCATCACCGTGCTGTGCGTCTGGTCGCCGACGAACATTTGATTCTTGAACGGGCCAAATTTGCCGTTCGTCGTATCGCAGACGATGCCTGAGGCCGACTGCCCCATCTTGCCGTAAGGAAAATAGACGGCGGGCGGCTCGAGCTGCGGAATCTTCTTGGCTTCGACCATCATGCGGCTCTTGGTCATCGGGTCAGGGGGCTGCGGCCCAATGACGCCCCCCGTCACTTCGTACCACTTGTTTCCCGCGGGATGTCCTTGGAAGGAGCCCGGTCGCAGCCACTTGAGGCTCGACGTTCCGTTCCAAGGGCCCTGGTTGTCGGTATAGAACATGTCCCCTTCAGCGTTCGCGCCGATGCCCCCCGGCGAACGAATGCCGCTGCAGGTGGGAATCACTTTCCCCTCAGGCGTGATCCGCAGGCACCAGCCGCGATATTTCACGTTGCTGCTGAACGACCCGGTCAGGCAGAGGACCACCCAGATGTTGCCCTCCTTATCGGGCTTCGATCCAAAGGCGTACTCGTGATAGTCGCCGTTGATCTCCCAGCCGTCGCTCACCGTCTCGAACAAGTCAGCCCGGCCGTCGTTGTCTTCGTCCTTCAGCCGGGTCAGCTCGCCGCGCTGCGTGGCGTAAAGCCAGCCGTCCTTCCAAGCCAGTCCGAGCACCTCGTGCAGGCCGCTCGCAAATTGCGAGAAGTCGGCAGTTTCCGGCTCGTCGGTCATCGGCTTGTCGAGCAGGTAGATATCGCCCCGGCGCGTTGAGATCGCGAGCTTGCCATCGGGCAATAGCTCGAGGCCGCCCGCTTCCAGGTTGACCGACTCGGTCATCGGAAACGGCGTCAGCTTGTAGTATTCGTCCTCGGTCGGCTTCTTCTCTTGCGCCGCGGCGGCGGAAGCCAAGATCGCCAGCGCCAGCACGGAAAACAGCCAGTTCGCTGCAGTTTGCACGACGAATATCCTTCAGAATGAAACTTCGTTATCCGCGTCTTCGTCACCGTCTCCGTCCCAGGCTCCAGCCTGGGACGAAACTCCCATGGAGG
>JAEZAS010000053.1 GCA_023430365.1 Planctomycetota bacterium
CCCGCTTCATCCGCTTGTAGCCGAGCTCGATGTAGTCCTGAAATTTCAGCTGGCGGGCCATTTCGTCGCGGAGCTTCACCAGATCGTCGAAGATCCGATCGAGCTGCGATCGGTTGTCGGCGAACCATTGCCAGCGGGCCATTTCGGCGTCGTGGCGAGTCTGGCGGTCGGGGTCCTCGCGAAACTTCTGGATGCCCGACAGGTTGTAGTCCTCGCCGCGGAACTTGACCTTGGCCCCTGCCGTCAATTCGCTGTACTCGGCGTGCAACTTGGCCTCGCGCAAGAGGTGCTGCTCGATCTTGGGATCGAACGCCATGACGTCCGCCTCCCAGAGAGCGAAGGCCTGCTGGCCAAGCTGACGTTCCAATTCGGATCGAAATGGGCTTTGCAGCAGCGACCGCTTCATCCGCACTTCGAGATCGATCAGCCGCGGCGTGAGTTCGTCGCAGTACTCACGTTCTTTTTTGAACTGCTCGTTGCGTGTGTCCTGGTTGAAACGCAGGTTGACGAGCGCGTTCCAGGTTTCCAGTTCCCGGCGGAGAGCGTCCCAGCGGCGGACGACGGCGAGTTGCTCATCGGCCGATTGGGCGTTTTGGAGCGCCGCCTCCAGCTCACGCGATTTCGCGGCGACTTCGTCGTAGACGGGAGTGGGGGCGGTGAGATCGTCGATGGTGAGCATGGTTGGGTTTTAGAGGTCAGAGGTCAGATTGCGGATTGCGGATTTATTTGGTGCTGGCGGTTGGAAACGACGCGGCGTCAGTCACGATATAATTTCGCTTATCCCTGCGGGATTGACTACCACGTGGGGTCGGCCTCGCTGCCCATGGCCGCCTCCGTAGTTGAATTCGCCAGAATTCAGACCCATGCGTTGGCGATTCGCGGGGCGTCTTAATTGTGGCTAATTCAGCTACGGCAACTCGCTCGAAACCCAAGATCATCCTATGCCGCTTGCTCGTATTACCTCGCCTGGCGAACCTGCGCTTGCTGAATTGTGCCAGAAGCTGCGCGAAAATGCGTCGCAGATGGACGATCCACGCCATTGGCCTGCCCAGCAGCTGCAGTGGTGCGGCGAAGCGGGCGTCTTCGAGTGGTTCGTCGGCCCCGAGCATGGCGGGCAAGGCTGGAACGAAGCGGATGTCGTCCGCGGCTACCTGGCGCTGAGCGCCTCGTGCCTGACGACGACGTTTATCATCACCCAGCGAGCGGGCGCGGTGAGCCGGATTGCGGCGAGCGACAATTCGGCGGTGCGCGACGAGTTGCTCCCCGACTTGCTTTCGGGCTGGACCTTCGCAACCGTCGGCATCTCGCATCTGACGACCAGCCGGCAGCATCTGACGGCGCCCGTGCTCCGGGCGGAAGAAACGGCTGATGGTTTTATTCTCGACGGCTATTCTCCCTGGGTCACCGGTGGGGAGCACGCTCAAACCGTCGTCACAGGAGCGACGCTCGCCGACGGTCGGCAGATTCTCGTGGCCCTGCCGACCAATCTGCCGGGAGTGAAAACGCCGCCTTCGCCCCAGCTCATCGGCCTGTCGGCCAGCCACACAGGGCAGGTGGTTTGCGAGCGGGTGCATGTCGACCGCCGCTGGCTTCTCGCAGGTCCGGTGATGGAGGTGATGAAGCAAGGCGTCGGCGCGAAGACCGGAGGTTTGCAAACTTCGACGCTGGCCGTGGGTCTGGCGTCGGCGGCGCTGCACTATCTCGGTCGCGAACTGAACCGTCGGCCGGAATTCACCGAGCCCGCGACCGCCCTAGGTCGTGAACTGGCGGAGCTACAAGGCGATTTGCTGAGCCTGGCGGATGGGCGAGAGGTGTGCTCGAACGCGGAGCTACGCACGCGAGCCAACAGTCTCGTCCTGCGTGCCACACAGGCGGCCCTCGTTGCCGCTAAGGGAGCGGGCTACGTCGTCGGCCACCCAGCCGGCCGCTGGTGCCGGGAGGCGTTGTTCTTCCTGGTCTGGAGCTGCCCCCAGCCAGTGCTGCAATCGAATCTGTGCGAGCTTGCAGGTTTGTCGGACTAGTTGCGAATCGAAAGGGTAGCCAACCGGGTGCCGGGGCCTAAGCGGAGCGTGGTCCTCAGAATTACTCCGTCTGGGCTAACGCCGTTTCCGGCGATACCAGGCGGTCGCTTCGCTGCTGGTCAGCGAGAAGATGATGAAGATCGACGCCACCACAAGCCGTGGCGACAGGCTGATGATGTTCAGAGCAGCCATGATCAGTCCCAGCCACTGCGAGTAGGAGTGGCGGCTGAGGACCATGATCGCGACGACGATGTTCATCATGCCGAGCATGCCCCAGATCATGCCGACGACGTTCATCAGGCTGAGCCCACCCGCCGCTCCCTCTCGAAGCAGCACAAGGAACGAGAGAGCCGCGGCGACCAGTTCGCTGCCGCCTCCCGCTCCCAGGCAGAAGCCAGCGAGCGTGATTTGCGGCGGCACGTGCCCGCGGATCGCCAGATCGTCTTCGTCCTCGATCGCTTTGACCAGCGAAGGGTGCAGGTGCGGCGGACGCTCTACGGCGGACATCACGGCGACGGGCGCCTGCACGGCGGCCTGATGCGTCAGGTCTCCTTCGGTCAACTCATCGAAAACGGTTTGCGGACCAGCCGGCGCCGCAGCCTGCCGCTCGGGAATGCGCAAGCTCGCTCCGCAGGGACATTCGCATTCGAGCCCGGCCAGGTCTTCGGGAGCCACGTGCTGTTGACCACACCGGCCGCAAGTCACCGCCAACGGCACTTGCAGCACACCGCCGCACGGGCAGCGGCAGGCCATGCCGGCGAAGTCGTCGGGGGCTGAATGTTGCTGCCCACAACTCGGACACGCGACGAGAATAGTCATGCGAGAGGAAACCAGATGAGTGATCAACGGGCTCTGGCCACCCTAGCCCAAAGTAGGGGTTTTCACAAGCGAACCGCTTGCAAAGCCTCACCGCCGCTTTGAAGGGGCGAAGTTGGAACCGTAAAACGCCGCTCGCCGACCACTTGGAATGCGCAAAGGCGGGTTACGGACGCTCGTTCAACGGATAGTCGGATTTACGGCGTCCGATACTAGCCCTCCCGCGGTTGGCCCGGGTGGGGTTAAATGGAGAGAGGAGCACATCAGCATGGAATCAACGCACGTTGTCTGGCACCAGCACACCGTTTCGCGCGAGGACCGCGCTCGCTTGAACGGACACCAGGGATGCGTGGTCTGGTTCACCGGCCTTTCGGGCTGTGGCAAGAGCACGGTCGCCAACTTGGTGGACCGCAAGCTGTATGAGCTAGGCGTGCATAGCTTTGTGCTCGACGGCGACAACGTGCGGCACTCGCTCAATCCCTCGCCCGCCATGCTGGCTGGCTATGGCGAAGCTTTCGCGAAGCGTTTTGGCCTCGGCTTCTCCGCCGAAGACCGGCAGGAGAACATCCGCCGCATCGGCGCCGTGGCGGAGCTGTTTGCTTCGGCGGGACTGGTCACGCTCACCGCTTTCGTAAGTCCTTATCGTTCGGATCGGGCCGGAGTGCGAAAGCAGGTCGAACAGCGCGGTCAGCCGGGGGATTTCGTCGAGGTGTTCGTCGACGCGCCGCTCGAAATGTGCGAGCAGCGCGACCCCAAAGGGCTCTACAAGAAAGCGCGCGCCGGCGAACTGAAAAACTTCACCGGCATCGACGATCCGTACGAAGCGCCGGAACATCCGGAATTACGCTTAGACTCTGCCAGCCACCCTCCGGAAGTGCTAGCGGAGCAAGTAGTTGAGTACCTGAAAAAAACGGGCAAGATTGGTGCAAAGCGCTCGTGAACGGTTGACTTGCTGCGCCGCATCCTTACAGTGAACGTTTCGCAAGGCGGGCGGTCGAGCGCGGCAGGCAAGTCGCCTTACTCGTGGGTTTGCCGGGGGATTCGGAATGGTCTCTCGGCCATGGATGGAGGCCGACGAATGGCCGGTATTCTCTTTACGGATGCAGCGGAACGAGCCAGGCAAGCCCTCTCTCGCAGCACCATCTACGTGCTCCGCAAGATCGAAGTGGATTGCGATGTGGATGCAATCGTGCTTCGCGGCTGTGTCGATTCTTTCTATCACAAGCAGCTTGCGCAGGAGTTGGTGAAGGTCGCCGTCGAAGGTGTCGAGGTGATCAACCTGCTCGAAGTCGACTATCGGCGGAATCTCACTGATTCGTATTGCGACTGGTAAGGCAAGCTTCTTCGCGGAAGGCTGACAACCGCCCGTGACGCGCGATTGACGTCACGCACTCGACGAATGTCGTCTTGTCTTGGCCGGAAGCACTTTCAGCGTCCGGCTATTGAGCCTTCTGAAGCAATTGCGTGAGTCGCTCTTCCAGTGACTCTTGCCCGGAGTGAAACGCGGCCGCGACCTGCACCGCCAGCAGCGGCTTGCCCGCCAGGTTCTGGCGGGGGATTTTCACCAGATCCTTGTGCGTGCAGACGACCGACTCGGCTACGGGGGCGGTTGTGGCGAGCCACTTCTCTAGCGCGTCCACCTCGGACGGCGGATAAGCGAAGTGGTCGGGATACTCCCGCATCGCAACGACGTCCGCGCCGCAGGCGGTAAGCGTGTGCTGGAAGCCGGCGGGATTGCCGATGCCGCAGAACGCGGCGACCTGGCGACCGCGAAGCGACCCGATCGGCAGCATGCTCGCAGCGCCATGCTGGACGAGCGCGGCGGGGCGATGCTCGAGCTCCAGCCAAAGGGCATGGGGAGCCATCGCGGCGACTTGCTGGCGAATCTCGTCACGGCGAGCTGCGGAAACGGCGTCGGCACGCGAAAGCGCGACGGCATGGGCCCGGCGGAGCGAGGTCACGGGTTCGCGGAGCAGGCCGCGGGGAAGCAATCGGCCGGCGCCAAACGGATCGAGGGCGTCGAGCAGCACGAGATCGAAGTCGCGCGCGATCCGGCGGTGCTGAAACGCGTCGTCGAGGATCAGCACTTGCTTTGGTTCGCGGGCCAAGGCCTCGCGCGCCGCGGCGATGCGATCGGGATTCTGTAGATGGGGCACATCGGGCAGCTGGGCGGCGATCTCCTGGAACTCGTCGTTCGGCTGTCCCGACTTCGCTCCATAGCCGCGGCTGATCAGCGTCACCTGCGTTCCGTGCTCGCGAAACCAGCGGGCCAGCCAGACCACCATCGGCGTCTTGCCCGTGCCGCCGACCGTCAAATTGCCGACGCTGATCACCGGCACGCCGACATCGGTTGGCTTGAGTCGTCCGGAGTCGAACCGGCGGTTCTTGCGGGCGACGACGGCGGCGTAGATGGGTTCCACGCACGCAGCGACGCCTCGCATGGCCCTTGCGATCAGGCCATTTGTCTCGCCCGTGACAATCGAGCGCCAGTGGGTGGACGACTTCATGCGTCGTCCCATTCGAGCGAGGACCAATCGCGGCTGCCGTGCACGACTCGAATCACATGGATCGAGTCGCCGCGAGGTCGAAAGTAGATCACGTAGCTGCCTGAGGTAAAGCAGCGCATATCCGGACGAATCTCGGGCCGTGAGGATCCCATCCCTGGGCTTTCGGCCAACATTTCGCAACGACGAAGCAATTCTTCGACCGTCCGATCGGCGGCCGGATAGCTGCGTTCGGCCAGGAAGTTCCAGATCTGCACGAGGTCCAGCCGAGCCCGTAGCGTAAACCCTGCTTTTGCCATGGGCCCGGCCGATGACTACTTGGAATGGCGTTGTTCAAACACCCGCCGGCTTTCCGCAAGAATGTCGTCGAGGTCGATCGGGGCCACCTCGCCCGCATCCGACTGAGCGATCGACTCCTCGAACTCTTCACGAAACTGCCGCGCTCGTTCTTTTTGTCGCCGCATCAAGTCGATGGCGGCGACTACGGCATCTTGTCGCGACGAAAAAGCTCCCGCCTCGACCAATTGGTCGAGGTAGTGGAGCGTTTCCGCAGGCAGCGTGAACGACATAAATCACCTCAGTTAAGGCAATTTCACCTTAACCGCTACTTCAGCTTGTCGCAAATCGCCTGCGCCATCTCGCGGGTGCCGACGGCGGTCGGGTCGTTGCGGTCGGCCTTCAGGTCGTAGGTGACGTTTTTGCCTTCCTTGATCACCGTGGCCACGGCGTTTTCGAGCCGCTGGGCGGCGTCGGTTTCGCCGAGGTGACGCAGCATCAGCATGCCCGAGAGGATCAGCGCGGTCGGGTTGACCTTGTTCTGACCCTTGTACTTCGGAGCGCTGCCGTGGGTGGCTTCGAACACCGCGCCGCCGGGGCCGACGTTTTCGCCCGGCGCCACGCCGAGGCCGCCGACCAGGCCCGCGCCGAGGTCGCTGACGATATCGCCATAGAGGTTCGGCAGGACGATCACGTCGTACAGCTCCGGCTTCTGCACGAGCTGCATGCACATGTTGTCGACGATGCGGTCTTCGAATTCGATGTCCGGATAGTCCTTGGCGACCTGCTGCGCGGTGTGCAGGTAGAGGCCGTCCGAGTACTTCATGATGTTGGCCTTGTGGACCGCCGTCACTTTCTTTCGGCCGTGCTTGCGAGCGTAGTCGAACGCACAGCGGACGATCCGCTCGGTGCCGCTGCGGCTGATCGGCTTGATCGAGACGCCGGTCTCTTCGGCCTTGGTCTTGATCTTCTTGTCGGTCGAGATCTTGTTGATGAAGTCGACGAGCTCGGCGGTGGCGGGTTTGCCGGCTTCGAACTCAACCCCTGCGTAGAGATCTTCGGTGTTCTCGCGGACGATGACGATGTCGACGCCGACTTCGCTGTAGTAGCTCCGCACGCCCGGATAGTACTTGCAGGGGCGGATGCAGGCGAACAGGCCGAGCTCCTGCCGCAGGTGCACGTTGATGCTGCGGAAACCAGTGCCGACCGGCGTGGTGATCGGGGCCTTCAGGGCGCACTTGGTGCGGCGGACGCTGGCGAGCACGCTATCGGGCAGCGGCGTGCCGGTCTTGGCCATCACATCGACCCCAGCCTCCTGCACGTCCCAATTGACCTTCACCCCGGTGGCGTCGATACACATGCGAGCCGCCTCGGCCAGCTCAGGACCCGTGCCGTCACCCGTAATCAGCGTCACTTCATGAGCCATCGCTCCAACTCCCGTCGCAAACAGGCCGCGGCCGCCGGGCAGATCGCAAACCAGCACGAAAGCCCTTACGAGACCGCAAGTTACCAAGGGGCGAAGGTATCACGGCCAGCCGGGAGCGTCAACGCGGCGGAAAAGCGGTCCGTTCGCCGAGCCAGCCTGCACCCCACAAGCGGAAAAACCCCAAGACTTACCCCCTCGCTCTGGGTAAGCTGGTTCGACAGCAGGTACCACCAACACCGCCAGAAGCCGCCAAGCCTCACCGTGACCGAAGTCGCCGACACCTTCGTTTTTCTATGTCCGATCTGCCACGAGCGATCGAGCCATTCGCGCGACAAAGAGCGAACGCGCGAAACGTGCCCCTACTGTCAGTCACCCGTCGTCCTGCTGGACCATAATCGGCTGCAGGAAATGGCAGTGCGAGGAGTTGAGCCGGAATCGGCGCTGGGCCACGAGTGGTTTGTCCTACTAAGATACGCCGGCGGCTTCCTGGTCGATGTCTTCTTTCTGCCTTTGAGCCTGCTCGCCTTGCTGTTCCGTCCGATTCTGCTCCTGGAGTCTAACTTCCGCCGCCGCTACCGCAGCGAGGGCTGGCGCGGGGTAAGTCGGTTTCGGTTATCGCACTTCCTAGTCGCCTGTGCGATTGTCGGCGCCGCGGCGGGATTTATTGGTCGCTATTACGTTCGCAGGTGGGAAACCCAGCGACAAGCAGAAGAGTTCTATACGACACATCGTGCACTCAGCTCGAAAAAGCAAGAGATCGAGGACGCTGCGACCGCCTTGGACGTCCACGTCAATTGGATGATGCCGAAATTCCCCAGCGACTTTCAATACACCGACCAGATTCGAAACCTCTATGGCCTCGAATCAGCGGCGTATCTTTACTTCCAGCGCCATTGGAGGCCGTCCAACGCCGCTCTGGGGGACCAGCAGCCCGAGCAGTTGAAGACGTTACTCACCTATCCCGCCCTGGCATCTATCCAGATAACCGATACTCCCCTGGACGCCGCCCTGTTCGCGGATATGCCTGGCTCTGATTCCCTGTTGGAATGCAATGTGAACGCGTCCTGGGCAACGGCGGAGTTTTATGAATGGTGCAGCAAGTGCCCTAACCTGAAATCGTTGGGGCTGCTTGAGGGAGGAAGGCAACGGGTCATCCTTGGCGACGACTGCCTGATCGCTGTGAGCGAGTATCAGAAGTTGGAGTCCCTCTATCTTGGGGATACATGCATTACGGCGAAGGGCGCACAAGCTCTGCATCGATTGAAACGGCTGAGGTTCCTGTCGTTTGAACTGGCCGGTCCGCTTGCCCCGGACGCCATGGCTGAAATTGCTGCCTTGCCCGTCACGTTCTTACAACTCAATGCTGCTCCGCTGTCGCCTCAAGCGATCGAAGAACTGGCAAAAGCAAACCACCTTGAACTGCTCGAACTCGGTGGCGAAACGGTTAGCGATGACGAGCTCGCCTACCTTCAGGCAAAGCTTCCATCTACCAGGGTGATATTCTCGGATTAGCCGAGCACCTCTGCGCCATACTTCCGGATCGGCAATGACCCGCGCTGGATGAGCATGCGAGATAGACTGCAAGTCACGAGTGGTCGCGACCGCGAGGGTGGCTAACTGCCGTTCGTTAGCGAGTGTCCTACCCCCAACGAACGTTACTTTCCGAAAGCCGTCGACTCAGGCGAGGCGCCCGCCTGGTTGGCGCCAACCGCAGCAGCAGAGGTCTCGGGCACGATCAGTCCGCCGTTCCAGAGGATTGCGCAGCGTGGCAGCGATTGGTGCAATCGCGCGGCTCCTGCGGCGGTGATGTTGGTATTGCTTACGTGCAAGTAGCGCAGACTTGGGTAGCGCCCCAGGTGAGCGACCGCCTCGTCGTCGATCTTTGTGGAGGACAAAAACAAGAATCGCAGGTGGTTCAACGTCGGCAGGTTCTTTAAACCACTCGAATCCAGATCATTGCAGGCCGCCAGATCCAGCTCGTGAATATCCGGCGTCCGCGACAGGTACTGCAGTCCGGCGCCCCGGAACAGGCAACCGTTCAAATGCAATGTGTGTAAGAGAGGCAGACTCGGCAGCCCCTCCAGCGCGGCATCGTCGAGCTTGCGAGATCCGGGCAAGCGCAGGTCTTCCAGGCGGGTCAGGCCCGCGAGCTGAGAGAGCCCTTTGCCGGAAAGGTCCGAGGCGCGCAGGTTTAGCTTCTTCAAGCCGTCGTGCTTGCCGAGGAGTTCGACCGCTTTCTCGGCCTCAATCAGATTGGGCCATTCGAGCTCGTGCAAACCGTAGGCGGCAGCAAACCGGGCCGCCTCGGTGGCAGGGGGGCTGTTGGCTGCGAAGCTAACAACACCAACCGGCAAAAATTCCTTCTGGTCCTTGGTGATCTTCGCGTTCAACACTGCGTCGTGCAGCGCGCTGGGTTCTTGTGCCAATAGCCAGCGCACCAGCTCTTGGTCCTGGGAGCGGGTGCGAATGGCAGGGTGGTAGACACACGTTTCTGACAACGCCTGCTGCAGCTTGAGGGCCCCTTCGGCTGACACCTTGGTTCCGGTGAGATTCAGCACCCGAAGCTGCCGGGCAGCCGAAAGGGGCTCGACAATCTCGTCCCCGAGCGGGCATTCGACCAGACTCAGGAAGCGCAGGGATGGGTTCTGGCTACAGCGCGCGAGCCCCTGCGACGTGATCCCGGTGGCGCGGGTCAGGTCCAGCACTGAAAGCTTGCGAGCCTTGGCCAGTTCGGCGAGTCCGGCATCCGAGATCTGGCTCCCTTCCAAGCTCAGTTTGCTGAGCAAGGGAAGCTGTCCCAGGGCCCGGCAGGTCGCATCCCCCACCGTCATCTTGTCCAGGCCGATCGCCAGCGCATTCTGCCAGCGCGCAAAGATGGGGGCGGACTGGTCGGTAAACGCCGCCTTCTTGAAGTGAGCGGACTGGAGATCGAGCGCCGCCAGGCGCGTCAGGTCGGCATCGGTCAACGGCGCATCGCCACTGTAGACGGTCAGGTGCGGGAGCTTTTCCAACTTCGCACCAATTTCTCCGGGAAGGCTCTGTACTCCGTGCAAATAGACACCGCGGATGAAGAACGGCCCCTGAGGCAAATCGGCGGCCTTGAAGGCGGAGTACCTCCCACCTTTGGCATCGATCACCACGATGTTCCCGCCCGCCTCGAACACCGCTAGGGCCGCGGCGCGCTGAGGATCGGGATCACCAGAGACCACAACCGGGTTCTTGTCTGGCGAGACGATCGTTGAGTTTTCTTCAGCCGGTACTATAAAGCCGCCGTTCCAATGGATGGCGCAGCGCGGCAGCGCTTTGCGCAGTTGTGCGACTCCTTCGGCGGTGATTTTCGTGTAGTGGACTTGCAGAAATCGCAGCGACGTATAGCGGCTCAAGTGAGGAACGGCTTCGTCGTCGATTTTCGTACCAACCAGTCCTAGAAATCGCAGTTGGTCCAGCGGAGGCAAATGCTTCAGGCCGCTGGAGTCCAAATCCCAGCAACGCGTCAAATAGAGTTCTTGGAGGCCCGGCGCCCTCGCCAGATGCTGCAAACCAGGTCCACGAACCGGGGAGCTGTCCAGGTTCAATGCGTTGAGTAACGGCAAAGTTGGCAAGCTTTCGAGCGCGGCATCGTTTAACTTGGCGCCTCCTGATAAGTCCAAGTGCTCCAGGCGCGCCAGTGGCGCCAGGTGGACGAGTCCTTCGCCGGAAAGGTCTGAACCGCGCAATCGCAAGGTTCGCAGACCGTCTAGCTGGCCGAAGTGCTTTGCGGCTGCATCGGCCTGTTTCAGGTTGGGCCACTCAAGTTCCCGCAAACCGAAGATTGCGGCCAGCCGGTTCGCCTCGGTGCCTGGGGGGCTCTTGGTCGGGAAGGCGATGGATCCAAACGGCAACGGTTGCGCCTGGTCCTTGGTGATCGCTTCATTCCGCACAGCATCGCGAAGCTTAGCAGGCTCTTGCGCCAGCAACCATCGCACCAGCTCTTGGTTCCCGGAATTATCGCGCGTCGCCGGATGGTATACGCAGCATTTCGGCAATGCCTTCTGGAGCCGGCGTGCCCCGTCCGCCGAGACTTTGGTCCCCGCCAGATTGATCAAGCGAATTTGTTGGGCGGTCGAGAGGGGCTCGACGATTTCATCGCCTACCGGACAGTCGATCAAACTTAAGTATGCCAGCAGTGGGCTCTCGCGGAGGCTGGCAATACCCTGCGAAGTGAATCCCGTGCCGTAAGCAAGGTTCAGCGACGAGAGCTTGCGACACTTGGCCAGTTCCGCCAATCCGGCATCCGAAACTTGACTCCCTTCCAGGTTCAGTCTGGTGAGCGACGGCAATTGCCCCAGTGTCCGGCACGTCGCATTAACTACGGCCATCTGTTTCAAATCGATTGCATACGCGTTTCGCCATTGGGCGAAAACAGCGGCTGATTGGTCGGTAACCCTTGCCCGAAGAAAGGTTGCAAACTGAAAATCCAAACCCCCGAGTTGCGCCAGTTCGGCGTCAGTCAATGGCGCGTCGCCACTGTACCCCTGCAAGTGCGGCAGCCGTGCCAGCCTAGCGAAAACGTCGCCGAAGGGGCCGGCCGCTCCATGAAGGTATACGATCCGGACGAAAAAAGCTTGCGGCAAGTCAGCCGCCTTGGTGACCGTGTATTGCCTGCCTTTGAAATCATTCACCACGATGTTCCCGCCCGCCTTGAACACCGCTAGGGCCGCGGCGCGCTGCGGATCAGCGTCGACGGGAGGCTGGTCGACACTCTTGCTTTGCACCCCGGATTGCGCCTTCTCGCGCCACTTCTGAAACGCTTCGTAGGAGAGGGCCTGCTGCTTACCCTGCCCGTCGGTGACAAAGAAGCTCAGGTGCTCATCGATAGCCTGCGGATTGCCATGTAGTAGTTTGCCATCCCCGGCCAAGCTGACTTGGCTCCCGTCAGGCAATACGAACCCTGTCCAAACCAATTGCCCGTCGGCCGACCAGATGCAGAGTGAACTATCGGCGAACATTGCGCCTAGATAGCGTCCGTCGCTTGACCACTCGAGAAATTGCGCGTTGCTCATTCGCCCAAGAAGAACGCGTCGCAGCTTGCCCTGTTTGTCGGTGAGTTCGACGGTTCCATCACGATATCCCACTGCAATCGTGTCACCGGCGGGGTTCCAACAGATCGACACCCCTGTCACTCGCGACGCGGAGGGCAAGTGTTCAGATTGAAACTGACGCTTTTCGTCCCACACGAGCAAGCGACGGTCGGTGCAGGTGGCCGCTAGCCAGCCCTGAGACGAAAACGCCAGATGTCGAACCTTGTGCGGAGGATTGTCGATCGCCGGCCCGAGCGTGCCGTCCGGCTGCCAAAGTTGCAACCCGCCCTCCTTGCCCAGCGCCAGCCATTGACTGTCGGGTGACCAGGCAATGGCGCCGAAGTCTCCAGTCACCGGCGTGATCGTTGTTACCGGGGATCCTGCCCGATCAAAGACGTGGACGTTGCTCAATTGTCGCACGGCCAGATTCTTGCCATTTGGGGAAACAGTGAGGTTGCCGTCCACCGTGAGTTCGGGCCGGTGTATTGAATCAAGGAGTTTTCCTGTCGCATCGAAACTGCGAAGCTCACCGTTGTGCATCGCAAAGAGCTGCTGCCCACCGGGAGCCCAAGCAACGCGGTATGCTTGGCTTCCTTGGGACGTGCTCCATGCGGGTCGCCCCAAAACGTCGAAGGCGAAAATCTGTTCTGTAGGTTTCCTGTCGGCCGGTTGGACCGCTACGTTCAATCGCTTCCCACCCGGTTGCCAGGCGATGCACCTTAGCGATGGAAAGGAAGCGCGGAAGGTTTCCTTTGACGAGTTCTCGGAAACGTCGATGCGGGCGAGGATTTCGGAGCCAATCGAAACGAAAAGCTCGTTCCTCCTTGCCCGAACCAGGTTGGCAACTCCCTCGAGAATGGGCTTCTCGTTGAGGAATTCGCCCGCTTGAGGATTGGCAAACAACATTCCCGCATGGGGCAACATGACGAGCAGGCGATCTGGTTCCAGCCACTGCAAGGTTGCGGGGCCGGAGGTGCTTGTGCGGAACGTCGCTTTCCAATTGCGAACTTCGCTGCCAGTGCTAGCGCTCACCGTTCGAATTCTGACAGCCAGCGGATCGTCCGTAGCTTCAGTGACAGCTATGGCTTGCCCGTCTGGGCTCCAGGCAAAGGCGCCTGCTCGCTCGTATTTTTCACTTGAGTCCTGAAACCGAACTTGTAGAAGTTGATCACCGGTGCGCGCGTCGGCCAGACTCAGAAGTCCATCGGCTCCCAAGGCGGCCAGGCGAGCGCCATCGGGGCTGAATGCCACTTGCCGAATTCCCTGCGAATGTGGTGAGGACCAATCGGTCCACTGCTGCTTGTTTTCATCCCAGATTGCCAGTTGGCCACTATTCGAACCTAACGCGAGACGCTCGCCATCGGGCGACCAGGAGATCGCATTGGCATCCCAATTATCCGGGACTTGGGGCTTGCTCGTCTGCTGCGAGCTCATGGAATCGATAAAAACCTCACGGTGACGTGTAGGTCCATCGATGAGGATCGACGCGAGCCGACCCTCAGGGGAAAAAGCCAGCTTCATCTGCGTCTTGACACCATGCCTCCACATGCGGACCAGTCGAACAGTATTTGTGTCATAGACGCGCACCGTGCCGTTCCAGTCGTTACACGCCAGCCACTTGCCATCCCGACTGCTCTCGAGACCTAGAATGTTGGCCGGTACTCGCAATTCGACCAGCCAATTCTCCGGCGCGGGGGAGGTCGCCGGGGAAACCGCAGGATCGCTTCGATCGGGCAGTTTGGCGTTCGCGGGAGGCTGGTCCGCTTTAGCGATTGGTTCAGCTGGCTTCGCGGCGGGCGCCGGGAAAGTGACTGGCGGGTTGTCGTCCTGTGCGACTTCGACTTTTGCCCCATCAGGCACTTCGATGCGGGTCGTCGAGCCGTCACGGTTGCGAATTGTGATGGTGATAATCCCCGCCAGGAGGAGCGCCGCCGCGAGGCCGCCAGCCAGGGCGACCGGCAGGCAGCCGGGGCGTTTGCGGACGGCCTGCGGAGACTGATCGGCGACGCGGCGCGGGGCGGAGACGATTGAGATCGCCGCCAGTGCCGATTGCAATTCGTCGTTGGCCGCCGGCACCGAGACGCCAGGCTCCGGCCGGGTGGGAACGTCGGCTGGTCGGTCTTGGACCGTAGATCCGCCGCCGCGCAAGGCGCGGATGATCCGCGCCAGGGATTTGGCGACTTCCGCCGCGCTGGAGGTTCGTTCGGCCGGCTCTTTAGCGAGCATGTGCCGGTAGAGCGTATTCAGCTCATCGGGGACTTCCGGCCGCGCCGCTTTGAGGTCCGGAATCGGCTCGATCACGTGCGCCTTCATCTTGGCGACGAACGTGGCGTGCTTCTTCGTGTCGTAGGGAGCGTGCCCTGTAAGCAGGTAGTACAGCGTGCAGCCGAGCGCATAGATATCGGCTCGGGCGTCGGCCGCGTGGGTGTTGCCCCATTGCTCGGGAGCCATGTAGTCGGGCGTTCCCATGCTCACGCCCTGAGTCGTGAGCGTCAGACCAGCCGTCGCCTCGTCCCCCTCGTCGTCGCCGGAACCTTGGAGCCGCGCGAGGCCCAGATCGAGAATCTTGAGCTTGCCCTGCTTGCTGAGCAGCAGGTTCGAGGGCTTGATGTCGCGGTGGATCAGCCCGTTTTCGTGGGCGTGGGCCAGGCCCACCGCCGCCTGCCGAACCAGCTCACAAGCTTCGATCACCGAGCGAGCACCTTTCTTGCGCACCAACTGAGATAGATCGAGTCCCTCGACATACTCCATGACGAGGTAGTGCATGCCGTCGACGTCCCCGGCGTCCATCGCCCGAACGATATGGGGATGCTCCAGCCTGCCGACCGCTTTCATTTCCCGGTCGAAGCGGGCGACGACGGCCGCATCGCGCGTCAGGTGGGCCGGTAAGACCTTGAGCGCCACATGCTTGCCCAGTCGAGTCTGGAGGGCCTTGTAGACCGCCCCCATGCCTCCCTGACCGAGCTTGGCCTCGATGCGGTACTGATTGAGCATCGCCCCCACTTCGAGCGCGGGACCGCTCGGCGGCGATTTTTCGCCGGGTCCCCCGGAGTGGAGCGAGTGGGTGACGTCCTGCTGCGAGCTATTGACCGTAATCGCCACATCTTGAGGCGCGCCATCCATTTTCAGGGACTGTGTCGGGCCTGGCGGCTTGAGCTCACGGTTGGTCACGGTCGATGCGATCCTTTCCAAACCTGGCGCGCGCGGAATGCAATAGCAGGAGTTTGCTCGACGTGCGGATACCGACACCGGCCGACGGCCACCCTCTAGGTTAGGGAGTAGTCTACTTAAACCAGCCGACAGAAGGAAGCGACTTTGCCCGGCGGCGGGGGAGCGGTTTGAAGGGCAGTTCGCGAGGGAATCGTTTGTGGATGGAGGGGGTGGAGGTGACGAGCTAGGGACGGCTTCTTTGCTGGGTCTTTGAGTGGCGGCAATCTCCAACTGAGGGGCTTCCGGCGGATGTGATCCGCCGGCTAATGGAGCTTTGAATATCGCAAAAGTTATTGACATCTTATTCCATAGAGATCACAATATCGGTTGGCCCGGGCTCGTGCTTGTGGCTACGCTTGGCGGCTGCGTGAGAGGCTGGGTTTGACGTAAGTGTTCTCGATGGAGGATCGGTTGTCTCGGACTTACGGCGGTCCTGAGGATGTTCAGTGGGACGCTGGCTGTTCAAAATTTCGGGAGGTTTATCAACAAGTTGGGGCCCCCTGTACCCGGGTGGGCGTTGATAAACCCCGGGGGTAAATCAACAGGCAGCCAGGGAGTGGCGGTTGCCGGGATCGACGTAAGTCGGATGAGCGATCGGCGAGCGAAGGACGACTTACGGCGAATGACAGGCAGGATTTCGTTGCGGGTGCGGGGGCGGGGGGATAAGTTCAGGAGGCAGGAGGCAGGGGACAGGGATCAGGGATCAGGGATCAGGATTGGGAAGTCGCCCGAACGTTCCAACCAGGCCGAGTGGCAGTACGCAGTACCTCGTACTGAGTACCTCGTACTGAGTACTGAGTACTGAATAACGAGTGCCAATCTGACCTCTGACTCCTGACTACGGCGGTTCTTCAATCGGATGCACGTTATGACTCGATATGCGTTGGGTGCTGTTGCCTTGCTCGTGGCTCTGAGTGCTGGGCCGGCCGTGGCTCAGGAGCGGTTGGAGGCTGATCCAGAGTTGCTGCGGCAGTTGCAGGACGACACCAAGGGGGAAGCCGGCTGGCGGATGCCGAAGGCCCTGAAGGAGTACAAGGGGCGGCGGATCGCGCAGACGATGCACTACGCGGGGGCTGACTGGCTCACGCGAGACAACCGGGAGCAGCAGGAGCGGTGCTCGCTGATGCTGGCCAACTTGGGGATGAAGCGCGGGATGGCTGTCTGCGACATGGGATGCGGCAACGGGTTCTACACGCTTCAACTGGCGAAGATGACCGGGCCGGAGGGGCATGTGTACGCGGTCGACATTCAGCCGGAGATGCTCGCGAAGCTGAACATTCGCGCGGACAGGGCAGGGGTGAGCAACATCTCGCCGATCCTGGGGACGTTCATCGATCCGCGTTTGCCGAAGGGGAAGATCGATTTGATCCTATGCGTCGACGTGTACCACGAGTTCTCGCACCCGGAGCACATGCTGGCCGAAATGCGCGAGGCGTTGTCGCCGGAGGGAGTGGTCGCGCTGGTCGAGTTTCGCACCGAGGACCCGAACGTGCCGATCAAGCCCGAGCACAAGATGAGCCGCGAGCAGATCCTGAAGGAGTGGCCGCCGAACGGGTTCAAGCTCGTCAAAGAATTCGACGGCCTGCCGTGGCAGCACCTGATGTTTTTTCGGCGTGACGACAGCGTGCAGGTGCCGCCGCCGGGGAGCGGGGAGGCGGATTGATTTCAGAAGGCAGATTTTAGATTTCAAATTTGGGAGAAGCGGTCAAACGAACACCTCTGAAATCTGCCTTTTGCCTTCTGCCTTTATTTCCCGCCATTCATCGCCGGGAACATTTCGTTGACCATCGTGATGGCCGCAGGGCCGACGAGGATCACGAAGATGCCGGGGAAGATGAAGAGCACGAGCGGGAAGATGAGCTTCACCGCCGTTTTGGCCGCTTTTTCTTCGGCGATCTGGCGGCGGCGGGTTCGCATCGAGTCGCTTTGCACGCGGAGGGCTTGGGCGATGCTCGAGCCGAACTTGTCGGCTTGAATGAGAATCGAGGCGAGGGCCTTCAGGTCTTCGACGCCGCTACGAGCGCCGAGCTCTTGCAGCGCCTGAGCGCGACCGCGGCCGACTTGCATCTGCAGGTTGCAGAGGCTGAACTCCTCGGCGACGTTGCGATACGACTTTTTCATTTCCTCGGCGACTTTGCGCATGGCCTGGTCGAGACCAAGGCCGGCTTCGACGCAGACGACCATCAGGTCGAGGGCGTCAGGAAGGCCAAGGAAGATCGACTCCTTGCGCTTCTTCGCCATGAACATGACGATCAGCTCGGGCAGGTAGAACGCGGCGCCGGCGATCATCACGATGCGGAACAGGGCGCCTTGGGTCATGCCCATCAGGAACAGCGTGGTGCCGCCGCCGAAGACGAGTCCCAGGCAGAGCAGCAGGAACTTGGACGCCTGAAAGATCATGGGAGCCGACTCACCGCGAAGGCCGGCGTAGGAGAGCTTCGCCTTGAGGTTGCTGATCTCCTGCTCGGTCTTCGGCTGCAGCGGCTTGGCTAGGGCAGGGGAGGCGGCCTCGAGCATGCGCGACATGGCGTCGGTCTTTTTGGCCACGAGGGGCTCGGCCCGCTTGCGGTTGGCGAGCGGGTCTTTGATGACGTCGAGCCGCTTGTCGGTACGCGAACCGCCGCGCGAGAACCAGTCCATCACCAGCCAGGCAATCACCGCGATCAAGCCGAAAACGGCGATCTGGACAATGATCGGATTGGTGGCGATGGTTTGAGCGAGCAGGTTGGTGGTCATGGCTTCGGCTGCTTTCGCGTGGTTCGTTCTATGTGCTGCGCGTGGTTGCGGGCTTCTTTTTCTCGCGCTGAAGCCCGGTCGCGGGGCTGTCGGCACTTGGGGCCGACTACTTGGGGTCTTTACACTTTGATGTTCACGATCTTGCGGATCACGAGGGCTCCGATGATCTGCATCACGATGGCGAAGGCCAGCATCTGGTGCCCCATCGGATCGTGGAACAGCGTCATCAGGTAGCCGGGGTTCAACCGCCACATCACGATGGCAAGAACCGGGGGCAACGCGAGGAGCACGATGCCCGACAGTCGGCCTTCGCCGGTGAGGGCCTGAATCTGGCCCCAAATCTTGTAGCGCTCGCGAACCAGATGGCCGATCTTGTCGAGAATTTCGGCGAGGTCGCCACCGGTCTGACGTTGCAGGACGACGGCCGTCGCAAAGAAGCGGAGGTCGAGGTTCGGAACGCGGTCGGTCATTTCCTCGATCGCTTCTTCGAGCGGCTGACCGAGGTTTTGGGCTTCGTAACAGCGTTCGAACTCGGTGGCGATCGGTCCGCCGGCTTCGTCGGCGACAAGCTTGAAACCAGACGCGAGGCTGTGACCGGCGCGGAGGGCGCGGGAGATCAGCTCCAGGGCGTCGGGCAACTTGGCTGCGAACTTCGCGAGGCGCGATTTACGTTTGTAAAGGATGTAGCAGAGCGGCAGGATGCCCAGCACGAGCCCGAAGGGAGCCAGTGCAATCGGCACGCGAGCGACCAGGGGCAGGAGCACGCCGGCGACGGCCATGACGAGCGAGATCAACCCGAACTTGGCCGGCGAAAGCTGCGAGTCAGCCTGCTGGAGCAGCTTGCGGAGGTTGAAGAAGTTCGCGAAGAACTGCTCGATCAGATCGGGCGCGTCGTTGAGCGGACTGGCGAGCACGTTGGTGTTCTCGGTCGCCTTGCGCGCACCGCCGCCAGCGCCGGTGAGCATGGCCAGGCGGTCTTCGACGTTGGACGTCGTGCCGCCGCGCCCCATCAGGCTGGCGACGCCTACGACGAGGCAAGCCACGCCGATGAAGGCAGCGCCAATGACAAGCAATGTGACCATTTGTGCTCTCCGAAATCGACCCTCAAATCGGGCGCCGTTTCTGTGATCTTTCGATCCCGATTGCAGTTCTCGGAACGCCGCGGAGGGCGTTTCCTACTGACTGCCTTGAGTTGTCTACCTCTGTCGTTCGTTGCTCTCTCGTTTGTCCTTAGTCCTGCAGCATCACGCGCTGACGGAAGGCGCTGGCTGGCAATCGCACGCCGGCCGCTTCCAGCTTGTTCATGAAGGTCGGCCGGATGCCGGTGGCTTCGAAGTGGCCGCGAGCCCGACCTGTTTCGTCGATGCCTGCCTGCACGTAGCGGTAGATGTCCTGCATCACCACGGTGTCTTGTTCCATGCCGACGATCTCAGTGATGCTCGTCACACGGCGGATACCGCCTTGCAGACGGTTGGCCTGGATGAGCAGTTGCACGGCCGAGCTGATTTGCTGCCGCATCGCTTTGAGCGGCAGTTCGAAGCCCGACATCATGACCATCGTCTCGAGACGAGCGACTGCGTCGCGCGGGGTGTTGGCGTGGATCGTGGTGAGCGAGCCGTCGTGGCCGGTGTTCATGGCCTGGAGCATGTCGAGCGTTTCCGGACCGCGGCATTCGCCGATGATGATCCGCTCAGGACGCATACGCAGCGAGTTCTTCACCAGGTCGGTCGCCGTAATGGCGCCCTTGCCTTCGATGTTCGGTGGGCGGGTTTCCAGGCGAACGACGTGCTCCTGCTGGAGCTGAAGTTCGGCGGCGTCCTCGATCGTTACGATACGCTCGTGGCTGGGAATGAAGCTCGAGAGCGTATTGAGCAGGGTCGTTTTACCCGAACCGGTACCGCCAGCAATGATCATGTTCAGGCGGGCCTTGATGGCGCCTTCGAGCAGCATCACCATCTCGGGCGTGAAGGCCTTGAAGTTGAGCAAGTCTTCGAGCTTCAGCGGATTGCTGCCGAAACGACGAATCGAAACCGCAGCGCCGTCGAGAGCCAGCGGCGGAATGATGGCGTTCACGCGGGAGCCGTCCGTCAGACGGGCGTCGACCATCGGGCAGACTTCGTCGACGCGTCGGCCGACCTTCGACACGATGCGGTCGATGATCTGGAGCAGGTGCTGGTTGTCGCGGAACTCGACGTTCGTCTTTTCCATCTTGCCGCGACGTTCGACGAAGATGTTCTTGGGGCCATTGATCAGAATATCGCTGATCGACGGGTCCTTGAGCAGAAACTCAAGCGGCCCCAGGCCGAACGTTTCGTCGAGCACCTCTTCGATCAGCCGCTCGCGTTCGCTGCGGTTGAGGAAGGTTTCTTCGGTGTCGCAGAGATGCTCGACCACGAGGCGGATTTCGCGGCGGAGCACATCGCCTTGCAGTTCGCCGACGCGATTCAGGTCGAGCTTATCGACCAGCTTGTTGTGGATCTTTCGCTTGAGCTGTTCGAATTCGTCGCTCTTGCTCGATTCGCCGGGGCGGGCTGAGGTGGGCATCGGTTTCATGGTGGCGTCAACGATTTCGAAAGGGGAGTTGAGCGTTGTCGTCTGCGTGCCGCGGCTGCGCACGACCAGCGCGGGCACGGCTTGTGATTTGCGTGGGCGGCGGTTGATGCGTTTTCGCCACACATCACGCCAGCCGTGGCAAACATAGCTCACTCTTGAGCGACGCGCCGGCAGAGTCACCCCGATTGGTCAAACCTTGGGCACGCGGCAGAGACTGAATAGTCGGCAGAACCGGCGCGACCAGAACGTGTCGATCGGATTACGACCTGCCAGCGAAAAAGTGCGAAGTTGCGACGCCGCCCCGGAGTTCCTGCGGCTGGGGCTTAGGACCTTGCGCAGGTGGCGAGGTTGAGAGCTACTTCGCTTGCCGAATCTTCAGATGCCTCACAGTCGGCAGAGCCCCCGCGGCTGGTCGTGGCCACTCTTGGATAAGTTTCGCCGTGAACGGCCGCGGTTCCGGACTGCTTTGCACGTACCGCGTTCGGTCGTCGGGAACGCGTTCCGCGATCCGGGAAACAACCGCCTCAGGGTCAGAAGAATAGATACGCACGAGTTGGATGATCGCCAGCCGGCGAGACACGTCGAGGGCCGCAAGATCGACCAATGCAGCCCGCGCAACTTCAGAATCGTCCTCGGCCAATAGACTTGCCAGTTCCCCAAATTGCTTTTCGTTCGATCGGGCGGCGGCGATGATGGAAGTGCGCGAGGAATCGCGGTTTCGCATGAGTTGCCAGCGCGCTGCGCGACCTTCAAACTTACGCAGATCAATTCGTTCGGAGGGCTCCTCGGAATGCGGCAACAGCTTGATCGCGTCGTTCCAATCCGCCGAGTTCAGCATTTCTAGGACGCGCGCAAGCGATTTGGCCCGCTCTTGGTGGACCAGATATCGATGGGTGAGTGAGCGATCGGTTCCGTCATTCGAATTGGCTGCGTCGAGCGATTCCTGTACGAAGTGGTCGCTCAGTTGTCGCAGATCATCCAGCTGGTTTGCTTCGGCGTAAAGCCGAACCAGAACGAACATCGAGACTGCTAGATTCTCACCCTTGCGAACGCTCTTCCAGCATTCGCGAGCGGCTTCGTTGGCTCTTCCCGCGTGAATCTGACAAAAGACGATCCGGTTGCTACGGTCGGCCTGCATATGGTCCGCGCAAGTGCCGCACCAGCTACGCGGCTCTCATTGGCGGTAAATCGCGATCGCCTTGTCCCACTGCTTTTCGTCGATGTAGTGCTGGCCGAGCAGTTGGTGGGCGCGATTGCGGGAGTCGCTGGCATCCATGATGCCGAGATTGGTTTCGACCCGAGGGGCGGCGATGCCGCGCTCCAGCACCGCGACCATCTTTTCCTTATCGCCCGTCTTGGCGTACGTCTCGCCAAGCCCTAGCAGGGCCAGCGACGCGATTGGAGCGTTGGGGAATTTTTCGAGAATTCGCTCAAGGCACTGACGTGATTGTTCCAACTTTTCTTGATGGAAGTATCCGCGAGCAACGGCAAAGAGCCCCTCCGGGGCTCCTTCTCTCTCGTCTTGCTCAATCGCTAATACGATTCGAGCCAGGGCATCGTCAAGCTTGCTCTGGCTGAGTGATTCCCAAGTCTGGGCCAGCAATCGCGGCTGCGGCGATCGCTCGCCGCCGTGCTGAGCGAATGCGACTGTAGAGAAAAGTCCGAAGGCGACGACAATCCCAAGCGCCAGGCGGGGCAGCATAGCTAGTTTCCTCAGTTGGAGGCGAAGAGCAGGCCCTGACTGCTCTTCGCAACGCTCCGTTCAACTTATTCCAGTTTCAGCCGAAGGTCAGCACATTTCGTGCGACGGATGCGCCGCTACTGCAGCAGCGCCCGCTTCAGCGGCTCGCGCCACTCGTTCTTCTCCCGATCGTAAGCTCCGAAGCCAGCGCAGAACTCCCAGTAGGCCCAGCTGAAGTCCCGCTTTTCCGCTTCGTCGGTGATGAACTTCGTCCAGCGGGCGCGGGATTCCATGTCGGCCTGAGAATAGGCGCCGAACTCGCCGAGATAGATTGGCTTGTTGTGCTTTTTGCCCCAGGCGGCGGCCTGATCGAAGGACTTGCGGACAGCAGCTTCTTCGGCTTCCGAACCGGTCCACTTAGTTCCCTTCCAGGCGGCGGATCCTTCTGCCCACGAGGCCCCTTGGTGGGTGAACTTGAACGGTTCGTAATAGTGAACGGTGACGATCACGTTCTCGTCTTGCGGCAGCTTTAGCTTGTCGAGCGCCCAAATGCCGTTCCAGAAGGGCGGGCCGATGATGACGGGGCGAGTCGAGTTGGTCTTACGGACGGTGGCCAGCAGCTTGGCGGCCACATCGTTCCATTTGTCGTCGACGAGCTTGTCGTGCGGCTCGTTGAGTAGCTCGAAGTAGACGCTCGCCGGCTGGTCCTTGTAGCGCTTGCCGATCTGCTCCCAGAAGGCAATCAGCCGCGGCAGATGCTGATCGGGATCGGTATCCATCTCGCCGTAGTGATGGACATTCACCACGATATTGAGCTTGTTCTTGAGCGCCTGATCGATCGCCCAATCGACTCGTTCGAAGAACTCGGGATCGATCGTGTAGGGGGATTCGGCTTGGGCATGCGCCGACCATTTCACCGGCAGCCGGACCGAATCGAACCCGGCTTCTTTGATCGCACGGAAGTAGTCTTCCTTCAGCGTGACGCCCCACTCGCCTTCCTTCGGCGCTTCGAGCGCGTTGCCCAAATTGATGCCGCGGCCGAGGCTTTGGTTGGCTGCGAAGATATCCTTCGCGGTGGCCTCAGAGGCAGCGAGAAGTCCAGACACGAACAGGCAGGCGACGAGCAAACAGTGGCGAAGCACGTGCGACTCCTTGGAGAGAATTGGGGTCTCCCGACATTTTGGGAGATGGCGAGAAGCGGGGCTAGCCGAGGTAGGCGAGCAGAAGCCAGCCGAGCCTAAGGATTGGGCCTAGGGATTGGGCCAGGGACGCTGACCGATGGCGTCGTCGC
>JAEZAS010000117.1 GCA_023430365.1 Planctomycetota bacterium
CAGCCGGGCGCGGTTGGCAGGTCCGCACTTGCTTGGTTGAAGCGAAGGCCGCTTCAGCAGGGGTAGGGCAGGCGGGTCGGTTTGGGGCAGGACGGCAAGCCACGAAGACATTGCCGCTGAGAAAACCTACACCGGCAAAGGGGGGCGTCAACGAAGTGCGGCGTTCATCTTTGTGCATTCCCCGATCAAGCAGCGCGGACCACCCGCGAGTGCGGGACGAATACACTTCAGCGTGCAGCGCGCCCTGGACGACAAGCGGAAAACGCGACGCTCATGTCGCAGACGGAGCGTTTCAAAAGGGTATGTTCGTGGACGGCCGCTCAATCGCATGGGCCCGCGCGCCTGCGGCCATCCGCCGATGGCTGCAGGCGCCGGCCGTGCTCCGATTGCCGTTGGCCGCCAGCGCCTTCTTGGCGTCAGCGGGTGTTTGCACTTCTGCGCAAGCGCAAGTCTCTCCGATCAACTACGAGCGGCCCACTCTCTTCCATTGGCGGGCTGGTGAAGTCGCACAACCGGACGACGGGCCGGACGTGATCGCCCCCGACAGGCCCGACTTCACCAACGCGCCCACCACCGTCGGCCGCGGCGTCCAACAGGTCGAGGTGGGCTACACTTACACCTGGGACGATTCGACGGGACAGTCGATATCGAGCCACTCCTATCCCGAGACGATGCTCCGCATGGGCGTCGTGGACGATTGGCTCGAATTGCGGGTGGCTTGGAACTACGCCGCCTTGCGGGCAAATTCGATCCCACACCTGGATGGGTCGCAGGATTTGTACGTGGGCGCCAAGATTGCGCTCACGCCTCAAACTGGGGCCCTGCCGGCCACCGCGATTATGCCGCAGATGACGCTGCCGACCGGCAGCCAGGTGTTCACCGCCGGGCATGTACTGCCCGGAGTCGCGGTGCTCTACGCCTGGGACATTACCGACTGGCTCGCGCTAAGCGGCAGCACGCAGGTGAACCAGTGCGTCGACGCCGGCACGCTCAGCGACTATGCCCAATGGGCGCAGTCGTTTAGCTTCGGCTACCAGCTCACGGAAACGACGAACGCCTACACGGAGTGGTATGTCATTGCCCCTGCCGGAGCCGACACCGACTCGACCGTCCACTACATCGATGGCGGCTTCACGCACCGCCTGAACGACAACGTGCAACTCGATATCCGCATCGGCCACGGACTGAGCGAACAGGCGTTCGATTGGTTCACGGGGGCTGGGGCCGCGATCCGGTTCTAGAGAGCGAACGCCGGTTCTAGACATCGAACGCGGCAATAGCGGACCGTTTAAGGACGTGACGGAAAGCGCCTTAGATCGCTTGATTGGCAGCGGTCACGAGAGAGATGAGTTGGCTCCGCGAGCGGACCCCCATCTTTTCCAGCAGGCTCGAGATGCGGTACTGCACCGTTCGGCGGCTGACGTCCAAGGCGGCGGCGATGTTCTTGTTCATGCTGCCTTCGAGAATCAGCCGGAGCGTTTCGCGCTCCTCCTCGGTGAGCGAAGCCAGGCGGGCCTGCACTTCCTGGTTCCGCTGCGTGCTCGTACGGCGCTCGCGGTCGGCTTCGACAGCCCGTTGCACCAACTCTTTGAGTTGAGCGGGGCTGAACGGCTTTTGCAGAAAGTCGAAGGCGCCGATGCGCATCGCCTCGACACACATCGGAATGCTGCCGTGCCCTGTGATCATAATCGTAGGCAGTAGCAGCTTTTCCTGCCGAAGGTGACGGAGCAGCTCAAGCCCGGTCATGCCCGGCAGGCTGACGTCGGTCAGCAGGCAGCCGATCGTCGAGGGCTCGTAGGCCGACAGAAAATCTTCGCAGCGATGAAAGGTTCGCGGCTCGAATTCGAGCGTCTCGATCATTCGGCCAATCATCGCGGTGATTGCCGAGTCGTCGTCGACAATCCAGACACGCGGACGCTCCAAAGCGCGATGCGACAAGGCATTGGCTTCAGCAATGTCCGTCGATTCAAAGTGCATCGAAGTTGGCTCAAAGGCTGTGCTCATGGATTGCCCCCGGCAAATGTCCCGCCCTTACGGCAAACCGCCTTCGACCGTCTTATGCGAGTTTTTAAGGTCACGAAGCAACGTATCGTCGCTCACTTGTGCAGAGATTGACGCGGAATGGCGCAGGGGGTCGCTTCGGGACAAAAGCAGCGGGAAACCGCCCGCCCGGGAGGGATATCAACCGTCCCGGGGGGCCGCCCGCGCCTGCCTAAATGTGCAAAACAGCCTCAAAACCAGCGGTCAGCGAGGGCATTCTCCAGGCTCGATCTACGTTTGCCTGTCTCAACATCTGTGGCCTTGGCGCAACAGGGCGAGCGTTTTCGCCTGCGGTCCCCCCATGGCCCCGACGTTTGAGGCATTGCCCGTGATCGAAGCCAGCCCCCGCGGCTCGCGTAAATGGAGAATCCGGTTATGACGCGCGTATTGATTGCAGACGACTCTGGCACCATGCGGACGATCATCCGCCGCTCGTTGGAAGCGGTGGGAGTGACCGATACCACCGAAGCCGCCGATGGCGCGCAGGCGATCTCGATGTTCAAGCCGGGACAGTTCGACCTGGTCCTCACCGACTGGAACATGCCGGGCAAGACGGGCCTCGACGTTGCTCGCGAGATCCGCGCCCAGGACAAGCAGGTGCCGATCGTGATGGTCACGACCGAATCGGAAAAGTCGCGCGTGCTCGAAGCCATTCAGGCTGGCGTATCGGACTATCTCGTCAAACCGTTCACTCCCGATAGCCTGCGGAGCAAATTGGAGAAGTTCGCCCCCCAGGCGGCTGGCTAGTTTTCGCACCGCGGTTCGCAGCTCGTCCCAGGCCTTGCCTCGTGAGCAGAGCAAGGCCTGGCCACTCGTCGGCCTGAAGTCGACGCTCATCCCCTCACCCCACCGCATCCCATGCGCGCCGAGTACATCAATCCCTTCCTGTCGTCGACGTCCTCGGTCTTCTCGCAGATGCTGGGAGTCGAAGTCACCCGCCTGCCGCCGTTTGTGCGCAACGGACAACATTCCCCGCAGTACGACGTCACCGGGATCATCGGCCTGACCGGCAAGACGACGGGCACCGTCGCCCTCAGCCTGACCAAAGAGATGGCCCTGTCGGTGACTGGCAAGTTGCTCGGCGACACGCCGACCGAAGTGAACGCCACCGTTGTCGATGCGATCGGCGAAGTGACCAACATGATTGCCGGCGCCGCGAAGTCGCATCTCGAACAGTTGGAACTGAGTCTCGGCCTGCCGACCGTCATCACAGGCAAGTCGACCTGCATCGCCTTCCCGTCAAATGCGATTCCCATCTCGATCCCATTCGACTCGCCGATCGGCACGTTCGTCGTCGAAGTCGGCTTCCGCGCTTAGGCCGGCCGGCTGGTTCGCGGCGGCGCAAGTCTCAATGGCAAGTCCGCCTTCCCGCCTGGGAAGGCAATGCGACCACCGGATTTCCGCGGGGCACGGGCCGGTCGTCGCACTTCTAAGACGCATTACTCTCTTAGCGTCATCTTCTGACGAGATCTGACTTTCAGCGTCAGGCGCTCCCCGTTTCTTCTTATAAGACCGCCCTATGACAGTTTGGGCCTTATAGGACCCGCCCGCATAAATAGTTTGACATTGGCATTAGGAGGACTACATTGAGCGCCGTGCGTTCTCGGCTTTTCCCCAAGCATTCGCTATGGCCGCTCCGAAGAAACGTCGAAAAACCGCCCGGCCGGCCGCTTCGAGTGCACCCAAGAAGAAACGCACCACCCGAGCGAAGCCCTCGCAGCCCGCTCGTCGCTCTGCTCCCCGCGTGAAGCGGGCTCCAATCCTCCCGGCTGCCACGGCTGATTTGAGGAGTCCTCAGATGGCGAACGCGACGCCCCAGCAGCGTATCGAGTGGCTGCAGAACGGACTACGCGAGATCGGCCGGCTTTGCTTGCAATTGAGCGGCGAGGGCCAGGTCACCGAAGTCAAGCTGCCCAAGGACGCCGAATCGCACCTGGTCCCAGTCGACGAGGAGACGACAGAAAGCGATGGCGCGGCTCCAGTTGGGGAGTCGATCGACGAGTTCCTGGAACGAGTCGAGGATATGACTCCGCAGGAGCGCGTGACGATCGTCGAGGCCGCGATCACGATGCTCAGCCAGGTGTTCGTCCACCTGCCTCTGAAGCGGGCCATGCATGGCATCGACCCGACGCAGCGATTGCGACTGCTGCACGAGCGGCTGAAAGCCCAGATCCGCAACGGCGACGCACCGCAGGACGACCGCAGCTTTCACGACGAGATGATCGAGATCTTTCATTCGCTGCGGGACCTGCATACCAACTATGTCTTGCCGCGTCCCTACCATGGCCAGACGGCTTTTCTGCCGTTCACGATCGAGGAGTACTTCGAAGGGGAGTCCCCCCATCGAAAACGGCACTACATCATCACGCGCACGCTCGGCCGGGTTCCGGCGTCGTTCAAGCCCGGCGTCACCGTGACCCACTGGAACGGCATCCCGATCGGACGGGCGGTGCAATTGAACGCGGCTCGCGAAGCGGGCAGCAATGCCGACGCCCGCCATGCCCGCGGCCTGGAAGCCCTGACCCTGCGCCCCATGGCCCTCACGGCTCCGCCGGACGAAACCTGGGTCATCATCGACTATCTCGCCGACGGCCAGCCGCAGCAGGCGAAATTTGAATGGCGCGTGGTGAGCCCCTATGCTTCGGTGCTCAGCGCCACGGCCGACGAACCGATGGCCAACGGCGCCGAAGCGGCCCGGGTGCTCGGCTACGCAGCCGAAACCGAATCGACTCGCCGGGCCCGCAAATTCCTCTTTCATCCGGCGGCGATGAAAAAGGAGAATCGGATGGCCCGCGCCATGGTCCAAGCGGAGGCGGCGCCTCAGCAAAGCCCAACGCCGGCCAGCCAACCCGCCTTGGCCGCCGAACTGAAAGCGCTCGGCGCCCATGTCCCCACGCACGCGCTCGAACACCTCAAAGACGCGCTCAAGCAATTCACCGATGTGGGAGATGCTCAGCAGTCGCTGGCTGGCGCCGCCCAGATGGCCGCCGCGGCCGATCTACCCGACGTCGACCCGCGCACCAACAGCTTGATGCCCGACTTCTTCGGCTTCCGCAAGGTCAACACGTCCGAAGGGGAGTTCGGCTACATCCGCATCTACTCATTCCTGGTGAACGACGCGAACGCCTTTGTCGCCGAGTTCGTGCGGATCGCTCAACTGCTGCCGCAGAACGGCTTGATCATCGACCTGCGCGGCAACGGCGGCGGCAACATCTGGGCCGGCGAGCAATTGCTGCAAGTGATGTCGCCGATTCCCATCGAGCCGGAGCGGTTCCAATTTGTGAACACGCCGACCACGCTTCAGCTCTGCCAGAAGCATGAGAACCTGAAACCGTGGGTCGAGTCGATCGAACTCGCCGTGCAAACCGGCGAGATCTATTCGCAGGGCATCCACATCACCAGTCGCGAGGCGGCCAACAGCATCGGCCAGAAGTATCGCGGCAAGGTGGTGCTTATCGTCGACGCCCTCTGCTACAGCACGACCGACATTTTCGCGGCCGGCTTTCAGGATCATAAGATCGGCAAGATCCTCGGCACTAGCGGGCGTACGGGCGCCGGGGGCGCCAACGTGTGGGACTACCGGTATTTTTCCGACCTGGAGGGCTTCACCGAGGAGTTGCCACAGGGGGTCAGTTTCCGAACGGCCTTGCGCCGCTCGACGCGTGTCGGCGATCGGGCGGGTGTTCCGCTCGAGGATCTCGGCGTGCAGCCGGACGACGTCCACTATATGACGCGGCGAGACATTCTGGAAAACAACATCGACGTCATCAACGCAGCCGCCGAGTTGCTCGTCGGCAAAAGGCCTAAACGATGAGCAGTGACCCCCAAATCCGGCAGGAAATGATCGCCTTGCTTGGCCGCATCGTCGGACCCGGTCCTTTGCCCGACGACCTCCGCCGCCATGCGATGCAACTGTTCGCAACGCTTCTCGAAGATCCCTCCGCCCGCGCCACGCAAGGCAATGGCCATCCCAGCGGCAGCCTGGCGAGTGGCCTGACCAGCGGGGCAGGGGGAGTGGCGCTCGCCGCCCCGGCAGTCGGCAACCGCCGGCTCGTCTATGTCCATGGCATCTGTCAGCATGGACCGGGGTTCTCAGACTCCTGGTGGAATTCGCTCCGCGACTTCGTTCCGACCGCCTTCGGCGAAGGATCGCTCGGGAGCAATCGCCTGGAAGTCATCTGGAGCCCCATCGTCAACCAGGTCGCCGCGCAGCGGGCCTTGATGGCAGCCGCCCCGACGCCTGCGGGCCTGCCGTCCGAAGAACGCCAGCGCAGGGAAACCGCCGAGGAGATCAAAGAGACCCTCCGCGATCGGGCTGACCAACAGGTCCTCAATGCTACGCCACCGGCCGACCCAACCAACCCGCAGGCCGCGTTGCCCCTCGCCACGCCGGCCCCGCAGGCAGGCCTGCTCAACATTCCGCTGGCCAATTGCATCGACGATTTTTCGGTCTATCTCATCAACTCAGCCACGCGGCAGGAAATCCTCGACTGTTTCACCAACGTGGTCCGCCCGCTTCTGCAGGCTGGCAACGAGCTCGACATCATCGGCCATAGCTGGGGCACCGTCGTCGCCTACGAAGGGCTGCGGCAACTCGAGGACGAAGGCTTCTCCACTCCGCTCGTGCGCAACTTCTTCACGCTCGGCTCGGCGCTCTCGATCGGCACGGTGAAGCGGCATCTCCGCCCGGCCAATCGCGACGGCCGCAAACCGGCCAGTGTCAAGCGCTGGATCAACATCGACGCCCGCGGCGATGTGGTCGGTGGTCCGCTGCAGGGCAGGCCCTACGCCGTCGACCTCGACTTCGTCAACCTGGCGCCGGTCGGTTGCAACACCTTCGGCCCGCTCGTCACTCCCACCTGCGCCCACAGCTCGTACTTCGTCCCGACCAACCTGCAGGTCAACCGCGACATCCTCGCCTTCCACATCAACTGAGCCAGCCCGCAACGCAGCAGAAGCGCTCGCGAACCATTCGCCAGCGAGGAGCCTCTTCGCGCAGAAGTCGCCCGCGCTGCGAGCGCAAAAAAAAGGCCCCCGGAGACAACGCTTTCCCAGGGGGGCTTAGGAATGCGTTGTTGTTCCGGGAGCGATTGGACGGTCAGCGGTGGCACATCCATGTGCCCCGTGCCGCGGAGATTGTTCGCACCGAAGAAGTCCACCAGCATCCATGCCGGCTTTCCGCTTCGCGGCCCGCAGAGACAGGTCTTGCGATCTGCTCCAAATGCGTGGCCCGGCTCTCAACCTCGTTATGTCACGTCCGCCAGCCGAGACCGGCGATCATCGGTGTTTTCAGGTCTGCTTGCAACGACCGCGGGTGTGTCTGCCCCGTGGTCGCGGTCACCCATGTCCAAGTGACGTGCGGGGAGATTATTCCATTCCGAAAAGTCGGTCAATGCCGAAATTTGGCGCTCCGAGAAAGGAGCCAGAAACCGCGCTTTTCCCGCAGAAAAGCAGCCGCAAGCGTTAACGGGTCTGGATCATTTTTCGGCGGCAGCATGCCCAACGCGAAATGCCGGCCGGCCGAAAAATGATCCCGACCCCTTCGCGCCGAAAGACGCACTGAGCCTCGTTCCGACGCTCCGCAGGAATGCCAGCACCGACGCGCTGCTTGGGGCCCAGGACGCGGAGCGTCCGTCGGGTGCGTTACGACGCAGAGCGTCGTAACGAGATGTCAACGAGGTGGCGATCGCCTCGCCTACCGCTGCAGCGCCGCCAGCGTAAGCGGCGAGTCTCCCGTGCTGACCCGATTCCGTCCCTGGTCGATCGCCAATTGCAGCGCCTGCCGCGCCCGGTCGAACAGCGCCGGCATATCGTCATACACGCCCGGCTCCACCACACCGATGCTCACCGTAAAGCCCGGCATTCCCGCGCTTCGCGGCAACCGGCAACGCTCGATCGATTGCCGCAGCCGCTCCGCCGAGTGGTGCGCGTCCTCGATGTGCAGCGCAGGCAACAGCACCGCGTAGGTGTCTTCGTTCAATCGAGTCGCCTGGTCCAGACCACGGACGACCGCCATCGTCAACTGCACCGCAATCCGCATCACTGTGGCCGCCGCGTGACGACCGTGATCGCTGCCGATGCGGTTCAAGTTGTCGATCTGTACCAGGAGCAGCGACAACGGTGTGCCGTGCTGCTTCCAGTCGACCAGTCGCTGCACGACTTCGTCCAAAAACGTCTGGCGGTCGACCAGATGGCCGGCGAACGCTTCGTCCTCGTGGCCGTCGAGCAGTTGGGCGATCAGATCGCTCCCTGCGTTCGACTCCGGCGTGTGGCTCGGTTGTTCGTTGCGCTTCAGCCGATGATTGCTTCGGCCGTCGTTCCAATAGCCGCAGTTGCGCCCAGCCTTTTTGGCGGCATAGAGAGCCTCGTCCGCCCGGCGGAAGAAGTCTCCTTCGGTCTCGTTGGCCCGCAATTCGGATAGCCCGACACTCGCCGTCACGCGCAGCGGCCGGCCGGTCCAGTGAAACGTCGCCGCCGCGATCGCAGCCCGCGTCGCGTCGGCCAGGTGCTGCACGTCTTCAATCGTCGAACCCGCAAACACCACAGCGAACTCTTCGCCGCCGTAGCGAGCGACGATCTCGGCGTCGCTGAGCGTCTGTCGCAGGATGCGCGCGGCCCCGCGGAGCACTTCGTCCCCCGCCTGGTGACCTTGCGTGTCGTTGAAACGCTTGAAATGGTCGACGTCCATCAACATGAGCGTCGCCGGCCGGTTCCGCCGCTGATAGTCGAGCACGCTGCGCTTCAGCACGTCGTCGAGAGCCCGGCGATTGGCCAGTTGCGTGAGCGGATCGGTCCGCGCTTCGACCGAGTGCGATTCGATTTGTCGCGCCTGGGCCTTCAGCCGTTCTTCGGCCGACTGCAGTTGTTTTTGCATCGACTCATTGGCGGTCAGCAGGCGGCCGACGGCGCTCATCACGGTCGCGTCGGCGGTGCCGTTGGCGGCGTGCAGTTCGGCGTTGATCTGTTCGACGTGGGTCGTGTGATGGCCGACGTCGGCTGCCACGCGATTGGCCAGGATCCGCAGACGATGGAGCGTTTCGCTGGCGATGACCAGCTGCACGTCCCCCTCAGTCGCCTTCGGCCGACGCGCGAAGCAAGCCTGGATCAGCACCACCACGGCGGCCCCGATCAGCCCGGCGCCGACCAACACTCCATACTCAATCAACCCGTGCATAAGCCCCAGCCGTTCCTTGAAGGCAGACTCCAACGCATTTCACCTCAACGAGTAGGTTACGCCTACCCGCGAGTCAAACGCGCCGAAAAGAACGGTCGTACGCCAGCCAGCGTCCCGCCCACGCCGTAGCTGAATTCGCCAGAATTCAGACCAATCCCGCCAGCCACCAGAAAAGAAGCCAGCCCAACAAGAGAGCCCAAGGGCACCAACCAACCGAGCCGCCGCCACGAACGAACAGCCAAGACGCCCGTTCGAGAAGAGCCACCCCACGCCCAGACATGGCCCCATGCCATGCCCACCCAAACAACACCATCCCTCCTTGCGACAAATCCAGCAGCTTCACTCCTGGCGACACAACCGGCCGACCGCTACGCCGCCCGGGCCAGCGTGCGCAGCCGCAGCGGCATCCGCGCCGGCTCCTCGGCGATCACCGCCTGCTGGGGCCCCGGGCCCATGATCTCGTTGTAGGCGTGCATCCATGCCGTCGCCTCGACGAGCGAACAACCGCTGGCCGCGACTTCCCCGCGCGGCAACACCACCACCTGATACGTTCGACCTTCGCTCATAGCATCGTCCTTTCACCTGGCAGCAACACAAACATCACGTCCGCGCAACAAGAACCGTCTCGAACGGCGCAGCAACTAGCCACATCAGGAAGCGCTCACAGGCGATCAAGACAGGGAACGCAAAAGCACACGTCCCCGAACCGCCCGCGATCCGATCAGCCGACGCCACCCAGCGGCAGGGCACTTACCGTTCGCCGTAAGCCATGCTCAAGCAGCAATCCACAAAGCGAGCCCCCGGGACTCGCAGGCCGGCAGCACCCAGGCTGACAAGGAACCGCAAAGAAGCGGCGACACCAGGCCCACCCGGAGCCCGCATCGCACGCCCGCATGATAGTGTACACCCGTACACATTGTCAAGAATTTGCTACTACAAGATATAGGTCCGCCAGGCCAAGCCAAGCCCAAGCGATTGCGTGCCGATGAGCTTTTGGTAGTGGTCAATTATGCGTTGCTGGCGGGTGGCCGAAGGACTCCATAAACTCTTCGCCGCGATATAGGCAGCACTCAAAACCTTGCCTCAACTCCAAGAACCGTTCGATGAACTGCACCGCCTCTTCGCGAGACTGGACGGATAGAAAGCTCTCATCTTCACGATGGAGGCGGCCGTTCCAGCGCGAACCGTCCAGCCTGCAAACAATCCCCGTCGCAACTTCAACGATCCTCACCTGGAGATTGTTATTCGGTTCCATGCCCCGATTCTACCCGCCCGCGCATGAAAAAACCCTCTCGGGAGAGGGCTGGTGGTCGTTCGATCGCGTTGCCATTTACGCACCGACTTCGGATCCAAATAGCTTCCCCTGTTCCGTCTCGATAATCTGCTCTGCTGCGCGGTAGTTTCCGAGTCGGTTTGGCTTGATGCGCGAAGTAGACATGAACCGCTCAATGCTCCGCCCGATAGCTTTCGCTACCTCCTCCCATTTAGCGCGTTCTCCCGGCCCCTCAACTTGAATTTCGATTCGGTGTAGCCGATGGCTGTTGCGCCCGAGGAATAGGCTAATGTCCTGCTCAATGGTTTCGACTGTTGGCTCATCCTCGGTGAGGTATTTGAACTGGATAGCCAACCGCTTTATTGCCTTGTCGTAGTCGGCCCGCACTGCTTCAGGGATGTCCAAAGGGGACACAGACACTCGCCAGGACGCACCGTTACGGGTTTCCGTGCGAGGCTCAGCAAGGGCCGACTGATCTACTTCGATCCACTCTGCCATGATTTACACCAGTCGCAAAAGTTCGCCCAACGATAACTGAGCGAATTTGACGTTAGCCGACCAAGTCCGGCCTTTGTCGTTAATTGTATTCGGTCGCCTACTGTCTAGTACTAAAACGCCCCATCGTTTGTTCTTGACCTCGATGGGAATTCCGCAAAGCTGTCTTGGAAAGTGCCCTTTCTTCTTCGCCCGATGCCTAACCCACTCAATCGGCATCATGGATGCGACCGCGTAGGCTTGCAGTTCCTCTTCAGTTGGAGTCGCACTTACGGGTGGCAGTTCTAGCACGTGCATTTCGCCGGACTGCCAGACTAGACCAACGATTCCTTCACTGTCGTTCTCGCCAGCCACACGAAAAACAGTTCTTGTTGACCGTGTATCTTCGGACGACCTCGCTACGGCCACCATCCAGCTCGAAAGCGGTCCGTACCCCTTGCCCCACGGCCAGAACCTGCTTCGCCACGGGGTGACTATCCAGCAACTGCAACACTTAAAGAGCGTGGCACGATGGTGGTGCTGGCGGTCACCATCGATACCGACAAACACCTCGTTGCGAAACCTCTTTAGTATTTTGCCAATCGAATCCCAGACGAGAGGGTTACCGAAGTAGTTCGTCACGCCTCGCAGGACAAGGCCAGTCAGGCTGAGGGCACGATGAGCCACCATGTGTTTTCAATGACCCATTCGACGTAATCGGAAAAGCGACCAAATTTCTCGGGCTTGGTCTTTAATGCCGCGCCTAGGATCGTCACCAAAGAGAAGCAAGTGAACTGGACCCACAAGAGAGTGTTGAACAACCAATTGGGCATCATTGCTTCCCCGCCCTGGGGATGATAGCAGTCATTGCGATGCTGTCAACTTGCCGAAGTTGACGCTTAGCGGATAGCCCAGGTTGCTGTGCAACCATCCCTTTCAACATGCATTATGTCTTCATTTTGCTTGGAGGGGTCGGTGGTGTCTCCGGAACCATCGTGGCTGACGCGCTGGAAGAGGCGGGAAAGCCTCGTCGCATAAACCGCTACGGTTCCGTGCAGGGTCGATACTAAAGTCGCATGGATGCGGCCTTCTTCATGCGCCGGCGAGTAGAATTGGGACATGGAATCAACGGCGGCAACCAAGGCAATCGCATCGGCAGTGGCCGTGACTGCTGTGGTTGCGGCATTCTATTTCGGCGCCTATTTCTCACTTGGGTCAGCCTCCTTTGGTAATCACTTCTTTCTCGGACAGTACCGGCACTTTCGCTGGCGGTGGCAGGCAATCATTTTCATCCCCGCAGCCAAAGTCGAGTCTGTTGCCAGAGGCTTTGAAATTCGTACTAGCTTTGATTCGGACACGGACAAGCTTGGCATCGAGCTGGACTAGCAACACTGAATTGACCACTACCCAATCCACGGTAAAGGGTCATTAGGTGTTGCTGGTCAGCGGTCGGTCTTGAAATGGAAGTCGTTACCGACGGATTCAGCGGGAATCCTCGACCTAAGAAGTAATTCCAAATAGTCCGCCTCGATCCGCAATCGAGCTACCTCAACCTCGGCGGCCGTGAGTTCGCGGTAAGTTGCACGTTCGACCTGTCGCCATTGCTCTCGATTCATCCACCAACCACTCGCCAATCCCACGACCACCATCGCCCAAAGCAAATCACGAATGCCAAAGCTCAGCCAACGTCCGCGGGGTTTGTTCTCGTCCATGCGGGCATTGTAGGCGGAGAAGGTGGCAAGCCTCAAATGCCTCTGCTCACGGTGTTGTCATCGACGTAACTCCCTGACCGACGTTGCACAATACACACTTACAATCCCCCGGCGAGCAAGTCACTCGGCGAGCGGGACGCGTGAGCGTCCCGGTAACTGCCACCGGCGGTCGAACGCCGTTCACCGGGAGACTCACGTCTCCCGCTCGCCGAGCGATAGGACAGCAGGGTGGCAGGCCCCATGGCGAAGCAAGAGGCTACCGCCCACACTCGCATGGCGCTCATTCCGCCGGCTCGAAGGGCACACCTGCCTACTCTCACGGACGATAACATCGAGCGGAACTCCACAGCCAGTTATCTGGCCGCGCGAACAATATTGGTCCGCAAACTGCCTCTTGGCTATCCGCTGGATATCAGGGCCAATACGTGTGCGAATACGAGTGCCATGTGACGTTGTATTGCGTTCCGTCCGCATATTCGATCTGCACTGCCGTGGGGGGCTTTTCAAGCGCTCCCTTTTTGTGCAGATAGCTCCAGGCTAAGTCAGCGTCTCGGATGCTGTGTCTGCTTTCCTCCCACCACCCAAGCGCCAGCCCCACCACCACCATCGCCCACAGCAAATCACGAATCCCGAAGCTCAGCCAACGTCGGCGGGGTTTGTTCTCGTCCATGCGTGCATTGTATGGCAGGAAAGTTGGCAAGTCCCAAATGCCCCGCTCGCTATGTGGCGATCGACGTAACTCTCCGACCCTCATTCCACCTCGAAACCGACTTACGTTCAGACTCCAAACCGGCACTTACCCGCTGGGTGTTCAAAATTTCCCGGAGTTTTTCACCACTCACCCCGGCCCCAGGGGACCCCAAATCGGTGAATTACCGGCCGAAATTTTGAACACCCAGCCGCGGCCCAGCCATTACTCCCATCGCCGTAAGTCGTCGCCAGCGTCTCGCCTCTTCGAACCACTTACGTCAACGCCCTGACAACCTAGCACCACCGCGGCAACTCGCACACGACCTACCCCCGGCACGCTCATCGAGACGCAGCCAACATCCTAACACAGACCCATCATTTCGACAACACTTTTTACACAATACTGCACAACAGTTATCGCCAACACCTCACATCAGTCCTGCGACGAGCCAATCCCCGGCGGCGGGACGCGTGAACGTCCCGGTGAATCAACTAACCGTCGTGCGCCATTTACCGGGAGACTGTTGTTCTCACGCCAAGACGCGAAGGCGCAGAGACGCCAAGAACTACCCGACTGCGTCTTTGCGCCTTGGCGGCTTGGCGGCTTTGCGTTGAAAAACAACCGACTTCGCCACCGTCCCTAGCGAGCCAATCCCCCGGCGAGCGGGACGCGTGAGCGTCCCGGTGAATCAACCGACCGTCGCTCGCCGTTCACCGGGAGACTCACGTCTCCCGCTCGCCGGGAGCAGGGGTGGCTGGGGCATAGCGGAGCGGTGCCCCAGCGAATCGCAATAAGAGATCGAAAGACTTCTTCCTCGACACTCTAGAAGACAGGCTCGTTTCGCCGATCGCTGGGGCATCGGCGGCGCCTTTGCCCCAGCCACCCGACCGTTCGGCTTAGGTTGGCGGTATTCCAGAATGCCGCGATAGCGCTGAGTCTTCACATTGCAAGTCAGCACAGCATTTTTAAGTAGCATTATTCGCCCCATCATTATCTTCCAGCTGTCGATAAAACTCTATTTGAAATGGGCGAGACGCTTTTGCTGTCTGCGCATATGCAGGATGATTCGCCACTGCAATGTTTGCTTCGTCAAGTCCAATATTATAAACATCTATTGTCATTTTGATGGCTTCAACAATTGGCAACTCGCAGGCCTTCATCAACGCGATTACCTGAGCCCGGGAAGCCCCCTCATTTACTAAGCTGCGTAGTTCTTCGATGTTACATTTCATAATATGCCTTGGACTACCTTTGTCGTCGCTCCGGCAGGGGTGGCTGGGGCATAGCGGAGCGGTGCCCCAGTGAATCGCAGTAAGAGATTGAAAGACTTCTTCCTCGACACTCTCGAAGACACTCTCGTTTCGCGGATCGCTGGGGCATCGGCTGCGCCTTTGCCCCAGCCACCCATCCGAAGTCACCTGGACGCTCACGCGTCCCGCTCGCCGGGCGCCGACACCACTTTGCAGCGACGTCGTCGCTCACTTCTCCGCCGCCGACGGCCCCACGCGCCAGCGGAGCGTAACGATCTGCTTTGGCTCGCCCGTTTCGTCCCAGTCGAGCGCCACGCGGGCCCAGATCTGGGTGCCGGGGACGGCCCAGCTCAGGTCGGCCTGGCGGGCAGCCACCATCACGGCGTGGGCTTCGTCGCGAGCCCGCACCGTCTGCCAGCGGGCGACGGGGGGCAGGGGAGTTCCGGCGGCGATGGCGAAGTGCACCTGAAAGTACGGCCCATGCGAGACATCGCCGATCCACCGATGCGCGCAGCGATGGCAATACGCCGTTTCCGCCGCCGGTTCGCACCCGCCGAGACACACGTCGCCATGCTCCGCCGCCGCGAGATCCTGCTCGGTCGGATAGCCGTACACAATCGGCATCACAGTCGCCGAGCCACACCGCGGACAGCGGTAACGCTTGGGAGCGGTCAGTTTCATCGGACGGTCTCGCGGCCCTTGGCAAAGGCTAGGGCTTCCTCGTGGAGTCGCTGGCTCCACCACCGCCAACCCGGCGGCTCGGCTGCGTGCTAGGCGTCCTTCGCTTCGCGGCGAGCGGCATGGGCCAGCCGGTCGCGCATCCACTGCGCGAGCGACAGACCGCTCCGCTCGGCACACTTCTGATAATCGATCCGCTCTTCCTCGGTCAGTCGCAGCTCGATCCGCTCGGTCAACCGGGCGTCGTCGTCGGTCAGCCGATCGTGGCTATCGTGGGGAGCGTTCATGGCAACAACTGCGATGCGAGGTTTGGATGCGAACCTTAATCGGCTTTCAGCTTCGCGGCAATCCGAGCGACGTGCCGCCCCTGGGCGCGGGCGATGGCCAACTCGTTCTGCGTCGGCTGACGATCGCCGCGAGGCCCCGCGAGGGTCGAGGCGCCGTAGGGGGTGCCGCCGCTGACTTCGTTCATCTCCGACAAGCCTGCTTCGCTGTACGGCACGCCGGCGATCACCATGCCTTGATGGTAGAAGAACGGGGCGATCGTCAGCAGCGTCGTCTCCTGCCCGCCGTGCTGGGTGGCGGTCGACGTGAAGGCGCTGCCGACCTTGCCAATCAGAGCGCCCGACGCCCACAAGCCGCCGGTGGCGTCGAGAAAGGCTCGCATCTGGGCCGCCGCCGCACCATAGCGCGTCGGAGTGCCGAGGATGATCGCATCGGCTTCGGCCAACCGCTTGGGATCGGCCAGCGGCACATGGGCGAAAGCCTTCTGAGCCTCGACGGCCCCCATCTTCGTCAGAATCTCGGTCGAGAGCGTCTCGGCGACGCGGAGCACCTCGACCTCGGTCCCCGCGATCTCGCGCGCCCCTTCCGCGATGGCCTCGGCCAGCTGATACACGTGCCCGTAGGTGCTGTAAAAGATCACTTGCACTTTCGTAGCCATCGCGGCGGTCCTTCTGGGGCGAATGGGGCGGAGCGAAGTTTTCGTCCGTTGTTCTAAGACGCCCCAAGCCTCGGTGCAACAAGCGCACCGCCGCGATCGCGATTTACTCGTCCTCCTCGGCCGCGGCGGCGCTGGCGGAGTTCCAATGTTCTGGCCCAAACTTGGCCGCGTAAATGTCGACGAGCGAGCGGGGCTGGATCTCGTAGGCGTCGCTGCCAAAGTTCCACTGCGCCAGCGGCCGGAGCAGGTCGCGATCGATGCAGCGCACCAATTCGGCCAACTCCAGATGGACCGCGGCCAGGGCCACCATGAACGGAATCCAGCGTCCCGAGAAACCGCTCCCTGTGTTCGACGCCTGGATGATCTCGGGCGGAACTTCGAGGGCCTTCCAGATTTCCAGATCGACGTCTCGCTTCCATTCGAAAATCTGCGTTGCCCCGCCGGTGTCCTGGGGCGGCGTATAATCGACCATCCGCCGCCCGGCATGGTCGTACACACTCGGCAGCGCCAGGGCGCCGCCTGTCTGCCGCATTTCGGCCAGCTCGCGGGCGATGTCCCGCCAACTGACGTCGGAGCCGTCGGGCAGGGTGAACTTCTGATCGGGCGGATACCAGAGGATGTCGCCGACATAGGCGTCCTTCACCATCCGCAACCGCAGCGTCCGCTTCGCGCCTCCCTCCATCCACTTCTCGTACCAGGCGGGAAACGCCCGGGCGAGCAAGGCACAGCCGTAGGGATTGCTGCGCTCGGCGTCGAAAGTGGTGACGATCGCTTGCGGAGCGAGGATCGTCGTCTCCTGCCCCCGGTCGCGCAGGATAAACCCAGCCAGCCGATCGTCGGCAAACAGCAACCGGCATTTGCGCGGCTCGTGATCCTTCAGGCGATCGAACTCGAGCGCCCCGTCGTACTCGCCGCCGACGGCCTGACGAAATTCGACTTCAAACGGCATGAAGCCATAGAGCTTCGTCCGGAGCAGTTGATGGGCGCTCGTCGACCAGAGCCGCCGCCACTGTCGCTTCACCCAGCGGTTGAGCGCGGCGTCCCGGCCGATCACATCGACCTGCGCCGACATCAGCAGGCCGTTGCGGGCCCCCAGGCCGATTCGCACCTGCGGGTCGAACCGCATCTGATCGGCAACCTGTAGCGTGAACGACGGCAAGTCGGCCGGCTGATGCGGCGTCAGCGTGGGAGACGCTTCGCGGAGTCGCCGGCGGGCCGTCGAGCGGGGAAAGAACGAACGCAAGGCGTTGAGCACGTTCATCGCAGCTGGTCCTTCGAGTGTGGAGTGAGGAAGACGCGGCAATTCGTGGCCAGACGAAGCCAAAGGGGGACACGTCAGTCGTAAAAACTCTTTCGACCGCCCGATGGTGGACTGCCGGTGCTGGTGTCGGGGACGCGGCGGATCTTGGCGCGTGGCTGGGCGAGGTTGGTCGTGAAGTTCGTCACCGTCGGCAGCGTTTCATGCCGGCTGATGGCCTGGGGCACGAGCCGCGCGCCGGCCGCAATGTCGCGCAGGGCCTCAAGCGTCGCCGCGCGTTGCTCCGTAAGATTGCTTGGAGACTCGAGCCCTTGGCGCCCGGCGAGCAGCCCGACGGCGAGCACCGCGTTGGCGCCGCGGCACCAGGCGTTCTGCACGAGATCGTCGAGCGTGTAGCGCAGCTCCAGGTAGGCGTTCATCTCCGCCGCAGCCATCTCGATCGCCCAGGCAATGTGCGCTTCCTCGGCGGAGCTCAATTCACCGTCGGCATCGTCGTCAGCCGCCGAGAGCACCTCGGCGGGCGTCCAAAGCGATTCCAGATCGGCGCGGGTGCAGTAGGTGTAGGTGGACATGGGTAACAGGGGTCAGGAGTCGAGGGTCAGGAGCAGAAATTGAATTTCAGAAGGCGAATTTCAGATTTCAGATTGGGGAGAGGGGCGGACGCCCGTTGCTAGTCGCGGCTCAATTCCCAGTACGAAGTGCTGGGCACTCGTACTGAGAACTGAAAACTGACAACTGAAAACTGCCGCGCAGCGGCTACGCGATCTTGCCGTAGGCCATCGCATCGGGCAGGTAGAGGGCGGGGAGGCCGTTGAAGACGGCGCACAGTTCCCAGCCGCTCGGATCGTGCGTGGGGTACGAGTAGGGATAGAACCCAAACTGCTCGTTCCGCGGCCCGCCGGGGCCTTCGGTCACGATCTCCGAGCCTTCGAGATACTGCACCCAGCGCGGCGACGGCTCCGGAAAGAACGCCGCGTGATCGTCCTCGATCAGCTTCTCAAACAGCTCGCTCGTGCCGTTCCAGACGCTCAGCCCATAGTCGATCACGTGGAACGTGACCCACGGAATGGCCCGCAGCACGGCGGTGAACTCGCCGGCGCCGACCCGCTTCATCGACTCCCAGGCGACGTTCGCCGAGCCGCCCTGCGCCTGCACCTTCGAGTTCTCCAGCACGTGCCGCCAACCCGTGCTCGTGAGCACCACGTGGGCCAGTCCCATGCCGGTCAGCCGGACCATCGCCACGTTGATGTTGTGCAGTTGCTGCGGAATGTCGGTGTCGGTGTCGGACCAGAGCGTATCGAGGATCGCTCCTTCGCCGAGCATATCGAGATCGCCCTGGTTACCGGCGGGAACCTGAAAACCGATCGTCGTGCCCGTACCGCTGAACGCGTGCCGAAGTTGGTCGCCGTCGTTCAGGTAGGCGTAGGAGCCGCGGAGCAGGGCCGCCGTCTGAAACTCGACCAGGTTGGCGAACCGCTGCGCGAGGAACACTTCCTGGCGCGTGATGTAGGTCTCGCCGTCGTGATCGAGCTCATCGACGCTCCGACCGAGGGCCCGCCGGTTGAGCAGGTCTTCGTCGAGCAGCGGAATCGCTTCGGCGGCCCGCGGAAACGTGCCCGTGACGTTGCTCACCCGCTGCGGCGCCTGCCGGCTGGCCGATTGGGCGGGCAGTCGGGCGACGGCGATCGAGTGGGTCGCCTTCATCACGTCGTACGAGAAATTGCGCCCCGACTGGCGGGCGACGTTCTTGCCTCCCATCCCCCAGCCGAACAGCCGCTGCAGCGAAGTGCCCGGCAACTGAATCTGCGAAACGGCCTTCAAAATCGTCTTCGGAGCCAAGACCTGCGAAGTGGGAACACCCATGACAAACTCCTTGAGGAAATGAATTGCAAACCCGATGTTTCAGATGCTTGGGAACCAACGCGTCCGTCCCCTCTCCCCCTGGGAGAGGGCTAGGGTGAGGGAGCGCCGCGAGAGACAACGCGCCGCCACTAACTCACCGTGGCCGTCGTGCCGCCGAGGTTGGTCACCACCCACCGCAGCGTGTCAGCGGCGATGTACAGGCACTCGACGAGCACCTGGCTGCCGATCTTCTGCGAGGCGGTGCTGAACGTCACCTGTGAAGCCTCCGCGTCTCCCTTGTGGACGATGTCCGACAGCGGCGTGCTGATCGTCAGATCGGCGTCGGCCGTTTGCAGAAAGCGATAGGCCAGCCCGTTCTGCGGCGCCGGCAAGGTGAACGTGACCGCCGCGGTGGCGATGAAGAGCAGGCCGTTGTCGTCGGCCGTGACGACGTAGTTCGCCCCTTTGCGATAGACGCCGCGCGGATGCATTAGCACACCGACGCTCGCCGCCTGATCGCGGTCGAAGACAAACCGCGCAGCGAGCTGCTGCTTGCCGCGCGGATCGAGCCCGATGAGCTGGCTTTCGCGCACCAGACCATGGACGAGCATCTGGCCAAAACGATCGGTCGCCACGCCGTTGAGCAGCATGCTCTGCGAGGTTTCGAGGATGCCGGCCGCGATCTGCTGTCCGTTGTTGGCGTCGGGCTCGTAGGCGTTCGCTTTGCCGCCGGTGTCTTGCAGGGCGAGCACCAGACCGCCGCGGAGGGCGGAGGAGGGGACGTTGTCGGCGTCGACGGTGGTGGAATCGATCGTCACCGGCCGCGTGGCGACGAGATCCTGCCCGCGCCGGCCGACCCAGGTGACTTGCGTTTCCTGCGATTCCACGGCCGGCTGCAGACCGGGAACGTTTCCGGGAGTGAACTCAGACATGGGAAGCTCCTTGTGGGAAAACTCGAAATGGGAAAGTCGATGCGTGAGGCCGCCGGCCGCTGTCAGCCGCCGGTGGGCAAGTAGCCGCTTCGCTGAAGCTGTCGCCGGGCGATGCGTTCGGCCTGCTCGTCGCTCAGCGCGCTCGGATCGCCGGTGAAGAACGCGTCCCCTTCGGGATGGTCGGGGCGCTGGAGAGAGCGGGGATCGACGCGCAGAGCCGTCGGCGCCCAGGCTTCGACCACCCCGAGCAGCGCGTCGACCGGAGCGAGCAGTTGGTCGCCTTGCTGGACGAGCGCGGCTTCTCCCAAGGCGCTCGCCAGCCGGTTGCGGATGCCGCGCGGCAAGGTGGTCGACTCGGTGACGCGCCGCAGGAGCGACTCGCGCGATTGGACCAGCGGGTCGGCTGGCGGAGTGGTCGGTGGCTCCTCAACCGTGGTGGGCTCGGCTTCGGCCGATTCGGCGGCGGTGTCGGCCGGGTCGCTGCTGGGGGGCTCTTGGAGCACCACCTCGATCGGCGCCTCAAGAGGCGCGTCATCAACCGCCTCGACGTCAGCAGGCGAGAGGGGAGGGAGACGCTCGGTTTCGGGTGTTCCAGCGGTTTCAAGGGCGGAGAGGGGTTCCGGCTCAATCGGCGGAATGCTGCTGGCAGTGGTCATGCGGGGCCTTTCGCAAGCGTGAAGGGATGAGGAGGAAGCGGCCGGGCGTGGACCGCCCTGGCATGTCCGAATATTAACGACTTCTTATTAACTTGTCAATAGTTCTAAACAGTTCGAGAGAAGATTTGCCGAACTCCCGCCCCGTCGCGCACAATGGGCAAGCGGGCGGGCGCGGCGGAAAACATGAAGAGCATCGCGAGAGAGGATTCGGCTATGACGAGATTGCTGTGCGTGGCGCTGACGGGGCTGCTGGTCGCCTGGGGCGGTTCAGTCGGGCAGGCCGAAGAGCTCGCCGACAAGGTCGCGGCCCTGATCGACGCTCCTCCCTACGAGACAGCCCACTGGGGCGCCCTGTTTGTCGATCAGGAAACCGGGGAGACGCTCTACGAGCGGCAAAGCCAGAAACTGTTTGCCCCCGCCTCGGTCACGAAGCTCTACACCGTCGCGGCGGCGCTCGACACGCTTGGCGCGGAGCACCGCTTCAAGACGCCCGTCTTCCGCCGCGGAGACGTTGATGGCGATGGAGTGCTGAAAGGGGACCTGATCCTGGTCGCCAGCGGCGATCTGACGCTCGGAGGACGTACGAATGCCAGCGGCGAAATCAACTTAACCAACGGCGACCACACCTATTCCAACTGGTCGGCCGACACCGAACTGACCGAGGAAGACCCGCTCGCCGGCCTGCACGACCTGGCCCGGCAGATCGCCGCCGCCGGCGTGCGCCGAGTGGACGGCGATGTGATCGTCGACGATCGGCTGTTCGAGCGCATCGAAAGCACGGGGAGCGGACCGCGGCGCGTGCAACCGGTGATGATCAACGACAACATCATCGACTTCGTCGTTACACCCACCGAAGCCGGGATGCCGGCCAAGGTGACCTGGCGGCCGGAAAGCGCACTGATCAAGGTGACCGCGAACGTCACCACCTCTGCCGAGTCGGAGAAGCCCTCGCTGATGATCCGCGGCGGAGCGGGGGAGTACACGGTCTCGGGGACGACTCCCGCTGGCCGTCCACCGGTGGTGCAGAACCGGGAGATCGAGAACCCTCCCGCGCTCGTGCGCGGACTATTGCTCGAAGCGCTGCGCAAGGCGGGCGTGGAAACCAAGTTTGAACCGCTCCTCACGGCCCAGTTCGGCCAGCCGCCGGCGAGCGAGGAGTACGCGAAGCTCGAGAAGGTGGCCGAGCTGACGTCGCCGCCGTTCACCGAGAACGCACGGCTGGTTCTGAAGGTCAGTCACAACCTCCATGCGAGCACGCTGCCGCTGCTCGTGGACTTGCACCTGGGAGGCAAGGGAACGCTCGCTGGCGGCCTGAAGCGTCACCGCGAAATCTTCGAGCGGCTGGGAGTCGACGTGCAGCAGATCTCGTTCGGCGGCGGCGCGGGAGGGGCGCGGGCCGACTATGTCACTCCTGCGGCAACCGTCCAGCTGCTGCGAGCGATGGCCAAGCACAAGGACTTTGCCGCTTACGAGCGAGCGCTGCCGATCCTGGGAGTCGATGGCACGCTCGCCCGCTCGGTTGCCGACGATAGTCCGGTGCGCGGCAAGGTGCTGGCCAAGACGGGCACGCTCACGTGGGACAACACGCTGAACGACCGCGGGCTGCTGCAAAGCAAGGCGCTGGCCGGCTACATGACCACCAAGAGCGGCCGGAAGGTGGCGTTTGCGTTGCTGGTCAACGGCGTGCACCTGAAGGACGATGTGAGCACGAAGCGCATCGGCAACGACCTGGCCAAGATCTGCGAGATCGTCCACAGCGAGCTGTAGCGCGTCCACTTCCGCGCAGCAAAAAACCCCTGCCGACTGACAGGGGTTTGGAGTGCATCGATCAATCGCGCGAGCCGAAGAACTAGGCGGCGCCGGTGGCGAATTCTTCGTCGCGGAGCTGGTGCTGGGCGAGGATTTCTTCCTCGAGCGAGATCATCCCGTCGCGGCTGGCCTGATAGGCGCGGGCGAGCAGGTTGCGGCCGGTCTGGGTCCAAACCTTCAGTTCGCGAGCGACCGACCTGGTGGCGCGATCGTAGAGGGTGACCTTCGTGGGACGGACCGAATCGATCTGAACGAGGCCGGCGTCGATCTTGTAATCGACGAAAATCTCGACTTCCCGAGCCTTGGCTTCATCTTCCCAAACAATGCGATAGGCGTGCATGTCGAACCAACTCCGCGTGTGCGTATAAGGTGAGCGAGGGCCTAAGATCCGAGGCAAACACGTTATCCTACTTAGCTGCTCGGACGCCGAACAAGTCAAACTAGAGCCGTTCGGCGTTTTTTGCCAGGATTTTGCATTCTGCCGGCTTTGCCTGCTAGCTACCGCATGCTCGTTGATGGGTTTCACTCAACCTATTGGCCCGATGCAGGTTGAATCACTCGATAGATCGTCGGACGGAGCTGCTCGCCCGGTTTTGGTCGGGCGCCCGCATCGATGAGCGCCTGGCCGTCGTCGGAAAGAGCCACGACGGGAGCGAGAATCTGCTGGTCGATCAGCTCCAGCAGCAGCTCGGGAGTCCAGCGCGGATCGTAGCCATAATTGCCGGGCGAGAGATACCGGCCGATCTCGTTCCAGTCGACGTAGACGAAGGCGATGTCGCGCGACTCGAGCGCTTCGCGCCGCTGCCGCGCCGAACGGCCGACGCTCCACCCGGCCAGCAGCGAATCATCAAAGCAGGTGTTGTAGTAGGCCTTCGGAACGAGCTCGAACGGCTCCGCATCTCCGACCAGCAACACGCGCTGTCCTGGCTGCGTGTTCTCGTTCAACCACCGTCGGGCGGGCGCGAGGTTCGAGTTGCGCAGCGCATCGAGCGCCACGAACCAGCGGCTGTCGCCCACTAAAGGAGAAGCCGCCGCAAGGGCGCCGTAGAAGACGCCGATCAGGATGAAAACCGTGACCACACCCCGCGCGCCTCGGCTGGTCACTGCGCTCGGCGCTTGAGCGGCCAGGATCGCCGCCAGCGGAAGGGCAGGGAGCCAGAACCTTTCGATGCGATGGGTCGCGAACCACCAGACCGCCGTGATCAGCACTAGCCAGACGCTCGCGGCCAGGGAGAAAGCGTTTGACGTCGGTTCGCCGGGGGCGTTGCTGCGCCGCAGCCAGCGCGTGGCGGCCGCCATGCCGACCACTAGCAGCAGCGGCAACAACAGCGGGCTCGTGTAGACCCCTTCGAAGAACAGTTTTCGACCTGCGCTGCGAAGCTGAGCGAGAGAGTATCGCGCGCCGGCTTCATTGCGCGGGACCTGGTGGGCCCGTTGCCACTGGGCGTTCTTCTCGGGCGTTCGCGTTTCGCCGCCGAACAGGTCGTAGGCGAGCGGATAGACCGGATTGCCGGTCAGCGCCGCGTTCTTTGCATACCATGGTCCACATCCCAGCAGCACGCCGGCCGCAAACAGGGCGGCGATTCCCCAACGGGCGCCAGGAACTAAGTTCCGCAGCGTGTCGGTTACGACCCGACCGAGCGTGCGAGGTTGATCCTCGTCGCTCGTGGGCGCAGCAAACATCGCCAGCCCAAGAGGGAGCACGGCGTAGATCACGGCCGGATACTTACACGCCGCCGCGCCTCCCGCGAGGAAACCGCAGAGGAGCGCCAAGCCCGGGCGCAGCGGCGACAGGCACAGAACATAGATCGCCGCCAGCACATAATAAGTGACGGCAGGCTCGTTCAGGCCGGTCACGGCCGTGTGCGCGATCCACGGCTGAGCCATAAAAATGGCGGCCGCCAAGGCTCCGCTGCGAGGAGTGAACCAGCGGATCCCCGCCGCAACGAGCAGAGCCGCGGTCAGCGGGGCATAGCAAGCCATCGTCAGCTTCCCCGCCAGCGCTCCGAGCCACCAGCCGTCGTCGCCGGGCATGAAAGCCATCGCGGCGAGCGTCTGCATCTCGGCGCCGAGCGGCATGTTGCCGTAGATGTTGTGCGGCAGAAAGCTGACGCGTCCCTCGCGCCACCATTCCTTGGGAACCTGCAGGTGATACTCGCGGACATCGAAATCGATCGGCGGCAACATGGCGCCGAGCACGATCATCACGCCGATCAGCGTCGCCAGACCCAGCAAAACTTTTGCCAGCCGATCGAATCGCGGCCCATCGGTCACCTCCGCCGCTGTCGCTTCAGACGTTCTCTGTGAGAGTCTGCGCCGGATGGCGGCAATCAGGCGCACCGCCGTGACCGCGGCGGCAAGTACGATTGGACCAACGATCAACCAGCGGAAAGGCAGCAGCCCCGCCAGGCCGATCAGCAGCGTGTAGAGCGAAACCAGATTCAAGCCGACGCCAATCGCCAGCGTCACTCGTTCAAGGCCTGACAACCACTCGGCGGCTCGAGTCGCTCGGAGAACCCAGTAACCGAGCTCATGAGCGGCCAGCAGCAGAAGCCCAGCCACGGCGATCAGCGGCCAGCGGTCGAGCAGGGCCAAGGGCTGCTGGTAATTGCCGAACCAACTGCCGACGATCAGTTCGGGGGTCAGCAGTGCGAAGAGCAGCGCCACGCGCAGGCGTTCGGCCCCCACGAACAACCAAAGCCAGGCAATGCCGACCAGCGCGAGCGCGATGGCGGCGATCGAATCGACGCCCGGGGGCGACGTGGTCGGGTCCGCCGGCGGAGCCGGCGGCTTGGGTAGGGCGTCGGTGTGGGGAGTGGGGCGCCGTTTTCGAGCCACGGTGAAGACAGTTCGTATAATGAGGGTGGCGAAACAACGAGGGGCGGCAAGTCGCTTGCGCAACGAGCATCGTGGTGCAGCGGTCGGCTGTCAACGACAGGCAGGTTCGGACAATCGTCCCGCGTAGCTGAATTCGCCAGAATTCAGACAAACCCGCTCTCCACTCACAGGG
>JAEZAS010000185.1 GCA_023430365.1 Planctomycetota bacterium
GTTCAAGCGTACTGAGTCCGAATTCCGCTTCGAGTTGATGTCGGGCTTCGGCCAGAAGCCAGCCAAGGCTCGTCCGCGGGTCGTGGCGGCGGCGGACCTCGCGCGCGATGCGCCAGAAGCGGTTGACGAGTGGCGTATAGGTCGACAGCGGTCCGCCAGCGAGCAGCGGCTGGAACAACGCTTGGACTCGTTTTGCAAATGAATCGTAAGTTTCCGACTGGAGCAAGCTCCGTTCTTCAAACGGAACTTCGGCTGACGCATCGTCGAACGGCACGTTCTCGTAGATCGGCGCATCGACCGTGCCGGTCGGAACGCGGATGGAGGCCGCCCGCAGCGTATCGTTGTCGACGACCAGATTGACGGCGGGACACTTCGCCTGCGTGGCGAGCGACGACAGGGCGAAGTTTTTGAACCAGACACCCGGGTGAAACAGCGTGGGCTGATGCCCAGCCATGACGATCGGCTGCTCCGCGTCGCCACGGGCCCAGTTTGGATCGACATTGCGGTACTGCGCGGTGTAATGCGTGGCGAGGTGCAGCAGTTCGCCGCGAGCCTCGCGCGACAGGTCGGCGAGCGACTTGCCGCAACAGTCTCCCCAGTCGCGCAGCGTCAAAGAGGCCGTGGGCGACTTAAGTTGCTCAAGAGCGGCAAAGAGCGGGGGTTCGATCAGCGCCTGACCATCCTCACGAGGCGCGCGAATCCGACGATAGCGGATCGCGTCGGGCTCGGCGGTCATGCGTGGTGGTCCCCCACCGGCGTGTCGTGCAGCGCCGCATCGGGCAAGGCCAGGTGATCGAGCAGCGCCGGGCTCAGGCAGAATCGGCTGGGATTTTCCAAGGCGGCGACGGCCCGGTCGAGCGTCAGGTGGTAGTACTCGAGACGTGTTTGAGCGTCATCCAGCACGCCGCCGAACGATCGTTTTTCGTCCAGGTAAATGAGCGGGACCGGCAGCTCGACCACCTTCAGGCCAGCGGCGGCCGCCTGGACCCAGACTTCCAGCGGCATCGCGTAGCCGGCTTCGGAAATGTGCAGCTTGCTGAGCGACGAGACGCGGTAGCACTTGAAACCGCAAAAGGCGTCGGTCAGTTGAAAGTTCAAACGACGATTGATCTCGGCAGTGACCTGCTCGTTGATCCGGCGACGCTGCTCGGGGGGCCGGCTATCGCCTTCGAAGTGCTGCAAGTAGCGGCTACCGGAAACGATGTCGATTCCCGGCTTCAGGGCTTCGAAAAAGGCGGGGATGCGCTGCGGTTCGTGCTGGCCGTCGCAGTCGATCAGCACCAGCTTGTCGTAGCCGTGCTCCTGGGCGTAGGCGAAGGCCGACAGCAGGGCGGCCCCGTAGCCGCGGTTGACCGGGTGGGCAACGACCTGAACATCAGTGCGCTGCTGGAGGAGCTCGGAGGTGCCGTCCGTGGAGCCGTCGTCCACGACCAAAACGTCCTGGCAGTAGCGGCGGACCTCGTCCAGAACGCCGTTTACGTGGGCGGCCTCGTTATAGACCGGCAAGGCCGTCAAACAGCGGTCTGACATGTCGAAAACCCTTTACAGGCAAGCGGTTCGTTCTTTCTCACCGTGCATTCTAGATGCCCGGCAAGTCGAGTCAACGCGGAGCCGAACGGGGGGTCGGTCGGCCCAACGAAGGCTTTACCGCCGGCCCGCAAAGACCTTACACGGCTGGGACGGCGAATAATTGAATATCGTTAACAACTTTGATATAATCACTAGCGGCGATGCCGACCCTGCGCCCAGCCCGGGCGACGAGGGGCGGTTGCTTGCTGCGCTCACGTCGCCGCGGAGGCCCCGGCGACGGCGAGGCTCAGAAGGGTTGTGGGCGAAGCCGCGGGCGAGTTGCGAGGGGTTGTAAAAGTCCGGCCGGCGTTTGACGCAAGTCCTTAGGATGTTCGCGACAGTCGCAACCGAACCGCTTGCCGGCAGCGAGGATCGGAAGAGGAGGATGGAGGAGCAACGTTCCGCGAGCGAGCTGATTTATCTGTTGTATTTCGAACAACCGGACACGCGCCCGGGGGTGCGGGCGGCAATTCATCCATCGGGCGGTCCGAATGCGTTGCTCCGCCCCGCGGGCACGACTAGACTCAAGGAACAGCGGCAAACCACCGCCAGCGACTGTGTCGCCAGCCGGCTGGAACTCAGCCGTCGTCCGCACGCCTCCTCTCCGCCCATTCGGGCAGGCACAGATTGCTCACGGTGGATTTCTGCCGCAGGAGAATGCCACGATGTGGCAGTTCTGGACACGCCTATTCGACTCCTCCGATTTCTCCCAGCCGTGGGATCGGGGAGATGGTTGGACGACGGGGCTGGGCGCTGCCCACGTCGTGGCCGATCTGGCGATTTGGTCCGCCTTCCTGGCCATACCGACCCTGCTGATTGCTTTTGGCATTCGGCGACGACACCTGGGCTTGTCGCGCGCCCTGTGGTTGTTCGTGGCGTTCCTGGTGATCGGCGGAACGCTGCATCTGCTGGACGCGATGGCGTTCTGGTGGCCGGCGGAGCGATTCATCGTCGTCGTCAAGGTGCTGATGGCGGTCGTGTCGTGGGCCACTGTGCTGTCGCTGGTGCCCGTGTTGCCGCGATTGCTCGACAGTCGCAGCGTCGAAGACTTCAAAGCCCAGATCAGTCAGCGCGAGGCGGCCGAACAAGCGCTCAAGGAGTCCGAGGCTGCGTACAAATCGCTCGTCGAGAGCCTGCCGTTGAACATTTTTCGCAAGGATTGCTTCGGCCGGTTCGTCTCGGCCAACCAGCGCTTCTGCGAAACGCTCGGCCAGCCGCTCGAAAAAATCCTCAATTACACCGACTACGACTTTTTCCCCGCCAGCCAGTGCGACAAGTATCGCCGCGACGACGAGCACGTGCTGGTCACCGGCGCAACGCTGGAAGATGTCGAAGCCTATTTCAAACCCGACTCCGGCGAGAAGCTCTACGTCCAAGTCCTCAAGGCCCCCGTCTACGACGCCAGCGGAAGGATTTGCGGCGTGCAGGGGATGTTTTGGGACGTCACGCAGCGCATCCGTAGCGAGGAAGCCGCCCATCGCAGCGACGCTCGTTTTCGCAAACTGGTGCAGTCCAGCCTGATCGGCATCATGGTGGCCGACCTCGACGGCAAGGTCGTGGATGCCAACGACGAATTCCTGCGCATCATCGGCCATTCGCGCGACGAGATCACCTCGGGAGAGCTACGCTGGGACACGCTCACGACTCCCGAGTATCGCGAGGAGGATCAACGCGCGCTCGACCAGATCCGCAAGCGAGGATTCTGCGAGCCGTTCGAGAAGGAGTTTTTTCACAAAAGTGGCATGCGCGTGCCGATCCTCATCGGCGCCGCCCGAGTGGACGATGCGACGAACGAATGCATCTGCTTCGTCGTCGACATCACGCGTCAGAAACACACCGAGCAGGAACTCAAAGCCGCGAAGCAGGCAGCCGACGCGGCGAGCCAGGCCAAGAGCCAGTTCCTCGCCAACATGAGCCACGAAGTGCGGACGCCGATGAACGCCATCATCGGCATGACCGAACTCGTCCTGCACTCTCCGCTCCAGCCCAAGCAGGCGGAATACCTGCGGATGGTGCTGCAGTCGGGCGAATCGCTGTTGCAAGTGATCAACGACGTTCTCGACTTCTCCAAGGTGGAGTCGGGCAAGCTCGAACTCGAGCGGGCCCCCATGTCGATCCGCGAATGCCTCGGCGACGCGCTCAAAACCTTGGCCCTGCGCGCCCACGACAAGGAACTGGAGCTCGCGCTCGACATCCCGGCCGACACTCCCGACTGGGTCCTGGGCGATTGCGGCCGGCTGCGGCAGGTTGTGGTCAACCTGGTCGGCAACGCAATCAAGTTCACGGCCACGGGCGAGATTGTGGTCAACGTCCGCTCCCGCAAGGAATTTGGCGCCGACATCGAACTGCAATTCTGCGTGAGCGACACGGGCATCGGCATTCCCGAATCGAAGCGGGCCAAGATCTTCGAGCCGTTCGAGCAGGCCGATTCGTCCACGACGCGCGAGTACGGCGGCACAGGCCTGGGGCTGGCGATCGTGCAGCGCATAGTCGAGCTGATGAACGGACAGGTTTGGGTGGAGAGCGAGGTCGGCAAGGGCAGCCGCTTCTTCTTCAACGCCCACTTCGAACGCTGCGCCGAGCCCCAGGACGATCCTTCGCCGCGGGTCGCCATTCGCGGGACGCGAGCGCTGATCGTCGACGACAACGCCACCAATCGCCGGATCGTCGAAGAGATGCTCCAGCAGTGGCAGCTCATTCCCGCCCTGGCGTCCAGCGCCACTCAAGCCCTTTCGCTGTTGCGCGAAGCGGTCGAGCGCGGCCGGCCGTTCGAGTTGGTGCTCACCGACCGCAACATGCCTGGCGGCGATGGCATCACGCTGATCGAAATGATCCGCGACGATGTGCGTCTGGCGGATACCCGAATCATCTTGCTGACGTCGCTCGACCGCCCCGAGGACAGCGAGCAATGCGAGCGGCTGCGGGTAGCGCAGCGGCTGACCAAGCCGGTGAAGCAGTCGGAGCTGTTCGACGCGATCGTCGCCGCCTTGGAAATCGTCCCGCCGCCCCCCATCAAGCGGACGGACGCGGCGACCGAAGCGGTCCACCTGCCGGGGCGTCCGCTGCACATCCTGCTGGCGGAGGACAGCCTGGTGAACCAGCGGCTGGCGACTGCGCTGCTCGAACGGCACGGGCACCGGGTGCAGGTGGCGGGCAGTGGCGCCGAGGCGCTGGCGGCCCTGGAAGTCGATCGATTCGACCTGATTCTCATGGACGTGCAAATGCCGCAACTCGACGGCCTGGAGGCGACGCGAAAGATTCGCGAACGCGAACAGGTGCGCGGCGGCCACATTCCGATCATCGCGATGACGGCCCACGCTCTGAAAGGGGACCGGGAGCGGTGCCTGGAAGCAGGGATGGATGAGTATGTCTCCAAACCGGTCCGGGAGCGCAATTTGCTCGCAGCCATCGGAGCCGTGCTCGGCGGCGGTCCGGCGGGCAGTTTTCGCGAGACGGCGCCCGTGGTGGATTCGGCGGAGCAGGTGATCGACTGGGAGGTCGCGCGAAAGGTATGCGGCGGCGACGAAGCGCTGCTGCACGACATTGTGGAAGCGTTCCTCGAGGAGGGGCCGACCCGGATGGCTGAGATCAAGCAGGCGATCGCCACCGAAAACTACGAGCTATTGAACCGGGCAGCCCATACAATCAAGGGATCGACGCGATATTTCGGCGCTCAACACCTCTTCGACCGGGCGCTGGCCCTGGAAGAACTGGGCGCAAGCAAGACGCTGGAGGGAGCGGAGGAGAAGCACGCCGCGTTGCAACGGCAGTATGCGGCGTTACTACCCCACTTACACGAGTACCTGCGTGGAAGGAGGGGATCCGAGGCTTTGTAGGCGGAGAACTACCATGTCGAGCATTCTGGTTGTGGACGATTCCAGCGTGGATCGGCGTTTCGTCGGCGGCCTTTTGGAGCGGTCCGGCAATTTTCAAGTCGAGTTCGCCGAGGACGGCGACGACGCACTCAACAAGCTCAGGACGCATCGGCCCGACGTCGTGCTGACCGACATGCAAATGCCCGGGCGCGGCGGATTGGAGTTGGTGGCCGCCGTGCGCGCCCAACATCCGGGTCTGCCCATCATCCTGATGACGGGGCAGGGGAGCGAAGCGCTCGCGGTGGAAGCCTTGCAGCGTGGAGCCGCCAACTACATTCCCAAGGTCCAGCTCGGCGATCGGCTGATCAACACCATCGACGAAACCCTCTCGATGGTGCGGGCCGATCGGACCTACGAGCGACTGATCTCGTGCCTGCGGAATTGCGATTTCACGTTCCAGCTCGACAACGATCCTGCGTTGATCGATCCGCTCGTCGATCTCGTGCAGCAAATGATCTCCGGCATGACGCTGACCGACGCCACTGGGCGGTTCCGGGTCGGCACGGCGCTCAAGGAAGCGCTGCTCAACGCGATGTATCGAGGAAACTTGGAAGTTTCGTTCCAACAAATGCAAGACACGCGCGAATCGCTCCTAAGCGGCAAGACCGAAGACATCTGCCAGCAGCGGCGGAGTGAACGTCCGTACTTCGACCGACGGGTGGAGGTACGGGTTTCGATCAACCTGCGCCGGATTGAGATCGTCGTGACGGATCAGGGCCCCGGCTTTGATCCGGCGGCCGTAGCGTCCGCAAAATCCGTAGAACAGATCGATCCGGAACGGGGTCGGGGCTTGCTCATTATGCGGTCGTTTATGGATGAGGTACGTTTCAATGATCGCGGGAACGAGGTCACGCTCGTTAAATATCGCGAAACCGGGGAATAACGCTGGCGTTTTGCAGCGGTCGGACAGATGTGCACATGTCCAATGGTTGCGTTCCCCGATACACCGGATATCGTTACGGGCTTGATGAAATCGCCGGGCAGGCCGCCCGGCGGGGCGAATCGGGACTAGAGGGACGGGCGAGGAACAGGCATGCCGACCGTTTTGGTAGTCGACGACTCCGCGGTTGATAGGCGCCTCGTGGGCGGACTGCTCTCGCGTTCCCCAGGGCTGACGGTCGAATTCGCCGCCAACGGTCAGGAAGCTCTCGACAAGATTGCGTCGTCCCCTCCGGCTGTGGTCGTCACCGACCTGGTGATGCCCGGCATGACCGGGCTGGAACTGGTATCCAGGATCCACAAGGACTATCCGCGGATCGCAATCATCCTGATGACCGGCAAAGGGAGCGAGGTAATTGCGGTCGAGGCTTTGCACGCCGGGGCGTCGAACTACGTTCCCAAGAGCAGCCTGCATCAACACTTGCAAGAGACCGTGCAGGATGTGCTCTCGGTGGTGCGCGACAAGCGGTCGCAGGAGCACTTGCTCGGCTGTCTGATGCATGGCGATTTCACCTTCAGCCTGGCCAACGATCCGTCGCTCATTCCCTCGCTGGTGGATTATGTGCAGACGCTGATGCGAAGCATCGGGCTGTGTGACGAGTCGGACGTGATTCGCATCAGCATCGCCTTCGAAGAGGCGCTGCGCAACGGCATGTACCACGGCAACCTCGAACTCACGAGTGAGCAGCGGGAAGGGGATGCAGCCGCCTACGAACGGCTGCTCGCCGAGCGCACCGCATCGCTGCCGTATGCCGCGAGGAAGTTGGTCGTCAACATCAACGTGACGAGCCATCAAGCCCGGTTCATCGTGCGTGACGAAGGGCGCGGCTTCGATCCGAGCAAGCTGCCCGATCCGACCGACCCCGAGAACCTCGAGAAGGTCAGCGGGCGCGGTCTGCTGCTGATGCGCACGTTCATGGATGAGGTGAGCTTCAACGACGCCGGCAACGAAGTGACGATGGTCAAGCGCAGCTCGTCAAACGGCGCCGCCGACTGACCACCGGGCCCGGGCGTTTCCTCCCCGGCGAGCGGGACGCGTGAGCGTCCCGGTAAGTGCGACCGGACGTTGCTCGCCGTGCTGCTGAACGTCACCGTAGAGAGCCGCTTCTCTGACTGGACAATCATTGACAAATTGTCAACAATTCGTTATTTTAGCAAGCGATTGTCGGACCGAGGCTGCGTTTTTCCGGTAGCGAGGCAGGGATGCTCGGGGTGGTCGTCGCGTGGGTGGTGCGGTGCGATCTCGGGTCTCCAAGCGACGTAAGTCGGCGAAGTGAGTTGACGGGGTCCGAGCACTTACGGCGACGGACGGGATCGTGGAGGGAATCGCTGGCTGTTCAAAATTTCGGAGGGTTTTTCACCGAGTTCGGGTCCCCTGGGGGGTGG
>JAEZAS010000236.1 GCA_023430365.1 Planctomycetota bacterium
TGGCGTCGCAGCTCGGCAAGAGCGTGCACATCGAGATGGCCGGTGAAGACACCGAGCTCGACAAGCAAGTCATCGAAGAAATCGGCGATCCGCTCACCCACCTGGTGCGCAACGCCGTCGATCACGGTCTGGAATCTCCCGCCGAACGCCTTGCGGCTGGCAAGTCGGAAGAGGGACGCATCGATTTGCGGGCCTTCCACGAAGGTGGGAACGTGATTGTCGAAATCGCCGACGACGGTCGAGGGATCGATGCGGCCCGCGTTCGTCAGAAAGCGCTCTCGCTCGGCCTGATCACGGCTGACGAAGCCCTGACGGACGATCAGGCCTATCAGTTGATCATGAAGCCCGGCTTCTCGACGGCTGAGAAGATCACCGATGTGTCGGGACGCGGCGTAGGGATGGACGTTGTCAAACGAAACGTCGAAGCCCTGAACGGAACCGTGACGATCAGCAGCGTTCGCGGCCAGGGTTCCTGCTTCCGGATCAAGCTGCCGCTCACGATGGCCATTCTCGACGGCCTGGCCCTTCGCATTGGCGAAGACGTGTACGTGCTGCCGCTGCTGAGCGTTGTGGAATCGCTCCGACCGCAGCCGAGCCAATTGGTGCATGTGGCTGGGGGCAACGAACTGTTGATGGTCCGCGGCGAGCCGCTGCCGCTCGTGCATCTGTATCGCCTGTTTGGCGTACCCACCGAAATCACCGATCCCTGTCACGGACTGGTCGTCATCGTCGAGCATCAGGGCCGTAAGTACGGCGTGCTGGTGGACGAACTGATCGGTCAGTTGCAGGTGGTCATGAAAAGCTTGGAAGCAAACTATCGGCGCGTCGAAGGAGTGTCGGGCGCTACGATCTTGGGCGACGGCCGGGTTGCCCTGATCATCGATATCCCCGGGCTGGTCCGGGTGGCGTTCGACCGGCAGTCGTAATTGTTATCCCCTCACGATTCTGGAGAACTGCCGATGTCTGACGACGTGGCAACGCGTTCGATGGCCCTGACGGCCGACAACAGCCAGTTCCTCACCTTCACTCTGAAGAATGAGGAATATGGCATTGAGATCCTGAAAGTTCAGGAGATCAAAGGCTTCTCGAAGATCACGCCGATTCCGAACGCTCCGTCGTTCGTCCGCGGCGTGATGAACCTGCGCGGCACGGTGGTTCCGATCATCGACCTGCGAGCCCGCTTCTCGATGTGCGAGAAGGACTACGACCAGTTCACGGTGATCATCGTCGTGAACGTCGGCAGCCGGGTCGTGGGCCTGGTGGTCGATACGGTGTCCGACGTGCTGAATATCCCGACCGACTCGATCGCCGATCCGCCCGAGCTGGCGTCGAGCGGCGATAGCTCGTGCATCACCGGCATGGGCAAGCTCGGCGAGCGAATCATCATGCTGCTCGACATCGGGCGGCTGGTGGGGGCGGAGAATTTGTCCGTCGGAGATCTCGCCGTTTAAGTCCGTCAAACGCAATTTCTAAATGCAATTTTAATACTAGGGGTTCGCAATGGCTTGGTTCAATCGGTTGAGTGTTTGGTCGAAACTCATGCTTAGCTTTCTAGCGGTCTCGCTAGTGACAGGTGTCGTTGGCGGCGTGGGCGTGGCGAGACTTGCCACTATAAACGGCATGCTAAATGCGCTTTACGAAAACGACCTTGTGGGCTCGGTGGCAGTTCTCAAAGCCTCGAACTCGATTGCGAACATTGGTCGTGATTGCCGCGAAGCCATGGTGGAGGACAACCCAGAACAGATTCAAAAGCTGGTGGCTGCTCTTGAAGCGTCTGACATTCAGTTCAGAGAGTCGATGAAGATCGCCGACGGAACGTTCCACCTACCGGAGGGCAAGGCGATCATTGCCAAGCTGATGGATCAGTATCCGCAATTCATCTCGATCTCCCGGGAGACGATTGAACTGGCGAAGCAAGGAAAAGATTCCGAAGCCGCCGCCAAGATCAAGTCTGCAGGCGCGCTCGGTGCGGAAATCCGTGGAGGAGTCGATCAATTGGTGGAGTTGAAGGACAAGCTGGCCAATACTGCCTATACGGAGAGCGATGTCATCTATTCCGGTGCTCGGAATCTGCTGATTGGTGTCATCCTCGGCGGCGTGATGTTGAGTCTGGGCCTCGGCTTCGGAATCGCTCGCTGGTTCACGAAGGCCATCGTTCAGGTTGACGAAATCGCCACCGGCGTGGCCGCGGCCTCGCAGCAGCTCGCTGCCGCTTCGGAACAGCTCTCGAGCGGAGCCCAGCAGTCGGCTTCGAGCCTGGAAGAAACCGCCTCGAGCCTCGAAGAGATGACCGCCACTGTGCGGCAGAACGCCGACAACGCCGATCAGGCCAATCAGCTGGCCAACAGCTCGCGTGAGACGGCCGAAAAGGGTGGCGCCGTGGTTGCCAACGCCGTGAAGGCGATGGGCGAAATTAATACGGCCAGCAAGAAGATTGCTGACATCATCACCACGATCGACGAAATCGCCTTCCAGACCAACCTGCTCGCCCTGAACGCTGCGGTCGAAGCCGCCCGTGCGGGTGAACAAGGCCGCGGTTTCGCGGTGGTGGCCGGTGAAGTTCGCAATTTGGCCCAGCGCAGTGCGACGGCTGCCAAGGAGATCAAGGGCCTCATCGAGGACTCGGTCAACAAGGTCGAAACCGGCTCGCAGCTCGTGAACCAGTCGGGCGAAACGCTCGAGGCGATCGTCAACTCGGTGAAGCGAGTGACCGACATCGTCGGCGAGATTGCGGCCGCTTCGCGTGAGCAGTCGGCTGGCATCGACCAGATCAACAAGGCGGTCGCCCAGATGGACACCGTGACCCAGTCGAACGCCTCGCAGACCGAAGAGATGAGCGGCACGGCCGTCTCGCTCTCCGGCCAGGCGGAGCAGCTGCAGAACGTCGTCGCCCAGTTCAACCTGAACAAGGGTGAAGGCGAAGTGGCCAGGCCGGCCGCTCGCTCGGCCAAGCCGGCTCGCAACGAGCGGAAGGCCTCGCGCACGAGCGTCAGCCGGTCGGCGGCTCCTTCGCGGCCCGCGAAAGGCCAGCCGAAGCATGAGCTGGAACTGATCGGCGCCGCCAGCGGCGGTCACGACGGATTCGAAGAGTTTTAAGCGTCCTGAAACGCAATCTGGCCGGGGCATGCCAGGCGCATGCCTCGGCCGTCTGTCAATAAATTCGGCGTCCATGGTTTAGCCATGGACGCCTCGGTGTCGCGGATCTGAAATTGAGGCGGTTATGAACTGGTTTCGGCGGACGAGCGTGCTCACCAAGCTGCTCCTGAGCTTTGTGGCGGTGTCGGTCATCACCTGCGTGGTGGGCTGGATTGGCGTGTCGCGGATGGGCACGATCAACTTCACCGTCAAGGACATGTACGAGGACGAGTTGATGGGGGTCTCCTCGGCCCAGGGGATGATCTTTCGCATCGCCTGCATCGACCGCGACATTCGCGAGTCGTGCCTGGTGACCGACCCCGCCGAGAAGCAGCGGCTGAGCAAGTCGATCCATGGCAGCTACGAAGAGTTTCTCGCCGTGCTGAAGCCGGCCGACGAGACGACGACGGGCGCCGCCGGTCGGGTGCTGGTCGACAAGGTGCTCGTCGTTCATCCGAAGTACTGGAAGCTGATCGAAGAAGCCGATCAGCTCTCGCTCCAGAATCAGAACGAGGCCGCTTTTTCCAAGGCCCTGGAAGCGTTCAGCTTTGGTACGGAGCTCCGCGAGACAGTCGGGGCGATGGTCACTCGCAAGCTGGGCCTGGCCAAGGAATCGTACGAAGACAGCGAACGGGTCTACCGCTCGGCCCGCAGCTTGATGTTTGTCGCGATCGGCGGCGGCGTGCTGCTGGGTATCTCGCTGGGAACCATGATTGCCCTCTGGTTCACGCGGGCGCTACTGAAGGTGGATGAAATCGCCAGCAGCGTGGCTGCCGCTTCCGACGAGCTGGCGATTGCCTCGGAACAGCTCTCTAGCGGCTCGCAGCAGTCGGCCTCAAGCCTCGAAGAGACGGCCGCCAGCTTGGAGCAACTGACGACGGTCGTGCGCCAAAACGCCGACAACGCCGTGCAGGCTCACGAGCTGTCGAGCAAGTCGCGTGAGACGGCCACCGAAGGCGGGCAGGTGGTTACTCGGGCCATCGAGGCGATGGACGAGATCAACCGCGCCTCGCGGCGGATCGCCGACATTACGACGACGATCGACGAGATCGCCTTCCAGACCAACCTGCTCGCTCTGAACGCGGCGGTCGAAGCAGCCCGCGCCGGAGAACAAGGACGCGGTTTCGCGGTGGTGGCGGGCGAGGTGCGCAACCTGGCCCAGCGAAGCGCCACGGCGGCCAAGGAAATCAAACTGTTGATCGACGATTCGGTCGCGAAGGTCGAGACCGGCACGACGCTGGTGAATCACTCGGGCAAGACGCTCTCGGCCATCGTCGCCTCGGTGGAGAAGGTCAGCGACATCGTCGGCGAGATTGCGGCCGCCTCGCGCGAGCAATCGTCGGGTATCGATCAGATCAACCGGGCGGTTGCCCAGATGGACTCGGTCACGCAGGCGAACGCCGCCCAGGTGGAAGAGATGAGCGGCACGGCTGTCTCGCTCGCCGAGCAGGCCGACCAGCTCCAGGCCCTGGTGCATCAGTTCAACCTGAAGAAGAGCGAGCTGATCGAGGAAATGGCCCCTGCCCTGTCGCATGGCAAACGGACGTCGATTCAGGCGAAGGGAACGAGCCCTCGGAAGGTCTCGGCCCCGACGCGCACGACGAAGAGCCAGCCGCAGCGGGAGCCGCAGCTGGTCGGTTCTGCCAGCGGCGGATACGACGGCTTCGAAGAGTTTTAGTCGGCTGTCCAGGCAGCGACGTTTCGTAGTGTGGATCAGGGTTGGCGTGCGTTATGTATTCGATAACGGATGACGAATTTCAGGCGTTCCAGCACCTGATCTACACCGAGACCGGCATTACGCTCAACGAGAGTAAGCGGTGCCTGGTCTGCTCCCGGCTGTCGAAACGGCTGCGGGCCCTGCGCCTGACGAGCTATCTCGACTACTACGACTATCTGCTTCGCCGGGATACGGGCGAAGAACTGCAGCGGATGGTCAATTGCATCACGACGAACAAGACCGACTTTTTTCGCGAGTCGCACCACTTCGATTTCCTGACGCGGACCGTCTTTCCTGCACTCGTCGGCCGGGCGAAGGCGGGGGGGCCGCGAAAGCTGCGAATCTGGTGCGCCGCCTCGTCGCGCGGGCACGAGCCCTATTCGATTGCGATCACCGTCCGTGAGTACGCCCCGTTCGACTCGAGCTGGGACGTGCGGCTGCTCGCCTCCGACATCGATACCGATGTGCTCGCCGCGGCGGAGCAAGGCGTGTTTCAGAGCGAAGATCTGGAGCCAATTCCCGAGTCGCTCAAGCAGCGCTACTTTCAGCGTGGCTACGGCCGATTTGCCGGACAGGCCCGCGTGAAGCCTGAAGTGCGGCAGATGATCAAGTTCCGCCAATTGAACCTGATCGCGGACTCCTGGCCGATCCACACGACGTTCGACGTGATCTTTTGCCGCAACGTGATGATCTATTTCGACGTCGAGACGCAAAAGCGGGTGATCGAACACCTGGTGCGCTACCTGAGTCCCGGCGGCTTCCTGCTGCTGGGGCACTCGGAGAATATCCAGTGGGCGTCGCACTACCTGCGGCCGATGGGCAACACCGTATTCCAGCTGACGACCTGAGCGCCGCCCGCCTGCGGGAGGCTGAATTCGCCAGAATTCGGACCGCGATCCAACCTGGGTTCTGGCGAACTCAGCCACGAAGTAACCGGACATGAACATCGCCAACCTGCCGCACCACTCGATCATCGTCGGCCAGGTGTTTGCCAGCCATACGCCGGCCGTGGTCAGCACGGTGCTGGGCTCGTGCGTGGCGGCATGCTTGTTCGACGCCGAGCAGGCCATTGGCGGCATGAACCACTTCATGCTCCCCGACGCCAAACGCGAAACGCAGAGCGCGGCGTTCGGCGTGCATGCGATGGAACTGCTGATCAACAAGATCATGCAACTGGGGGGCGATCGTCGTCGGCTGCAAGCCAAGGTGTTCGGCGGCGGCAACGTCCTGGCCTTGCAAGGAGCGCAGCTCCAAGTCGGCCAGCGGAACGTGGAGTTTGTCCTCACGTTCCTGGCGGACGAAGGCATCCCGGTCGTGAGCAAGCGGGTCGGCGGCAGCACGGGCGTGAAGCTCTGCTTCCAGACCGATAGCGGCCGGGCGCTCGTGAAACCGCTCCCCAACCGGGCCATCGATCAGACGCTGCAGACGGAGGTGCAGTACCTGAAACGTTCGAAACAGGAAACGGCGGCCCCGAAGAACGCAGTCACGCTTTTTTAGAAAGGCAGAAAGCAGAAGTGAGATTCAGAAGCGCCGGCGCCTCCAAGCGAAAGCCAGCCTGAAATCTGGAATCCGACTTCTGACTTCTGAAATCCCATGTCCAAGATTCGCGTGCTTATCGTCGACGACTCGGCCCTCATGCGGCAGTTGCTGTCGAAGTTGCTGGCGCAGGACCCGGGATTGGAAGTGGTCGGCGTCGCGCCCGATCCGTATATCGCCTGGGACAAGATCAAAGCTCTCCAGCCGGACGTCGTGACGCTCGATGTCGAAATGCCGCGCATGGATGGGCTGACGTTTCTCGAAAAACTGATGATCGCCCGCCCGACGCCGGTGGTGATGGTTTCTTCGCTGACCGGCCGGGGAGCGGAGACGACGCTGCGCGCGCTGGAACTGGGCGCGGTCGATTTCGTGACCAAGCCAAGCCACGACGTCGCTCAAGGGACGCTGCAACTTGGGCTGGAGTTGATCGAGAAGGTGAAGATCGCCGCGCGGGCCTCGCTTCGGCGTCGCCGGGTTGCTCCGCCGGCCGCGCGAGCCGCCGATAGCGCTCCGCCGAGCGGTCCTCTGCTCCGCCGGATTCGCAGCACGGCGCGGGTGATTGCGATTGGCGCTTCGACCGGTGGAACCGAGGCGATTGCGGAAATGCTCAGCTCGTTGCCAGCCGACACGCCGGGCATCGTGATCGTGCAGCACATGCCCGCCGGGTTTACCAGCTCCTTCGCCAAGCGGCTCGATGGGCTCTGCCGGATGAAGGTGAAGGAGGCTCGCGACGGCGACCGCATCCTCACCGGCCAGGTGCTGCTTGCGCCGGGCGATTTTCATATGCAGGTGGTTCGCAGCGGCGCCCAGGACACGGTGCGAGTGTTCACGGCGCCGCCGGTCAACCGCTTCCGGCCGTCGGTCGATGTGCTTTTCAATTCCTGCGCCGAGCAACTCGGTTGCAACTGCGTGGGAGTGATCCTGACCGGCATGGGAAACGACGGCGCACGAGGGATGAAGGCCTTGCACGACGCCGGCGGACCGACGATTGCCCAGGACGAGGCGACGAGCGTCGTGTTCGGCATGCCGAAGGAGGCGATCGCCCACGGCGGGGTCGATCAGGTGCTGCCGATCGACCGCATTGCCGAGGCGGCGCTGGCAGCCGCCACCGGAGCGGCCGTCGGCGTGTGACGCGCCTCTGTGTGTCGCCGGAGGCGCGTGTCACCGTTTGCGAGGGTTATGCGCGGAAGAATATCAGGGTCACGCCGACCAGCAACGGTACCAGAATGCCGAAGCTGTAGGCCATGTAGCCAAAGAAGGTCGGCATCCGCACGCCGTTCTCTTCCGCGATGGCTTTGACCATGAAGTTCGGGCCGTTGCCGATGTAGGTGTTCGCTCCCATGAACACTGCGGCAGCCGAGATGGCCCGGAGCAGTTCCGGCGCCCCCGGCTGGGCGAGGAAGTCGCGGAGGTACGTGGGGCCAACGGCGTCGACTCCCTTCATGCCGCAAGCGGTCGCGGCAAATGTGAGATAGGTCGGCGCGTTGTCGAGGAAGCTCGACAGCAAACCGGTCGCCCAGAAGTACTGCCAGGGGGCGCTGATCGCCATTTCGCCCAGGTCGGGCCGGTTGCCGCTTCCCCAGGCGTTGAGGATCTGCAGGGCCGGGGCCATCGTGATGAAGATGCCGATGAACAGCACCGCCACTTC
>JAEZAS010000335.1 GCA_023430365.1 Planctomycetota bacterium
CGTCTCGGCAAGCCCGGCCGCATCTTCGTCTTCTTCCAGGGTGGTTGCGACGGCCTTGGCGTCGGCGAGGGAAACGTCGATGGCCTTGAAGGCGGCTTCCGCCAGGTTGAACTCGCTCTCCGGAGAATTCAGATCGGCGTGCAGTTGGCTAAGCCGCATCTGGTCGCGTTCGATGGTCCGTTCCAGGCGGGTGATCTGCTCCGCCTGCGAGAGTTCCGCCACGCGCGGAGCGGGACTGGCCTTACTATCGACGGTCAGCTTCGGCGAACCCTTGTCGGCCAACTGGTTGAGGGCTGGCTGGGCGGGCGTCGCTGCCGGGGATGCTGCTGGAGGAGCCGCAGCGACCGTTTGCGACGATACCACCGGGACGATTGCGTCGTTGGCAACGGCGGCAGGCAGGTTGAGGACGCTTGCCAGACCAAGGCCAACGGCCAAGGTGGTCGAAAGGAGGACTCGCGGCAGGGAGGGGAGCCGGTGTGCAGACATGGAGCAATCGTTCGATTCGTTCGAGTTCTCGGCGGGCGAGACAGGGGCTCGCGGGGTAGCGAGCCGACCGAAAGGCGGAGCGGTCGGGCGACCAACTTGCCTCCGGGGTGGAGCTATACCAAAGGAGATTCGGCGAAGGCCACCCCAATCGAGTCCGTCCCGCCGGATGCGGCTTATCGACCGCTGGCAAGCCGGCGGCAGCAGGGCTGCGACTGCGGATTGACAACTCTTCAAAATGTCTTTACAATAAAGCCCGGCGTGACGTTCGTCGGCGAGAGCCGGCGTGCGGCGTTCGCTGCTGCGCGGAACGAAAAATGATGGTCGATGGAGCGGTGGCGGCCCATCGGCCCGCTCGGGTCGCGAGCGAGCCGAGCTAGCTGTTGTGATACGGAGTGCCGGGGAAGTGTTGTGCGACAGACAACGGCGTTGGACGAAGTGTTGTGAAGCCGCCGGCGGCAATTTCCCTAAACGGATGAGTTACCGTCGGTTACAGCAAATCAGCGGGATGAATTATCTGTTGTATTTTGGCGTGGGCCAGGCTCCGCGTCGGTTGCATTGGGAGTCGCGCAAAGGGGTTGTAAGAAGTCGCGGTGCGATGGCGGTGAAAGCGATGTTGTGGACGGTGGAACAGCCGCCCGCCTAGAATGCAGTCATTCAGTTTCCGAGCGGGAAAGGTAACCCGATGAGTGGCCGAATTGTACTTGGGAATTTTGCGAGCGGGCTCTGCCTGCTGGTGGCGGCTTGCTGCGCCAGCACGGTGGCTGCCGCGGAGACACCGTCCGCCGCGAATGTGGATCGCACGGCGGAGGTGACCGCCCTCGTAAAGAAACTCGGCAGCGAGGAGTTCTCGGCCCGGGAGTCGGCCACCGAGCAGTTGACCAAGATCGGTCTGCCTGCCTTTAAGGCCCTCGAAGAAGCGATTCAGAGTCCGGACCGCGAAGTGCGTTACCGGGCGGAGCGAATCCTGAGCACTATCCGTGAGTTGGATTTGCAGCGCCGCCTGGAAGCCTTTTTGGCGGGTAAGGACGAGGACGGCGACTATCCGCTCCCCGGCTGGGTGCGTTTCAAAAAGCTCTACGGCGACAATTCGCAGGCTCGAGCCCTGTTCGTGGAGATGCAGCGAGCCGACTCCGAGATGCTCGCGGTGCTCGATCGGGACCCGAAGGAAGCGGCTGAACTCTTCGCCATTCGAATCACGCAGCAGCAACAAGCCGCGGCGCAGCAGCAGCAGACGTCGGTGACGCTAGGGCAGATCCTGGCGCTGCTGTTTGTCGCATCCGAACCCGAGGCGCCGCTTTCGGTTCAGTCGCTGTCGACGGTGTTTGGCTTCTGCCACCAGGCGACGATGTCCGAAGCGCTACGCGAAGGCGCCCGCGGGGGCATCCCGCGCAAGATGCTCGGCGGGCTGATCGAGCGGAGCGAGGATTGGGCCGCTTATCAGGCCATGATGCTGGCGAACCAGCACAGCCTGCAGGAAGGGCTGACGCCGGCGACGAAGATTCTCAAAAACGAGGCGAACCGTGTCCCGCACATGGCGCAGTACGCCCTGCTGACGGTGGCGAAGATGGGGAACAGTTCGCACCTGCCGATGGTGGAGAAGCTGTTCGACGACCAAGGCGTGCTCTCGAAGATGCAGGAGAACAACAAGGTCGTTCATGAGGTGCAGGTGCGCGACGCGGCCCTCGCGGCGGCCGTTTATCTGTCGAAGCAGGATGTGAAGGCGTTTTTCCCCGAGGCGGCCAAGACGCCGATCACCGATCCCCAGCAATTGTTCTTCAATGCCCGGGTGATCGGCTTTTCGAGCGAAGCGGACCGCGAAGCGGCGTTCAAGAAGTGGACCGACACGGCGACGGAGCGGGCCGAAAAACTCAAGGCCGACGAAGGGAAGCAAAAGTCGAACGGCTAAGGAAGCATCAGGCGCCGGCGATGGGGCTGAATCGCTTCCGAGTGCGTCTCAGGAGCCGCTAGCAGCGTGCGGCATCGATCTTGACCGCCTGGAAGCGATTTGTCACGATTCCCGGCCCCACAGTTTGCATTGACGCCGCCCCACCGGGCGGCCCCACCGCACGGATGCGTGTCATGAGCCGTTTCTGCCTCGCTACATCGGCCTGCGTTGTCGCCTTGCTGGCGGCCTCGGGTTGCCGTTCGCCCTACTATGCCGATCAGGGAGCCCTGTTCGGTGGTCTGGCGGGAGCCGGCGTTGGCGCCGCGATCGGCGACGCGAGCGGCGGCAACGCCTTGCCCGGGGCGATCATCGGTTCCGCGGTCGGAGCCATCACCGGCGCCGCGGTCGGTACAGGGGTCGACGCCGACATCGCTCGCAACCGGGCCGAAGTCGAAGCCCGCATGGGTCGCCAGATGCAAGGCGCGGTCACGCCCGAAGATGTGATTGCGATGACCCGGGCCGGTCTCAGTGAGGCCGTGATTGCCACCCACATTCGCGCCAGCGGCGTGGCTCGTCCGCTGCAGGTGAACGATTTGATCCACCTCCGCAACCAGGGAGTGCCGGACAGCGTGATCGTCACGCTGCAGCAGACTCCGCCTCCCGTGGCGACCACTGCCGTCGTCGCCCAGCCCGTTCCCGGGCCCGTCGTGGTGGAACACTACTACGGTCCACCGCCCCCGCCCCCCGGTCCCGCCTTCTTTTTCCACTACGGCGGGCGCCGCCATCGCCACCACCATCATCACCACTGATCCGCCCTGTGGTTTCCTTCCCGCTCGCTTGGGCAGGCGGACCACAAGTTCCGGTGTGCGACTTCGGAAACGCGGGTCCGTCGATTAGCATAGAAGCGGTTGAATTCTGCTGATTATGCGGAGGAGCCGCGATGCTTCGGCCCGGTCTGCCCGTTCTTGGATGTTGCCTGCTGTCGCTGCTGCACTATGCGGCGATCGCAGCCCCCTGCGCTGGCCAGGAAACCCAATCCACCGAAGCCCAACCCGCCGCCTCTGCAGTGGGAGACACCGGCATCCGCGCCCCAGAGGGTTTTGAGGTCAGCCTGTTTGCTGGCGACGATCTGGCGCACGACATCTTCTCGATGACGCTCGACTCGCAGGGGCGAGTTGTCGTCGCGGGCCAGGGCTATGTCAAAACGCTGCACGACGATGACGGAGACGGCGTTGCCGACCGCGCTTCGCTGTTCTCGGACCGCCCGAAGAGCGGCGCCCACGGCATGCTGTTCCTCGGCAACGATCTGCTGTGCACGGGCGACGAATCGCTCATGCTCCTCCGCGATACCGACGACGACGGCCAGGCCGACGGCGAGCCGGAGGTTTGGGCCAAGGTCCGCCATCCCGAGCATGGAGCGAACGGACTAACGCGCGGTCCGGACGGCTGGATTTACCTGATCTGCGGCAACGACGCCGGCGTGACGTCGCTGCTCGCAACCACCGACGGCTCGCCCGTGAAGCAGCCGCAGTGTGGCGCTGTCGTCCGGTTCTCACCCGACGGGAAACGTTCGGAGATCGTGGCGCACGGTTTCCGCAATCCGTACGACATCGACTTCAACGCTGACGGACACTTCTTCACGGTCGACGCAGACGGCGAACGAGACCATCACTTGCCCTGGTACGCTCCGACCCGGCTGTTCGACATCGCTCAGGGAATGCACCACGGCTGGGTACTGCAAGGCTGGCAGCGGAGTTGGAACCGGCCGGAGTGGATGTTCGACAACGTCGAGCGGTTGTCGGAAATTGGTCGCGGATCGCCGACGGGGCTGATCGTCTATCGCCATCACGCGCTGCCCGAGCGCTATCGAGGGAGCGTCTTGAGTTGCTGCTGGACGCTGGGACGCGTGTACTGCCTGCCGCTGGAGCAGCAAGGGTCCACCTACCGAACCGAGGCCGAAGTCTTTTTGGAAACGACCGGTGAAGTCGGTTTTGCTCCGGTCGACATCGCCGTCGGCAAGGCTGGCGATCTGTTCGTAGCCATCGGCGGCCGGCGAACTCGCGGCAGCGTCTTTCGCATTCGGTATACCGGGGAGTCACAGGAAGCAGCTTCCCCTTCCAAGCCAATCGAAAGCGTGCTGAATGCTCCTCAACCTCAGGCTGCCTGGTCGCGGGCTAATTGGGAACCGCGAGCTCGCGAGATTGGCGAGCGGGCTTTCGCCGAGGCTTTGCTGAACGCCGAACTCCAGCCGTTGCAGCGCATGCGGGCGGCGGAGATCCTTGGCGATTTGTTCCAGGGAGTCGACGCTGCGGCTGCCACTCAATTGATCGACGAAGCAAAAAAGGACAAAGCATCCGCCTCGACGGTACGCATTGCGGCCCGAGCGGTATCGATGCTGGGTCGCTCCGAGCCGAGCGAGAAGCAGGTCGCGACGATCGCCGCCGCCACGCACGCCCAGCAACCCCTGCTGCAGCGAGCCGCTTGGGAAGCCTTGGCGGCTGTCGAGGCAGAGGCGAACGATGTCAGCCGTAGCGAAGCTCAATCCGCCGATTGGGAAGCGGGCCTGAACTCAACCGATCGCCGCGTGCGAGCGGCCGCTTTGCTCGCCGACGCCCGCTGGCGCGAGGCGCCCGCGGAAGCGAGTTCCGAGGCCGACCTGTGGCGGCTGCATCTCCGCGGCAAACTCTCGAGCGACCATTTTTCGGACGCTGCCGGGTCTTTCCTGGAGGCTACTGACGATCGAAAGCGTCTGGATGCGGTCCGGCTGATGGAGCTTTCGCTCGGCGACATCGACACCCACCAAATGCAGGCCGACGTTTACGCTGGCTACTCGCTCAATGGCGATTCGAAGGCGATCGCTGCGGCTGCCGAAGCCTATGGCTCCAAGCTGGCCGCAGGTTTCCCGTTTGCGGACCCAAACTTGAATCGGGAGCTGGCTCGTTTGCTCGGCATGCTGCGGGTGGAAGATGCCGGCCTGTTGGACCGGCTCAGTCAGGTGTGGACCGAAGGCAGCTCTCCGCACGACGACATTCACTACCTGATCGTCATGTCCCGCTTGCCCGGCGCTCGCAACCAGGCCGTGACCGAGCGAACGGCCGGCGCGCTCGCTCGGCTGCACGGCAAGATGCGGGACGGACAAATGTTCGTCAGCCGGAATTGGCCGCTTCGAGTCGGGGAAGCGGTGTCGAACCTGTATCGAAACGACCCGGCGCTCGCGGCGACTCTCGTCGCGCATCCGGCTTTCCGGTCGGCCAACCAGGCGATGTTCACCACCGCCATGGAGAGCAAGGATCGGCTGACTGCCGCCCGCAAGCTGATGCGCGAGGCTCCTGATCCGAGCGACGAGCAGACACGCTGGACCGACGAATTGGTCAACCTGATCGCTGAATTGCCCAACGACGAAGCGCTTCCCGCCCTTCGCACCGCCTGGGAAGATTTCAGTCTTCGCGATTCGATCGTGGCTGTACTCGCCCGGGCCCGTCAGCCGGAAGATCGTCCGCTCTTTGTTGAAATGCTCGGATCGGTTCAGCCGCGCAGCGTCGAACTTTCGGCGACCGCCCTAACCATGCTGACCGAGCCGCCGACCGAGGCCGAGCTCCTCGCGGCGATGTCCGCCTTGAAGCAGGCTTGCACGGCGCCGGAGCAACAGGGCGTTCGCCAGTCGCTCGCGCACCTGCTCTCTCGTTGGACCGGCCAGTCTCCAACCATCAACGAGCAGGCGACCAAGAACTTGCCCGAAGCCTACAAGCCGTGGTTCGATTGGTTCGAATTGGCCCATGCCGACGCTGCTGCCCGCTTGCGTGGCCCTGCCGGCGCCGACAACGAGGCATGGCAACAGCGGGTCGAGAAACTGGATTGGTCGCTGGGCGATGTCCAGCGAGGCAGCCTCGTTTTTCAGAAACGCAGCTGCGCCCGCTGCCACGCCGGCAGCAGCCCGCTCGGACCTGACCTGGCCGGTGCGGCGGGGCGGTTCTCGCGAGCCGACTTGCTGACCGCCATCGTCGATCCCAACAAGGACGTTTCGCCCCTCTATCAGACCACGCAAATCGTGACGGGTTCCGGCCGGGTCTACAACGGCATGATCGTCTACGAATCGCCCGACAGCACCCTGCTGCAAACGGCCCCCGACACGACCACGCGCATCACCGGCGACGAGATTCTCGTCATGCGCAAAAGCAAGATCTCGCTCATGCCCGGTGGGCTGCTTAACGATATCAGCGACCAGGAACTGGCTGACCTGTTCGCTTACCTGAAAACCCTCAAGCCCCGTCGCTAGAAGCGGCCGCAAGAGAGACAAGTTCCACGGACGCAGTTGAGAAGAGCATGACCGGCAAGACTACGAGTGATTCCGTTGCGGATGAATCCGCGACTTCTTCAACCACCTCTGCAACGCGGGGCAAACGGTTTCCCAACCGGTGGGTTCTGGCCTTTGTGGCGTTCTGCGCG
>JAEZAS010000527.1 GCA_023430365.1 Planctomycetota bacterium
ACAAACCCAGCATCCACTCGCAGGGCGTCTGAATTATGGCGAATTCAGCTACGGGGATGACGGAGTATGAAAACGCCACAGAATGAGACAACTGTGTCGGAATGAGACAGCCAAGAGAGACACGCGGTTCGCCGACCCGGCCGCCCATCAACAGGCCACGAGGCGCAACAAAGAACGCGGCCAGTTACCCAAGGGCAACCGGCCGCGTTAAAAGGTTTCCGGTGAACGAACGTCCAAAACTTCCTGAGAGCCAGCTTTCGCCGGAAAGCGGACTCAGGCGATCTCGGACTCGACGTCCTCCACCGTGGCTTCGGGCTCATCGTCGCGGGTCGGCAGACGATCCCAACGAGACGCCATGCCGTCGCGTTCCATGGCCCGTTCCGCCTTCCGAGCGCAGTTGATGCACTCGGTGGCGTAAGGCACTGCCTGGAGCCGCAGCGTATTAATCGCCTTGTTGCAGCTGTCGCAGCGGCCGTAACGACCGTCGGTCATCCGTTCGAGCGCCTGCTCAATTTGATTGAGCTCTCGGCTTTCGACCTGGGCCATCTGCGAGTTGATCTCGGCCTGGGCGCCGAAGACCGACAGATCGCCTTCATCGCCCACGGCGCTGTCGCCGAGCGACTGGAGGGCGTTCACATCCCCCGACAACACCCGCCTCAGGGCGTCGCGGCGGACCAGCAGCCGCTGCTGCATTTTCTGAATAAAGTCGTTCCGTTTCATCATTCTCCTCCTGTCCCTGTTCGGCGCTCCGGCGGTGGCGCCTGAGGGCTCTCTTCTCGAAGTTTTGGCGTTCGTTCTTTCTCCGTGCCAAAGGTTCCGGCCGAGTCATTCGGCTTGGTTTCGCTAACGCATCCGCATGCTGTACGCAAATGGCGGTCCAGGGGTTCCCGAAATCGACAAAATTCGGCAAGTCCCTAGCGAGGGCCTCGCAATCGGCCCAGTTGCGCCTGCTCCGTCCGCCCCAAGTGCTTGTAGAATAGGATTCGCCGGCAGATTCCGATTCTTCTAAGTCCGCCCGGCTCCGTTCCAACTTTGCTGCAGCCCGCCACACCCCTCGCCCACCGACCAGACCCTGACCATGACCGGTCAACTGCTGACCATCTGGACAATCCGACTGGCTCTGGCCTGCTACGTTGCCTTTCTGGCAGGCTGGCTTGTCGCGCGAGTGCCGAATTGGCCTCGCGTGGCCCGCTGGCTCTGGACTGCTGGCTGCGCCTTCTTCGTGCTGCATGTCATGGCGGCCTTTCAGTTCCACCATTCGTGGAGCAATGCTTCCGCCGTCGCCCAGACCGCCCGTGAGACGCAGCAGCTGTTAGGTGTGGCCTTCGGGGAAGGTATTTACTTCAGCTACTTGTTCCTGGTCGTCTGGGTGCTCGATGTGGTTGCCTGGTGGTCGCAGGGCGACGCTTGGCTGCAACGCCCGCGCTGGCTGGCTTGGATGGTCCACGGCTACCTGGCCTTCATTGTCTTCAACGGGGCGATCGTGTTCGAAACAGGGGTTACTCGCTGGGGCGGTCTGATAGCCTGCGTGGCCCTGGCGGGGCTGCTCGTGGTCCGTCGCCGATCCCTGCCGCCACACCCGGAAACCTCGCGGACCGCTCCCAATGAGCTGGCCGCTCCCCAGGAGTCGCGCGCGTGAGTGAGGATCAGCCACTGAAGATTGCTTACCTCACGGCTGGCGCTGCTGGCATGTTTTGCGGCAGTTGCATGCACGACAACACGCTCGCCCGCGCCCTGATCGAGCTCGGTCACGACGTGCAGCTTATACCGCTCTATACACCGATCCGCACCGACGAGGAGAACGTCTCCGTCGATCGGGTGTTCTTTGGCGGCATTAATATCTTCCTCAAGCAAAAGTATTCGTTTCTGCGGCGACTGCCGGCCTGGATGACTCGCTGGCTCGACTCGCCGGCGATCATCAACTTTGCCGCCAGCCTGGGTATCGAAACCAAGGCCAGCGAACTCGGGGCGCTCACCGTCACCATGCTCCGCGGCAGCGAGGACTTTCAGCGAGCCGAGACCGAGCGCCTCGCCGACTGGCTGCAGGCGGAGTCGAAACCCGATGTGATCGTTTTCAGCAACATGCTCACGGCTGGCTGCGTGCCCGACCTGAAACGTCGCCTGAGCACTCCGGTGCTCGTGACGCTCCAGGGGGACGACATCTTCCTCGGCGATCTGGTCGAACCCTTCCGCTCGCAGGCTCTGGCCGAGATCCGCCGCCTCGACGCGTCCATCGACGGCTATCTGGTCCAAAGCCGTTACTACGCCGACCACATGGCCAGCTATCTGGGGCTACCGCGTGATAAGTTTCACATTGTCCCCCTCGGCCTCGACACGGCTGGTTTCCACGAAGTGGCGGCCGCGCGGGCGGCGTCCCGTTCCGCGAATCAGCCGCCGCGAGTTGGCTACCTTGCCCGCCTCGCTCCCGAGAAAGGGCTGCACATCCTTTGCGACGCCTTCCCCCTCCTGCGCGAGCGGCCGGGCATGGAAAACGCCGAGCTTTGGATCGCCGGTTGGCGTGGGCCGCAGCATCGACAGTACATCGCCAATTCACTGAGCAAGCTCGAAGCCGCCGGCTGCCAGGATGCCGTCCGCCTGTTGGGCGAAGTCGACCGGCAGGGCAAATTCGATTTCCTGCAGTCGATCGACCTTCTGACGGTGCCCACGGTCTACCGCGAACCTAAGGGGCTGTTCGTCCTCGAAGCGCTCGCTGCTGGGGTGCCCGTGGTTCAGCCGGCTCACGGCAGCTTTCCCGAGATGCTGGAAGAGCTAGGCGGCGGTTTGCTCCACGAACCGGAGAATCCCCACCACCTTGCCGAGCGTCTCTACCAACTGCTGAGCGACCGCGACCGGCTGGCCGAGCTGGGCCGTCATGGGCATCAATCCGTCCGCGAGCACCGCAGCGCTCTCGCCATGGCCCGAAGGACAGCCGACGTGCTCAGAAGGTTCGCCGGCCAATTCGAGCGGGCCTCCGACCGGTCGGTCCCCCATTCGCCCGCTCATTGAAGCTCCACTCAGAACTCAATCCCTCGGAAAAACTCATCGGCGGCCCACTGGCGAAACCAATTTTGCAGGTTCGCCGCGAGCGAATCGAAATCGTCATCCACCTCGGCTGCAGCAGCGATCGCCTCGCCGACAGTGTCTCCCGTGGCCAGCGTCCGTAACAGAGCGAACTGGGCCGCCGTCAGTTCATACCGCCGCACGATGTAGTCCCGTCGCACTAGTGCGGCATAGCTCAGCCGGTACGGTGGAACCGCAGGTTTCTCTCCCCGTTTCCACGCCGAGTAATACTCCCCGACCGGAAACCGAAACGATAGCAGCTCCATCCCCGTCACCAGCCGCAATCGTGCCTCCGGAAACCGATCCGCCGCAAACGACGTCAGTTGCTCGAAAT
>JAEZAS010000360.1 GCA_023430365.1 Planctomycetota bacterium
CTCATCGCGGCGGCCAAGGAACTGCAAGCTCTCTATCAGAAATCGGCTCCGAAGTCGCAGACCGACGAGCAACTGCAAAAGGTGGCCGACGCCGCCGCCGCGCTGCCAGCCGGCTGATCTTCGCCCCACCGATGCCTGACCGTACTGAACGCCGCGACAAAAGTTGCGGCGTTCTTTTTTTCGTGCGGTGGATCGGGCAGTTGGACGGAAGGTAATGGAAGCCCGTCCGCGGGCTACCGCTTCGCCGAGGCCTCGGCGCCCGGTGGAAGCTGCGCCTCCTGCTCCAGTCCGTTCAGAAATCGCTTGGCGACCATATATTCCATGGGAGGCAGGCGATCGATGCGGCGATGAAGCATCAACTCCATTTCGTCCGTCAGCTCCCGGACGGTCGCGTGAAACTCGGTCTCCGGGCCGACGTCTTGAGTCGTCCGCTTCTTGAACACCTGCTCGACCGCTTCGCGATGGGGGGCGAAATCGGCGGCTCGCAAGATCGCGGGCCAGCGGAGGCGACCGCTAAACGGGTCGTACTCCCCCGCCGAGAGCCGTTCCGGCGCCTCTTTCTTGGCAATCGCCGCCATCTGCTCGGTGGAGAACCGGCGAATCTGGCCGAGCGTGGCGTCGTAGTTGATTCGCCGGGCCGTCCAGTAGTTTTCCAGCCCCTTCATACGCGTGTCGACGTTCAGCGAACGGGCCTGTTCCAGGCTTTTCAGCGCCTCGGCCGACAGGTAGTTGTAGTTGGCGCGGCCACGGGCCACTTCCGCTTCGCCCCGCAGCACTCCTTCCTCATAGCTCGGCCGATACTGGCCGCTGCCAATGTAGGTGCCCACTTCGGCGGAACCGACGAGGTCGACCGGAGTGACGTTGCCGCCCGCTCCAGGGTCCTGCCCGAAAAGACCGACCACCGAGGATACGGAGGCAACGAAGGCGAAGGAAACAATGCGAAATTTCACAACCAGCCCCTTTGGATGATTCCCGGCTCAAGGTTCTGAGAAAGTTGATGACCTTATCTGGCTCGGGCGTAGAACGCATTCCTCGTGCCGTTCTTTGAAATCTCATTTGCGGCTATCGTTGCCGGGTCCTAAGCGCCGCTGGGACGGCACATCTTGGAGGACGATGGGGATGACGGGCTCAGCCGGTTGCCCCGGACTGGCCCAGCCGCCGGCTGCCAGCGGCCCTGGAAGGGCAAATCAACGCATCCCAACAAGAAACTTGATTGTCGAATACACGTTCGATTAAGGTAACGCTCGTAACGCCTGTTTTCTGCCTCGATATCTCCTCTTCCGATCCGAGGTTCCTATGGTGTTCGCACGTTCTTATCGAAGGCTGCGCGCCTTCACGCTCGTCGAGCTGCTGGTCGTCATCGCCATCATCGGAGTGCTGGTCGCACTGCTCCTGCCAGCCGTTCAAGCGGCTCGCGAAGCGGCCCGACGAACGCAGTGCTCCAACAATCTCAAGCAGATCGGCCTGGCGCTGCTCAACTACGAGGACAGCAACAAGGCGCTGCCGGTCGGAGCCACGGGCCCATCTCCCAAGGGCGGCTATGGAACGGCCTGGTGCGTGGCGATCTTGCCCTACCTGGAACAGTCGAGCTTGTATGACAAGTTCGACCATATCGGCATCAACAGCCCGCATACGGGACTCATCTATAACGGTACGAATGTTGACAATGGCAAGCTGTGCGCCGGCAAGAACATTCCCGCGTTCGTTTGTCCCTCGTCTCCGCTCGACCGCTGGGCGCTCGTCGGCTCGATTCCTTCGACGTCGGCAGGAGTGATCTCGCCGATGTACACCGCGATCGGCGGCGCTGTCGATCATTCATCGACCAAAAACTCCGACGGCCAGAGCAACGCCCACGCGGCCATCGGCAAGGTTTCCAACGGCGGCGCCATGACGATGCGCGTGCCACATCGGCTGGCGGAAATCACCGACGGCACGTCGAACACCATCATGGTCGGCGAACAGTCGGGCTGGTGCTTCAAGTCGGACAAGTCGAAGGTCAACTGCCGGAGCGACTACGGCCACGGTTTCACGATGGGGACCGCCGAAGACCGGTTCTTCAACGGCACCAGCGTGCGTTACGCCATCAACACGCGATCTTGGGAACTCACGGGAATCGGCAACGAGTTCTACGGGGCCAATCGACCGATCCAGTCCGCCCATCCCAGCATCGCCCTGTGCCTGCTGGTGGACGCTTCGGTGCAGAACTACTCGCAAAGCATGGCGCTGCAGACGCTCTTCAATCTGTGCAACCGCGACGATGGGAATGTGATCAGCGAATAACCCAAACTGCCTCATGAGCAACTGGCCGACGCTGCGGTTGCTCGGTGAGCCACCCCATGCAGTCAACTTCTCTGGTGAGGCCCCGCATGTCCCTTTGCTACTCGCGCCGCGTTGCGACTGTCCTCTTCGTTGCGGGAGCCTTGGCGATCATCGCTGGTTGCAAGAGAGATCCCGACGTGGGCGTGGTCCGGGGTGTCGTCAAGCTGCAAGGCAAGCCGCTGACCGGGGGCACCATCAAGATGGAAGGTGGCCCGGCCCAGATCGCCCTCATGGCGCCGATCGGCGAAGACGGGTCGTACGCCATGCAAACCTACGAAGCGGACGGACTGCCGCCGGGCTCGTACAAGGTGGCCATCTCGTCGCAGCGGATCGCGGCCGGTGACCTGGTCGTGCTGGTCACGGACGCTCAAAAAGCCCCACCACCCACCGTGAACATCCCGAAGAAGTACGCCTCGGTCGAAACCAGCGGCCTGACCGCCGACGTGAAACCCGGCGACAACCCACCGTTCAATTTCGATCTCACGCCGTAGGTTAGGCCTCCGGCCTGACCGTGCAGAAACGCCGGGTTGCTACTCCCCAAAGCTCCAAACAGGCGGCTCGTGAGCGAATTGCCGGGGTCGGCTGTGTCCCATCCTCGAAATTTTTCCACGGTCAGGCCGGAGGCCTAACCTACGGGGTTTCCCGTTCTCCCCCGTAGCGGCGGGCTATATTTGTGCAAACAATAGAGCCGTGGTTACGGTTCCGTCTCACCGCTCCAGCTTGGGATAGGTCTTACGTATGCGTCGTCTTTTGATGGTTCTCGTTGGCGCCGGACTGCTGTGTGGCGCTCTGGCAACGGCAGAGGCACAAGAACAGAGTTGGCCCTGGTTCCGGGGCGTCGACCGTTCGGGGGTCTCCAAGGAAACCGGCCTGCTGCAAGCGTGGCCCGAGAACGGCCCGCCGGTCGTCTTCGAAACCAAGGGGGCCGGACGGGGCTATGCGAGTATCGTCGTCGCGGGAGGTCGCCTCTACACGCTCGGTGATTCGCTTTCGACCGCCGACGACAAGGACGAGTACCTCACCTGCTTCGATCAGCGCGACGGGAAGCAGATCTGGAAAACCAAGACCGGCCCAGCCTGGAACAACGGTCCTGAATCGTGGCAAAGCTCGCGCAGCACGCCGTCGGTCGATGGCGACCGCGTCTACTGCCTCACTCCCTACGGCCTGCTCTACTGCTGCTCGACCGCCAATGGCGATGTCATCTGGATGAAGGACATCAAGAAGGAGTTCGGCGGCGACAAGGGAGATAGCTGGGGCTATAGCGAGTCGGTGCTGATCGACGGCGATCGCCTGATCTGCACTCCCGGCAAAGAAAAGAACACAATGCTCGCGCTCGACAAGATGACGGGCGAGAAGATCTGGGGCGCGTCGCGCGAGGGTGACAAGGGGGCCGGCCACGCTTCGGTCATCATCACCAAGGTGGGCGACACCAAGGTCTATGTGAACACCACGGCCAGCGGCGGACTCGGCGTCCGAGCTGAGGACGGCAAGCTGATGTGGACGACCGACGATCCGCAAGCCGTCGCCGTCATTCCGACTCCCATCGTTCGCGGCGAGCACGTCTTCCTCTGCGCCGGCTACGCCAGCGGCGGCACCCTGCTCAAGCAGGTGGCCACCGATGACGGGGTGAAGGTCGAAGAAGTCTATCCGCTGAACCGCGACCTGAAGAACAAGCACGGCGGCATCGTCCTCGTCGGCGACTACCTGTATGGCGACTCCGACGACAAGGGAACTCCCTTCTGCGCCGACTTCCTGACCGGCGAAGTGAAGTGGAAGAAGCGTGGCAGCGGCAAGAACTCGGCCGCCATGATCGCCGCCGACAATCGGCTGTACATCCTGTTCGCCGACGGCACGCTGGTGCTCGCGAAGGCCGATCCGAACGACTACGAAGAAGTCAGTTCGGTGAAGGTCGGCGACTCGGAGCGGCCGTTCTGGGCCCATCCGTCGCTCGTCGACGGCAAGCTCTACATCCGCGATCAGGACCGGATCATCTGCTACGACGTGAAGGCGAAGTAACTGCCGCGGTCCGTGCGGGCTTACGAAGAATCGCTAAACGCCGCAGAATCCTGCGGCGTTTTTTCGTGCGCCGACGGCGCCGGACAGCTCCCCCGGGATGTTTGGACGACAATTTCACCCGTCAGCCGACAGAAAACGCGCCGTACATTCTGTCATCCGCCCCGGTTCTGATCCCCAAACCCGCCCCAAGCCAGCCCTCCCCATGCCCTCATC
>JAEZAS010000391.1 GCA_023430365.1 Planctomycetota bacterium
GCCTAGCGCTCCTGCCGCCGAGTCCACTCCCGCAGCGCCGAAGAAGCCAGCCGCCGCGATGAGCGTGGCCGAGATCATGGCCGCCGCCCGCGCTCAAAAGACTGGCGGCGCCGCTCCTGCTACTCCTGCGGCCGCCACGCCAGCCAAACCCGCTCCGGCAGCGCCCGCCGCTCCCGCTGCGAAGGCCGAACCGGCCGCTCCGGTTTCGACCGGCCCCAAGGACACGGCCAGCATCCTCGCCGCCGCTCGCAAGTCAGCCAAGCCCGGTCCCATCACCAAGGCCGAGGCCGCCGCCAAGGCAACGCCAGCCGAACCGGCCGCGAAGAAGAAAATCGAAGTCCCGCCGATGCCGGCCAAGCCGGAATACGCGAAGGCGTCCGCTCCCGCTGCTCAGCAGCAGGACCGGCGCAACTTTCTGGCCGCCGGGGCTGCGCTGCTCGTCGGCTCACCGCTGGCGATCGGCTTCGCCACGCTGGCCGTCACGCACCTGATGTGGCTGCTGGGCCTCGCGCGGTTCATGTTCCCGAACGTACTGATCGAGCCTCCCACGCGCTTCAAAGTCGGCTTTCCCGATACGCTCGCGCCCGGTCAGGTCGAAACCAAGTTCATTCCGCAATTCGGCGTCTGGATCGTCAAGTACGAGTACGAAGGCGCGCCGATGATCTACGCCCTCAAGGCCGTGTGCACCCATCTCGGGTGCACGCCCAACTGGCTCGAAGCGGAACAAAAATTCAAATGTCCCTGCCACGGCAGTGGTTTTTATAAGGACGGCGTGAACTTCGAAGGTCCCGCCCCGCGGCCGCTCGAACGCTATGCCATCAGCATCGCCGACGACGGTCAGTTGCTCGTCGACAAGAGCCGCACGTTCAATCAAGAACTTGGCGGCTGGAACGATCCGGCCTCGTACGTGACCGTTTAGTTTGCCGACCAGGTAAACGTAGCTGAATTCGCCAGAATTCAGACTAACCAGCGTCCTAGCCGATCGCGGCTCGGACGCCGGCCGTCTGGCGTTTTCGCTGGAACCAAGTCCGCCCAAACAACCACCTCGCGCAGAGTTTTCATGGCCACGATCGGCGAACGCGTCAAAGAGTCGCAAATCTGGAAAAGCATTTTCCGGCATCCCGCGCCGTTGGACCGGCGCAACCGCATCGTGGTGATGCTGACCAATTTCTTTCTGCACCTGCACCCGGTTTCGATCAAGAAGCAGGGCATCGCCCTGAGCTTCACCTGGTGCATGGGGGGCGTGACGTTCTTCCTGTTCCTGGTCGAAACGGTCACCGGCGTGCTCCTGATGTTCTATTACCGCCCAACTCTCGAGTGGGCGTACAACGACATCCTCGCCCTGCGCGACGTCACCAGCATGGGCATCCTCCGCGAGCTTCATCGCTGGGGAGCTCACGCGATGGTGATTACCGTCTGGCTGCACATGTACCGCGTGTTCCTCACCGGCAGTTACAAACCGCCGCGCGAGTTCAACTGGGTGATCGGTGTCATCTTGCTCCTGCTCACCTTGCTGCTGTCCTTTACCGGTTATCTGCTCCCCTGGGATCAATTGGCCATCTGGGCCATCACGGTCGGTTCCAACATGGCCCGTGCGACGCCGTTCCTGGGTTATGAAGGCCCAGGCGCTCAGTTGCTGGTGATCGACGGGGTGCCGCTGATTACGAACATGTCCGACGCGCGGTTTGGCCTGCTCGGCGCCCGCTTCGTCGGTGAAGAGACGCTGAATCGCTTTTACGTGCTCCACTGCGTGGCCATTCCGCTGGCCGTGTCGCTGCTGCTCGCCATTCACTTCTGGCGGGTCCGCAAGGACGGCGGCATCAGCGGCCCGCTGTAGCGCTCGTTTCCAAACAAACCACCATCGACTAGCTCGGCAACGACGTCATGCACGGACCAGATCCTGCCGTTTTCCTGAACCAGATCTCGGGCTTTCTCGGCTCGGTCTATCTGTTCATGGCTATCGTCAATGGCGTTGCTGCTCTCTATCTCTGGACCAGTCCCGGCCACGAGCGACCGCTGTTCCGCCTCGGCGGGCTCCGCATCACGGGCGCCGCTGGCTGCCTGTTCGCCGCGCTGTTTTTTCTGCTGATCTCGCCGATCGCCTACAGCGGCGATCCCAACTGGATGCAGGCTGTCTCGCTGCCGCAAGCCGTGCGCGACGGCATCAACCGCCTGATGAACCCGACGGTGTACACGCTCGGCTCGTTTGCGTTGCTGTTGATCGTGTTCTTGCTCCGCCGGTTCTTCGTCCAGCCGCCGGTCGCCTGGACGCTGCTCAACCTCGGCATGCTGCTGATGGGCATGTCTCTGACCGATCCCAACTTCGCGGCGATCGTCACCAAGCCGGACAACGTGCCAATCGTCGGCTTGATCCTGCTGCTGGGCTTCTTCACCTGGCTCGCCGGGTGGAAGGCCGTGCAAAACGACGAGCGCCGCAAGCAGGGTCTCGGCCCGCTCGAAGAAATCGACAACGAAAAGGTCCTCGTCTGGCCCGATCTGGTCTACACCGAACTGATCTGCATGGTCGTCCTCACGGCGGTCCTGCTCGTCTGGGCGATCGCGCTCAAGGCTCCGCTGGAAGAGCCGGCGAGCGCCGTGAAGACCCCGAACCCGTCGAAGGCCCCGTGGTACTTCCTCGGTCTGCAGGAGATGCTCGTCTACTACGACCCGTGGATGGCCGGCGTGGTGCTGCCGAGCCTGGTCGTGTTCGGCCTGATGGCGATTCCGTACATCGACTTCAACAAGAAGGGGAACGGCTACTACACGATCGAAGAGCGGCCGTTCGCCTACCTCACGTTTCAATTCGGCTTCCTGGTGCTGTGGGTGACGCTCATCGTGATGGGTACGTTCCTCCGCGGGCCTAACTGGAACTTCTTCGGCCCCTACGAACCGTGGGACCCGCACAAGGTCGAAGTGCTCAACAACATGGATCTGTCGGAGTACTTCTGGGTGATCGGCCTCAACGGCAGCCGCCCGGCGCCTCCGGCCGACGCCTCGGCGCTGACCAAGCTGGGCTATGCCCTGCTCCGCGAATTGCCCGGCATTTTGCTGGTCATTGGCTACTTCGTCATGGTGCCGCCGCTGCTGGTGGTTGTCAGCCGGTTCTTTCAGAACCTGTTCATCAAGATGGGCTTCATCCGCTACATGGTGATGACCAACTTGCTGCTGTTCATGATGCTGCTGCCGATCAAGATGCTCGCCCGCTGGACGGTGAACCTGAAGTACTTCGTGGCGCTCCCCGAATACATGCTGAACTTTTAGTGAACTCGGTTCGGCGGCGCTCTCCTGAGTCGCCGAACGGAGACAAGAACTATGCCCGCAACCGAATCGACCTGGCGTGACTCGCAACTGATGCACCGCATTTTTGCGGTGACCGGCGTGTTGCTGACCATCGCCACCATCTGGATGTTCCAGGCCGACTACTCCCGGCCGTGGAAGGGCTATCAGGCCAGCGTGGTAAACGTCGACCTGAAGATGAACGCCTGGCGACAGGAGCAGTTCGCCACCGAAGAAGCCCAGCGCGAACACGAGCGGCTGACTTCTGCGGTCCAGCAGGCCACCTCGCAGCCGATCGACGAGGATCTGCTCGCCCGGTTCAAAGCCGAGTGCGAGAAGGCTGCCTCTTACAAGAACCCCGATTTCCGCTATCACAATCCCGAAATCGATTTCACCCGCATCGATGCCGACGCCGCCCGCCTGAAGGAAGAGGCGCAAACGGCTGCCGACAAGCGAAAGGCCGCCGAAGCGGCTGCCTCGGCCGCGGAAGCGACTCCCGATAACCAAGAACTCGCTGAGCAAGCCAGCCAGGCCGAGCGTGAAGCCAATCGCGCCGAAGCCGCCGCCAGCAAAACTCGCGAGCGACTCCTAGGTCGCCTGAACGACATTGTCACCGACGCCAAGAACCTCGAGCTGCGCGCCCTGCAGGATCGCAAGTTCAAGTCGGCCGAGCTCGATGCCGGCCGGGCCAATCTCGACATCGCTGTGCGCGACAACCTCGATGAGGCGGCCCGCGGCAAGATTCAGGGCAACATCGACACGCTGACCGGCGAGCTCAACAAGCTCAATCTCAACTACCAATCCCTCTCGGCCCATCGCAAGGAAATTGAGAGCCTGGTGAAGCGGATGACGAGCGACGCCGACGCCGCTCGCAAGGAGCTCGAAGAAAGTCTCGCCGGGCTCAATCGGCTGGAAACCACCTATCAGGAGAAGCGCGAGAACTGGGTCGATTTCGCCTGGGGCTGGATTCCCGTGCCGGGCAAGAAGGTGCTGACGCTGCCGATTCTCGACGCGTTCATGTCGCCCCGCCGTCCAGAAAACCTGTGGGCTGACGGTCTCGAACAAGACTACAACTTCCGCAAGGTCCGCCGCTTCGACCGCTGCACGACCTGCCACGGCTCGATGCAAAAGAGCCTCCCCGGCGAAGCCACGACGCCTGCCTACGTGAACGAGCAGCGTTTTGAAGTGCTGCTGCCGCCGGTTGCGCTCGCCGACCTTCCCCCCGAGGCCCTGGACGAAGAAGGGGAGCCCAAGCCGAGCGCGCTCATCGATATCCTGGGCATTCGACTGGCCAGCCAAGGACTCCTCGATCCCAACGATGTGACCGTCAGCCTCGTGCAACCGAAATCGGCCGGCGCGCGGGCTCAAATCGTCACCCCCGACGACCAGCCGACCGAAGTCGAAGCCGATCAAATTCGCCTGAGCGTTGCGCAGCTCACCGGTCCTCGTCTGGCTCCTGCCGAAGTCTACCCGCGACTGCCGGGCCTGCTCGTCGGCGACGTGATCGAGACGATCAACGGCAGCGAATATCTCGGCGCCGATCGCGCAGCGGTCGCCCTCGTCGACCTCGTTCGCACCGGCAAGCCGATCCGGCTGGAGATCCGCCGCGGCCTGCCGAATCCGTACACCGCGCATCCGCGGCTCGACCTGTTCGTCAGCGACGCCAGCCCACACCCGATGGGTCGGTTTGCCTGCACGATCTGTCACGACGGCCAGGGAAGCGCCACCGACTTCGTGTGGGCTTCGCACACGCCCAATACCGTCCGCGACCAGCAGGAATGGACGAACAAGTACGGCTACTTCGACAACCACCACTGGATCTATCCGATGTATCCAGAGCGGTTCAATGAAGCGTCGTGCCTCAAGTGCCACCACAACGTCGTGGAACTCGAACCGAGCGAGAAATTTCCGGAAGCGCCGGCGCCGAAGCTGGTCCATGGCTATCACCTGATCCGCAAGTACGGCTGCTACGGTTGCCACGAAGTGAACGGGCACGACGGTCCCACTCGCCGCGTTGGGCCCGACATGCGGCTGGAGCCCAACTACTTCGCCATCGCCCAGGAACTGCTCGTCGAAGACCGCCTGCCGGCGGCGCTAAAGCGATTGCAGAACGCTGGTGGCGAGGCCGGCGATGCCGCGTCGGCTGATGCTCAAGCGAGCGCCGGCCGAGCCGAAGAGGTTGCCGATCTGATCGAACTGGCCGAAAAGGTCGTCCGGCGGCCGGAGGACAACGACGTTCGCAACGACTTGCGCCGCCGCATCGACGACGACTCGCAACTGCCCCCCGAGCAGCAACTGCTCTCAGCCGACATCCACAAGCTGGCTGGTTTGCTCCGCGATGTGGAGACCCCCGGCAAGCTTCGCAAGCCGGGCCCGAGCCTGCGGTTCATGGCGTCGAAGCTGGACAACGAGTTCACCTACGACTGGATTCGCAATCCGCAAAACTTCCGCCCCGACACGCGGATGCCCCGCTTCTTCGGCCTCTGGGATCACCTCCAGAACGAAGACGCCAAGGGCTCGCTCGAGATGGCGCAGAAGCGCGAACCGATCGAAATCCTCGGCACCGTCGCCTACCTGAACGCCTACTCGCAGAAGTTCGAGCCGCTCACCCGCCCCGAAGGCGTCTCCGAGTGGAGCCAAGAGGAGAAGATCTCACGCGGAAAGGCGCAGTTCGAAACCCGCGGCTGTCTCGCCTGCCATTCGCACAAGGATTTCCCGGACGTCGAGAAATATCGTCGGCCGAACGAAATCGTGCAGGGTCCCGATCTCTCGGGCGTCGGCAACAAGTTCGACCCCGCCGTCAATCCGCGCGGACGCGATTGGCTGTATAGCTGGATCAAGGACCCGACGCGGTATCACCCGCGCACGGTGATGCCGAATCTTTACCTCGATCCGGAACAGACCAGCGACGGGCAAACCTTCGACCCTGCCGACGACATCGTCGACTACCTGCTGTCGGCGTCGAAGATCGAGTGGCAACTCGATCCCGATGCGAAGAAGGCTCGCGAGACCGAAACCCAGCCGCTCAGTGAAGAAGACAAAAAGGCGCTCGAAGCCCTCACGCTCGAGTACCTGAACGAGACCTTCTACACCGAAGCCGCCAAGAAATACTACGACGAGGGCATCCCGCCGGAGATGCGGGCAGAACTCAAGGGCGCCGAAGTCGAGCTGATCGTTGAGCCCGGCCAGTCGCTCACCGACGCCCAGCGTCTGCGCTACATCGGCAAGCGAACGATCAACAAGTACGGCTGTTTCGGGTGCCACGACATCCCCGGCTTCGAAGACGCGAAGCCGATTGGAACTGGTCTGGCCGATTGGGGCCGCAAGGACCCGTCGAAACTCGCGTTCGAGCACATCACCCACTACATCGAGCATGGCCACGGCCACGCGGGTGCGTCGCACGGAGAGCCGCTTCACCCGGTGACCGACGCCGAAGTGGCGGCGAATGTGGAATCGCTCGAAGACCGGGAGCGCAACGAGTACTACGACCACCAGATCAGCCACGGCAGCCGGATTGGCTTCCTCTGGCAGAAGCTGAAGGAGCCACGCAGCTACGACTACGAGAAGACGGTCAACAAGCGGTACAACGAGCGTCTCCGCATGCCGCAGTTTCCGTTCAATGCGGAAGAGCGTGAAGCGGTCGCCACGTTCGTTCTCGGTCTGGTCGCTGACCCGCCGACGCCCAAGTA
>JAEZAS010000526.1 GCA_023430365.1 Planctomycetota bacterium
CCCCCGACACGCCCTCGATCTCTTCCTCCTTCGGATCGAGTTTGGCGAGTTCCTCGACCGTCAGCCCTTCGAACAAGGCTGGAAAGCTGTAGTCACCCCCCGCGTAGCCGACATACGGCTGATTGTCATAGCTCCTGCGTAGCGCAATGCCGACCGTCGTTCCATCGGGCCCCACGGCGACCAGCGTATCGGTCGGCCCTTGGTACCCCATCACCGAATCGGCGGCGGGAGAGGTCCGAAACACCGCGCCGAGTTTCTTGCCCGCCTCATCCAGCGCCTCCAGCATGGCTGGCCGCTCTTCGCTGGGGCTCAGTTCAACCACATCGGGGAAGAACTTTTGCGCTTCCGCGAGCGCGATCGGCTCGGGAAACTTGAGCGACGGCTTTTCGCCGCCGAGCCGGTTCGTCACCGATTCGACAATCGCCAGGCTCGTCAGCGTCGCTCCGCTGACCGCATCGACGTCGGTCTTCACGCCCGCTTCGTCCCACTTCAGGCCGTTAAACGCCTGGAGAAACCGCTGATCCTTGAGCACGTCGGCCACATGGTCGCGCGTGTCGCGGCTGCTCAGGATCTGCATGCCGACGATGCGATCGTCCGGCCCAAACGCAATGAGCACATTGGTCGGCCCTGAATAGCCGACGATCTTGTCCCCCGCCGGCGAGGTCTGCACGAAGTAGCCGAGCTCTTTCCCGTCGGCATCGAGCACATGCCGCTCGCCGCGGTCGACATCCCACTCCGAGATGCTCGCCGCCCCGGGAAAGAAGCCCTTTAGCTGCTCCACGCTGACTTCCGCCGCATCGCGTCCCGCCTGCTGCGCCTGATAGCGCACATGCTGATCGCGGATGAGCCACACGATCGCAGCCAGCAGCGCAAGCCGGCACCCATGCACGACAAAGCCGCGCCATTTCGAGCGCGGCTTTGCGAGTTTGCGAGCGTCAGGCTGAAACTTCGGCAGTTCGACGTTCATCGAAGCGCGGGGCAGGGGGGCGACCGGCCGTGGCGACAAGCGTTTCACTCTTGCCGCCGTGGTTCCTGAACAGGCCCGACGCCTGTTCCAAGCATCACCCCATTGCCGAGCTTTTGTGCTCCAGGGACTGAGCTACTTCGCCTCGGCAGGGACCAACTGCACGGCATCGGCGTGGACGTTGCCTCCCGCCTTGTCCGTCGAGAGGGTCACCGAGACCGTTTCGCCCGCCTTCAGGTCGACGTTGCCCAGCGAGATGAAGCCGCCGTCGACCGGCGGCTTCTCCTTCATGTTCACCGCATGGCGAACTTCCTTCTCGCCCGCTTTCACGACCACCGGAACCGTGGCGCCTCGGTTCTCGTGGGGCTGATAGGCGATGCGCAGGTCGTAGCGCCCCGCCTTCTCGGCCTTCACGTCGAAACGAATCGACGCACCGGTGTTCGGGCTGGCGTAGAGATAGCCGTAGCCGACGTATCCCTTGAGCCCTTCGCCGTGCGTCCAGTTGCCGCTGCGGACCGCTTTCACGTCGTCGACGACGATCCCCTTCAGCGAAGCCGGATCGAGCCCGGTCGGCGGGCCTTCGGCGCGAGCGACCGGCACGTTGTCCGGAATCACGATCTCGCTGGTCACCGTTTCGCGGCGCGACTTGCCCGGCAGGTGGAGCAGCTTCTTGAGTTCGTCGAGGTGATCCTCGTACACATCCCGCGGCAGACAGTCCTCGGCCACGCAGATCGACGCCGCCTTGCCGACGACTTCGCCCATCATGCCGCAAGTCTTCATCACGCGCGTGGTTCCGAGCGCCTCATGCGTCACGCTGATGCAGCGCCCCGCCATGAACAGGTTCGGCACGTTGCGGCTGTAGAAGCAGCGATACGGAACCGGATAGCCGAACATCCGATCGATCCGGAAATCGTGCTCCGCAATCGAGATGAACGGGTTGTCCGGAAACTTCTTGGCGAACTGCTTCTTGGGATAGTGCAGGTCGATCGACCAGGTGCTCGGCACCGTGCCGTCGTCGTACTTTTTCTTGTTGATTATGTCGTCCTGAGTCAGAACCAGGTCCCCCATCAAACGCCGCGACTCGCGCGGACCGCCGACGAACGCCACCCAGGTGAGCTCCGCCGTGCGATGCTTGTCCTTGCCGTCGCGGTTTTTCATCGCGTTGAACGCGCCGTACACCGCGCGCAGGTTCCAGTCGCGAATGGCTTCCGCGTCCTGCAGCGGGTCCTTGTCGAAACCGCTTTCCCAGAACCACTGGCCGTGGTGATCGACCGGATACGGGAAATCCTTCATCGTCAGATCGAGCGCCCACGGCGTCTCGGGAAACTCGGTCGGCTTGTCGTTCTCGCCCCAGGTCCACATGTTGCTCATGCCCATGCGCCCTTCGGGAGTCATCTCCCAGTCGGCGCCGGCCAGGTAGCCGATCGTGCCGTGTCCGGTGCAGTCGACAAACAGTTTGCCTTCGAACCTGGTGTGCTGGCTCGTACGGGTGTCGAACGCCGTGACCGAACCGATCTTGCCCCCTTCCTTGTCCACCTTGTAGGCGTGGTGGTTCAGGAACAGGTCGATGTTCTTCTCGGCCTGAACGACTTGCTCCTTCTTCTCGTCGCCGAACTCTTCGGCCCGGCCGGGAGACTTGGTCGCCTTGTCGGCGAATTCTTCGATGATCTCACCGATCCGCGGATACTCACCGCGGCGGATCAGCCCCATCGCCCAGACGCGGACTTCGCTCGAACCGTTGCCACCGAGCACCGGGCGGTCCTGAATCAGGGCCACTTTGCAACCCATGCGGGCCGCCGAGATGGCGGCGCCCATGCCCGAGTAGCCACCGCCGACCACGACCAGGTCGTAGCCTTTGCGGACTTCGGGTTCGTCCTTGAGGCCCAGCAGATCGCGGCGCCACGGAGGCAGCACGGCCCCTTCGTTCGGCGGAATCGCGTTGGCATCAGTCGTGAAATAGATCGCGTCGCAACGGCCGTCGAAACCGGTCAGGTCCTTCAGCGACAGCTTCACCTTCTCCTGGGTGATTTCCACCGTGCCGCCGTCGTGCCACGACCAGTCTTTGCCCTTGGTGCCAAAGGTCTCTTTCAGCGGCTTGCCGTCGATCAGCAGTTGAAACTTGCCCGGCGAACCTTCCGCGCCCCAGCGAGCGACCCAATCCTTCGTCCGCACGAACACCTTGTACTCGCCCGTCGCCGGGAACGTGACTTCGGTCGTCGCGTCAGCCACCGGCTTGCCCAGGCCGTGCGCGAGCAGGTAGGGGGAGCCCATTTCCTGGATGAACTGAGTGTCGAGCGACCAGCCGCCATGCTGCTCGAAGCTTTCCGCTTCGACTAGCACCTCGTCAGCCGCCGTTGCGACGCTCGCCGCCATAACCAGCGACCACACGGCCGCCCAAGCCCAAAACGCACGCTGCATGAAACCGTTCCTCGCCCAAGAACTCGAACCTGTCGCCTCCGCCGGCGACCGAACCTCTCAGTATAGACCACCCCGGCGACCAAAGGAATCTTCCGTAGGTTAGGCTTCCAGCCTGACCGGACCTCCGGTGGGGAATGACCAAGGACCAAATCCCAATGCCCAACGACGGCAGTCGAGCGCCCCTGCATCAGCATTGATCGATGAGTGCAGGCCCCGCCAAGTATTGCTCCGCGGTTCGCCGCGACGGTACCCTGATCCCAAGCAACGCAGCTCCCCAAGCGTCAGCCGACGCCCTCGAAAGCAGCCGGAGGCGAACCGCCTCCGGGCCGCCCCGCGCGAAGACGAAGCCAAAAGCGAATTCCCGTAGCTGAATTCGCCAGAATTCAGAAGCTCCGCAAGTCGACCATCCAAGCAAACGCCTCTGAACTCTGGCGAATTCAGCGACGCGAAGGCCAGCCAATGAACTCAACGCTTCGACGCTACTGGCCCGCGGTCGCTCTCGTCCTTGTGGTCGCTGTGGTTCTCACCGCCGCCTGGTGGATTGTGCGGCCCAAGTGGGCGGCCGAGCAGTTTGGCGAATTGCTCGCTCAGGGGAAAATCGAGGAAGCCGCCGCGATGCTGGCCCTCCCGTCAGCGCTTCGCGAAGACGCTGCCGGCAACCTCGTGATCACCGACCGTCGCGGCCAGGCTTCCACCTTCGCCCCAGGAGAATTGCCGCTGGAGCGAGTCCACCTGATCTACTATCAACCCCGCCCTGCCGTTAGCGACTACTTTGCCGGCCGCTACTACTTCCCCCTGGCATCCGCGGGCCCGGACGTTCAAAGCGAATCGAAAGAGCCTCGCGTGGTTTCGACCATTGCCACGGCACGGGGAATCGTCATTAGCGCCATTTCGCATTGAAGGCGCATTAAGGTTGAGAATCTCATGGCCACAGAGAAGCCTGTTTGTCCGTATTGTCAGCAAGACTACGTCGTCGATGCCTTAGTTGTCGCAACGCGAGAGCCTGTAAAGGTCTGCCTCGAATGCGATACTCTTTGGACGACTTCAGAGCCCGTAAGCGACCAACGGGAACCAATTTCGACAACTTCGTAAAGAACCGTGGACTCCCCAACTTGTGGCCCAACGGATTGGAATTCACTTCCGATTCGCCGTGACCCGAGTCGCCACCGGAATAGAAGGCCAACCAAGCTAATGCAACACGGCTGAACAACACGGTGCTTAAAAACGGATGAGTGAAGTGTCGGCAAGTCCCTTTGAGCGACTACATTTCTCGCCTGAGTTTCTGGCAGCGCGGAACGTGCGATTCTTTGAGCACGCCGACCGGAGCATCGTCGCGCCCGTCGATCTCGGTGTGCTATTCGTGATGGCGTTCTGGAGCGGGCCAGCACGCCAAGCATTTCAATCGCTTAAAGATCACTTATCGAGCGAAGACCCTTCGGGACAAATTGAATTACTGGTCGTGGACACGGATGGATGCCCGGACCTCTATCACGCGCCGTTTTTCCCTAATTCGTTGCGCGGGAGCGGGGAAACACTCTGGATTCATCGAGGTGAGCCGGTTTGTTGGCTCGGATACAAGCCGGAAGCTTACCCGCAGACGATTCGTTTACTGCTGAGCAGGGCGCAGTGACCAAGGGCGCCGTGGAGAATTGCCCTCTACCGGTCCGACGCAAAGCTTGACCCGCCATCCCCTTGCGGGATATAGTAACGGTGCGATAGCTGAACCATTGCGCCCGCATTTGGGGCAGTTTGTCGTCCCTCCACCTTTCCCGCCTCGATTGAGCCTGCTGTGTTGGTCACCGCCGACACGCCGCTCCGGTAAGTGATATGAAGCGACTGGCCTCGATCACCGTGCTCGCCCTCCTCAGCCTGC
>JAEZAS010000538.1 GCA_023430365.1 Planctomycetota bacterium
CACATGATCGTCAAGATTCTCGATCGTGAGTTTCCCGAGGGGTCCGAAGATCTTTGCATGGCGAAGTGAGCCAGCGGTTGCCCCATCGTTCGGGTTAATTGCGACGGGGATTTCCCGTCGCTACCGAATGGTGGTCGGCAGGCTATTCTTCTTCACTTCTGGAATGGTCGCCGTCTGCCAGCTCGTGCCGGTGGCGTCGCGTTGCAGGTCCCAGCCGCGATCGGTCACGACGAACTCGTACTCGCCCTCGGTGAGTTCGTACTTGGCGGTGCCAAAAGAGCCGCCGCGGTCGAATTCGACGATGTAGGTCGCCTTTTCACGTAGCGGACGGGTTTCGCCCGGGCGAAGTTCGAGTTGGGTTTGCCCATCGACGACGCAGGCCACGGCGAGCCCCGCCGTGTTGCGGTTCTGGATGGTGATGCCGGAGCCGCGATAGGCTGGCAGGTTGTTGGTTCGGACGGGCGGAGTCGTCGCGGCGACCGTGGACGTCGACGGGACGTTGGCGACGCTGGCGGCCGGCGCCTGCGTGGAGCTGACGGCTGGTGCAACCACGGTTTGCGGCACGATGATCGTCCGCTCGGGCTGCACGTAGGTCACGCGCGGCGGCGGAGCCCAGTAGTAGCCAAAATCCCAGCCGGGATGGCACCAGAACGGGTGGTGATGGTGATGATGCCGGTGGCCGTGCCCGCCGAAGGAGAAGTGCACGTGCTGGGCTTCGGCGGTCTCGACAAAAGACCCACCGATCACACAGACAACCAACGCCAGCAACGTTCCACGCATCATGACCGCATCCTTGCCAATGAGCCGGAATTCCCTGTCCGACTTGCTTGCTGCATCGCGTGTGAATCGCCCGGACCACTACCGTCCTGGCGCACGATTCGCGCAGCACACCGTCTTATCTCACTATCGGTAAATCGGTCAATCTCATTCGAGCGAAATTGCCGCCTGCAAACGACGCTAGCAGCCTTCCTCGTAGCTGAATTCGCCAAAATTCAGACGCCCCCTCGAGTGGAGCGTCGATGGTCTGAATTCTGGCGAATTCAGCTACGAATATGGGGCCCTGCCATGCTCAGCGCGCAAAAAAGCGAAGGGCCAGGATTGCTCCCAGCCCTTCGCCCCATGACGGTCAAATCAAGTTGACCACTCGATCGGCGAGACCCTTCTCGCCCATCACAACGTTCAGTTTTCCCGCCACGGCCACGCGCTCCAGAACTTCCAGCTCGCGGAGCCGCATCAAGGTCGGGTTGCCTTCCAGAACCTTCGCCGTGTTCGCCTGGCTGCGCATGGCGGCCGTCTCTTCGCGGCGGACGATCAAGTTGGCCTCGGCGGCTTTCTTCGCCTCGGTCACCTTGTTCATCAGTTCCTTCATGTCGCCTGGCAGGATCACATCGCGGATGCCCACGGCGACGATCTCGAGACCGAGCGGCGCCAGCCGGCGCCGGACCGTCTCTTCCATCTCGCGCGACACGGCGTCCTTGTCGGCCAGGAACGCATCCAGGTCGCGGCTCCCGACAGCCGTCCGCAGAGCCAACTGCGCCTCGCGGTACAGGGCCTGCCGCACGTCGTCGACCTGCGTCACCGACTTGCGAGCGTCCACGACCTGATAGGTGACGACGGCGTTCAGCCGTAGCGTTACCTTGTCAGCCGTCATCACTTCCTGGCCGGCGATGTCGAGCATCGTCTCGCGCAGGTCAACCGCGAGCACCTTGACCGTAGCGACGTTCTTCCAGAACGCGTAACGGCCGGGTGGCAGCGTGTCGACGTAGTTGCCGTCAACCAGCAACACTCCCGCCTGACTCGCTTCCACGGTGCGAACGTCCAGCGCGCTTGCGGCGCCAGCCGCCTGCACAACCAGCGGCAGCTGGCTGTGCTCGAAGCGCACCTGTCGCGCGTCGAAACGCTCGACGGTCACGCGACGCTGCGTTGTCCACAGCGCGTACAGCCCAGGTGGAACCAGCGTGCGCTGGCGGCCGTCGATCGTAACGAGAGCCCGCTCATCGTCCTGCAGATCGAGCACAATCGCCCGATCCTTGAGAACGCCCGACTTGACGATCAAGTCGAGCTTATCGTGCGTGAGCCATGGATCGCGCTGCGACACCACCTGCACGCGCAGCTTGCGCAGTGGATCGAAGATCCAGTGCGTCCCCGGCAGCATGAGTCCCTGGAACTCGCCCTCGCGGAAGCGCAGGCCAATCTCGTAGCTGTGAATCTTGATTCGCTTGAACACGACAAAACCTCCTAGACCGGACAAAGAAAGCGGGTTGGTACAAAAACCTCAATCAACCGCTTTCCGCTCTCCGTTTTCCGCTTTCAAAAATCGCCCTTGGGCAGCTGAAAGGTGCTCGTCGCACGTCCGAGTGCGGATGACGCTTCAGCCGGGCGAGTACGCCTGGTCGGGAACGCTTCGGTCGAGCGTTGGCCGAAGACCGCCGCCTCCTACGAGGCAGTCGAGCCGATAGCCTTCTCACGACCCTCTGCGATTCGTTGCAGTCGTCATCGCCCGGCGGCATCCGCGTCATACAGGGCACACGACAGTGCCGCCGTTGCATCCACGAGAGGCCGTTGCTTCGGCGATTTCGCGCACGAGTCGCGAAACCAACCGTCGCTTCGGCCATCGGCACGCTTCGGCTGACGAAACTCACCCTCCACCCGCCCGCAGGCTTTCTGGTGGACGCTTTCGCGCCCGCTTGGAGCCGTTCTCTCGAGCGGCATTTGGTACGGGAGTCGAACCCGCAACTCACAGATCCTTAGTCTGTTGCTCTACCATTGAGCTAACCAGGTTGCACGGTGTGGCCTTCGTCATAGACCGTGCGTGGAACACAGTCGCGAACACGTGAAATCACGTCGCGCTGCGCCACCGGACCCAACCACACTGCACAGTGCCCTCGCCAGGAGTCGAACCTGGCCCTCGACCTTCGCACGGTCGCGTGCATCCGTCACACTTCGAGGACTTAGGAAAGCGGAAAGGCGGACAGCGGAAAGCGGATGGTTCTCCGCCTCCAACTCAAGACGCCGCTTTCCGCTTTCAACTTTCCGCTATCGCAGCCGTCACTGCTCCAGTTCGACGGTCCAGTAGGCTTCGCTAATGAACCGCGACCAGCTTTCGATCCGCTTCAGCTGCGACGCGTACAGCGGCTGCCACTTCGGCCGGGCGGGCACGCTGCGGAGCGGCATGCGAGCCTCCGCGGGCGTACGGTCCGCTTTGCGCTTGTTGCACTCGACGCAAGCCAGAACGCAGTTCTCCCAGCTCGACACGCCGCCGCGCGAGCGCGGCAGGACGTGATCGATGGTCAGCTCCTCGCTCCCAGGCTGCTGGCCGCAGTACTGGCAGGTGTAGCCGTCTCGCTTGAACAGGTTCCGCCGGCTTAGCGCCACGCTGCGGATCGGCAGCCGGTCGTACCGAGTCAGCACGACCACCTCCGGCACCCGCAGACGCTGACGAACCGCTTGAATGAACGGCTCGTCCGCCTGCGGCTTCAGCCGCGACCAATCGCTCCAGTTGTAAAGCTGGAAGTCGCTCGGATCGACGAACTGGGCGCTCTCGTTCCAGACCAGCATCAGCGAGCGGGCGACCGGCGCCACGCCGATCGGCTGCCAATTGCGGTTGAGAACGAGCGTCGGCAGATCGAGGATCGTAGTCATGGTGTCGGTCCGACGGTGGTTGAGTGGCTTAAAGGTTGGCGGATCCCGGCGCAGATTCGATTCTGCTCCCCGACAGTTTCCGTATTTCGAAGTGGCTCAGGTGGGATCGAACCCACAGCATTCCTGATTCTGAGTCAGGATGGTCGACCTTGGTTGCCTACCGAGCCGAATCCAATGCGGAATGGCGAATGCGGAATGCGGAATCGAGTGAGAGAAGCTGTGTCGCATCCATTCCGCATTCCCTATTCCGAATTCTGCATTCAAGTAATCCCGGATGGACTCGAACCATCGTTGCCTGGGTGTAAGCCAGGAGTCGTCGCCGCTGGACCACGGGATTGCTACGCTCTTTTCAGTGAAAGTGGACCCACTGGGAGTTGCACCCAGATCGCCGGTTTGCAGGACCGGAGTCTTCCTGTTGGACCATGAGCCCAGCGTTTGTCAGGAGTCAGGAGTTGGCGAAACCCGAACATGCGTTCATCTGCTCGCTGACTGCTGATTCCCGACCCCTGACGGCTGTTTCTGCCGTTTGGCCAGTGGGGCCGAAAGGATTCGAACCTTTGCCTGGCAGATTAAAAGTCTGCTGTGCTGCCGTTACACCACGACCCCCCTCGGAGCGTCGCGCGTTTGAACTGGGACATGCTTGTTTCTCCTAGTAGCCCGGGGTGGAGTCGAACCAACCGCCGCCGCTGTATCAGAACGACATGCTTCCGTTACAACACCGGGCCGTAAGGAAATGTCGAATGTCGAAATTCAAAGGTCGAAGAGGCATCCGGGAGCCGGAGCCGGCCTGATTTCGAAATTTGAAGTTCGTCATTCGATGTTTCCCCAAGGTGGGCCGGGTGGTGCTCGAATCCACGTCTCCGAGTCTTCAGCTCGGCGCTAAACCATCTCAGCTACCGGCCCTTGTGCGCTTGGCATTTACTGGCAGCCACGAAAAAAGCCCGGCGCCACCGAGTGACGCCGGGCTGTAAAGTCATCTGACTTCAGCCAAAGTGGCATCACCCGCGCAGCCTGGGATCGATGGCAAACAGCACGGCGCCGAGCCATTCGCCTCGTTCACCGTACCGACGTTTTCCCAGCGACAAACGATTCACAGGACCTTCCTTACCAGACTTGATGCGGTTGTTGTTGTCTTACAAGGTGAAAGAGCCGGACCTGGCCAAGAGGTTCGCGGCAATATCGCAAGGAGCGACAAAAGAGTGGATGCGCCCGCGCGGGAGCTTATTCCCGGCGATGGCTGGCGGTTGCCGGATCCTTCGGGCCGACCAGCGGCGCCGTCGGGGCTCAGGCGATCGCCGTTAGTCGCGGACCGGTCGATTCGCCGGTGTGACTAGCCAGCAGGGCGCGCAACACATTGAAATCAACCGGCTTGATCAGGTGATGGTCGAAGCCCGACTGTCCCGACCGCTTGCGGTCCTCTTCCTGGCCGTAGCCGCTGACCGCGACGAGGAGTGTTTGCTTCAGCGTGCCGTCGTTCCGCAGCCGGCGCGCGACCTCGTAGCCGTTAAGCCCCGGCAGACCGATGTCGAGCAGCACCACGTCCGGACGATAGCTGCGGGCGAGGTCCAGCGCCGAGATGCCATCCCGAGCCAGGCGAACTTCGTGCTCGCCCGTTCGCAGCAGGACAGCGAGCGTTTCGGCAGCGTCGATATTGTCGTCGACAATCAAAATGCGGCAGGCGTTGCGCTTCGACTCCACTGCCGGCGTCTTGCAGGGAGTCGACGGTACGATGTGTTCCTGGCTAACGAGGGGGAGCGTGACGACAAACTCGCTCCCTTTACCAATCCCATCACTATGGCCGCGCACAACTCCGCCGTGCATCTCGACAAGCCTGCGCACGAGCGTCAGGCCGATGCCAAGCCCACCTTGCGAGCGGTCGAGCGATCGGTCGACCTGCGTGAACAACTCGAAGACGTCGGCCAGCATCTCGGCGGGAATGCCCGCTCCGGTGTCGGTAATGCGTATCGAGACTTCTCCCTGTCCTGGCTCCACGGCGATGGAAATCTGGCCGTGATCGGGGGTGTACTTCGCCGCATTGTTGAGCAGATTGGCAAAGACCTGCGACAGTCTCGCAGGATCTCCCTGGACCAGGAGAGGTTCCTCGGGAACGCTCAATGCCAGGTTGTGCGAATGGGCCTCGATGATGGGCCGGCTGGTTTCGACGGCACTGGAAATGACGGAACCGATGGCCAGCAGTTCCTGCCGAAGTTGGATTTTGCCCCGCGTGATGCGCGAGACATCCAGCAGGTCGTCGACCAGTCGCACCAGGTGTGTGACCTGGCGGTCCATCACGTCGCGAGCCCACTTGATCTCTTCCCCTTCCGGGCCGATCAATTGCAGCAGGTCGAGCGCATTGCGAATCGGCGCGAGCGGGTTGCGCAGCTCGTGCGCAAGCATGGCCAGAAATTCGTTCTTGCGCTGGTCGTTTTCTTGGATGTCGCGCACCAGCATTGCGTTGTCGAGCGCGATGGCCGCCCGGCTGGCGAGGTCTTCGGCCAACGCCAGATCTTCTTTGCCGAGCTGATTGGGGCGTTGCCAGGTGAGCGTGAGCGCTCCCAGGGTCCGCCCGCGAGCCGTGAGCGGCAGGACCAGCGCGGAGCTGATCTGCCCGGCGAAGGGGCCAATTTCGTCCTCGAACGCGTATACGATTTCCAGATTGTCGAGCTGCTCCGGAGTGCCTGAGGCGAGCACGCGATCGTGGCAACTTCTCAGGTCATCCTGAGGAGCCGAACTGCCACTGATCGTGTGGAATCGCAGTACGTTGGTGGACTCGTCCTTCCAGGCGAGTTCGCTCTTCCACGGCTGGCCATGGGTCGGCACGTGGGTAAACCCCGCCATGTCGGCCAGGGCAGTGACGAATACTCGCAGCAGTTGGCGGATCGTCGTTTCCGTATCGAGCGAAGCGGTCAGGGCCCGGCTGGCTTCGGCCAGGAAAGCGGATCGCCGGGCCGATTCCTCGGCTGCCGCTCGCTGGGCCTGCTCCTCGGCCTGGCGAGCGACCTGTTTGCGCAAGCGGAACAGATCGATGAAGACCCGCACCTTGGCCCGGAGGATTTCCGGCACTACAGGAGTGGGGAGATAGTCGACGCCGCCCGTCGCGTAGCCCTGGGCGGTATGCACCTCGTCGGCAAAGGCGGTGAGAAAGATAATCGGCGTGTGAGCCGATCGTCGTCGTTGGCGGATGAGCTGCGCCGTCTCGAAGCCGTCCATCCCCGGCATGTTCACATCGAGCAGGATGACGGCGAAGTCGTGCTTCAGGACTTGTTTTAACGCCTCCTGCCCCGAGCGCACGGCAATCAGGTTCTCACCCAATTCCTCCAATACCGATCGATAGACGAGCAGCTTGTCGGCCAGATCGTCGCAGATCAGGATGTTGATTTTGTCCGAATCAACCATGGGTGAACAACTTGCGCTGGGCAGGGCGGGCCACATCCCGGCGGCCCCTAGTCGTTGATTTTAAACAAACAAGGCTTAACGGTGCAGCCAGGCCCGCAAAACGGCTAGCATTTGCTGCGTATCGACCGGCTTGGACAGATAGTCCCAGGCGCCAGCTTCGATGCACTTTTCCCGATCCCCCTTCATCGCTTTCGCGGTGACAGCCACGATCGGCAGCGACTTGAGCTTGGGAATTTTGCGAATTTCCCGCATCGTCTCCATGCCATCCATCTCGGGCATCATGATGTCCATGAGCACGATGTCGATGTCCGGTTCATTGCGCAGCGTCTTGATGGCGTCTCGTCCGGTGTCAGCCGAGAGAATGACCATGTCATGTTCTTCCAGCACGGTCGAGAGGGCGAAGATGTTCCGCATGTCGTCGTCGACGATGAGCACCTTCTTGCCGTGCAGCACTTTGTCCGACTGGTGCAGGTCGATCAGCATTTGCCGCTTCGCCTCGGGCAGTTTTGCCACATTGCGATGCAGGAAGAACGCGCTCAGATCGAGCAGTCGGTCGGGCGATTGAACGGGGCGAACCGTGCAGACCTCCTGCAGACGGCGCCAAGGAGCGCTGTCCAGGGCGACCTCTTTGCCGTCGCCATAGACGATTACCGGCATTCGATTGAAGTCCCGGTCGCCGACGGCGACTGCCAGCTCGGTGGCAAACTCGCTCGAATGAGGACCGATCACGATGCAATCTACCTGTCCCGATTGGATCGTCTGGATCGCCGCCGAACTGTCGGCGATCGCCGTCACATTGACGTCGTCGGCATTGATGCCGTCCAGAATCCGGCCGCGCCGGGCTTGATCGGCATCGACGACCAGCACCGTCTTCACCGCCCGACGATTGAAGTCGGCGATGATTTTCAGCAACTCGTCGATCAGGTCGGTGCTCTTGATCGGCTTGGCCAGGAACGCGAGCGAGCCAGAGGTCAGGGCGCGTTCCCTCGCTTCGTCGGTGGAAATGACGCAGATCGGCACGTGCCGGGTTGTGATGTCGTTCTTGAGCCGCTCGAGCACGCGCCAGCCGTCGATGTCGGGCAGGTGAATATCGAGCGTGATGGCCGTCGGCTTGTATTCGCGGGCCAGGGCAAGCGCCGCGGCCCCCATCGACGTGACGATTCCCTTGAAGTCGTTCTGGCGGGCTCGTTCCAGCAAGATACGGGCAAAGCCGAGATCGTTTTCGGCGATCAGCAGCACCTTGTCACCGGCTTGAATGTCATCCCGGTCATCTCCCACCTCATTGACCAGGTGGTCGATGGCCGGTTCTTCGATCACTCGCGTTTCCGAGAGGGAGATATCGTTGTGGCTGCCCGTCTGGATGAGGCCGGTCATGGAATCGCCCACCATGGGCGCCAGCCGCTTGGCGGCGCTTACGATGGCCGACTCGGCGCTCTTTCGTCCGGCCCGTGGCGGGCTGTAGACCATCGGCAGGTACAGGGTGAACGTGCTGCCGCGGCCTGGCGTCGAAGTCAGGCGGATTTCGCCGCCGAGCAAGCGAGCCAATTCGCGGCTGATGGCCAGGCCGAGGCCCGTGCCGCCGTACTTGCGGCTCGTCGATCCATCCGCCTGCTGGAAGGCCTCGAAGATGATCTGCTGCTTGTCGGTCGGAATGCCGATGCCCGTGTCGCTGACGGAGAACGACAATACGCCCGGTGCCCGACTCAGCTCGTCGTTGTCGAGCGTCCAGCCCTTCTCGGCGACCGACACTTCCATCGTCACTTCGCCGTGATGGGTGAACTTGAACGCGTTCGAGAGCAGGTTCTTGATGATCTGCTGCAG
>JAEZAS010000018.1 GCA_023430365.1 Planctomycetota bacterium
CGCCGCCAGCCCGTTTGAAGCGGCCATTCACGACGCCTTGGGCAAGACGATCGGACAGAACTCCTACAACTTGCTCGGCGCCGACTATGTCGAGCGCGATTTGTCGCACTATCTGACGAGCGAATTCGCGGGAGAATATCTCGATCGCTACACGCTGCGGCAGCCGAAGCCGAAAATGCCCCTCTATCACCTCGTGGGGGCGCTCGATCCGCTCGTCGAAAGCGATATCAATCAGCGCATCAACGACGACTTGCCAGAAACGCTCGGCGAATGGATCACGGCCGACGGATTGACCCACCTGAAGATCAAGCTCAACGGCGACGACCTGGCCTGGGACGTGGCCCGCGTGGCGGCGGTCGATCGAGTCGCGAGCGAAACGCAGGCCCGGCTGGGAGTGGAGAAGTGGCACTATTCGCTCGACTTCAACGAGCGCTGCCAGAACGTCGAGTACTTGCTCGAATTCCTCCGCCGCATTCAGGAAGCGGCGCCCAAGGCGATGGACCGAGTGCAATACGTCGAGCAACCGACGCATCGCGACCTGCGGGCGCATCCCGACAACAAGATGCACAAGGCGGCCGAGATCAAGCCAGTGGTGATCGATGAATCGCTCGTCGACCTCGAGACGCTGCAGCTCGCTCGCGAGCAAGGCTACAGCGGCGTCGCATTGAAAGCGTGCAAGGGGCACACCGAGGCCCTGCTGATGGGCGCCGCCGCGCAGAAGTATGGCCTGTTCCTCTGCGTGCAGGACCTGACGTGCCCCGGCTATTCGTTCCTGCATTCGGCCAGCATTGCGGCGAGGATGCCGACCATCGCGGCGATCGAAGGAAACGGCCGGCAGTATTGCCCGGCGGGCAATGAGACCTACGGCAAGATCTTCCCGCCGATGTTTCACATCACCGATGGAACGGTCGGGACGGGGGTGCTGACGGGGAATGGGCTCGGGTTTTGATCACCCGCCATGAACGGTCTTAGCCGTGTTCACGATGGTGCCAGTAGCCTGGCTCACGGCTTGTATGGGCAAACGCCACGACGAGCCAATGATGATCTACCGTCTCGCGATAGATAACTTGGTAGGGATAGCGTTTCAGCAAATAGAATCGGTGCGACGGGTCCACCGCTGGAAAACGGGTGGGATGTTGGCTGATCTCGGCTATTGCCATCGCAAACTCAGCTTCCAGTCCATTGGCGGCGCGCTTGCTTCTGGCTGCATACCAAAGAAAAGCTTCGGTGTAGTCCTCTTCGGCAGCCGCTGTGACAAGCAGGTTATCCATCTAGGCCAGCCTTGCGGCGAGCGCGTTGCCTGACTTCCTGCCAAGTGCTCGCGGACATATCTCCCGCATCGAACATCTGCGATCGTCGCTGACACTCAGCAATCCAGGCCTGTGAGGGGACCGGCCAATCGGAAGGAGATACATCGTCCCACAAGGATTCGATCAACCGCGAACGATCCTCCAGCGACAGCGACTTCGCGGCCGCAAGCACTTCTTGAAAGCTCGTCATTCTCGTCAACCTTTCACGCAGGGGATACCTAATTATATACCCTGCCGATCAAATCTGATCATTCTCAACTTCGCTCTTGCCCGTCCGCTCCCTAGGTCAAGTCGGGATACGCACCAGCCGGCAACCACGAGTGCAGAAATCAGCATCGATGAAATCGTGCAGTGAATTGCAGCAATTTCGGGCACACCGTTACTCCGCACGATTCTAAGCAACTGCAACAGGCATGCACTAGAATCGGACCATGCCCAACACAAGCTCCTTCGACCTGCATCTCGACCATCTCCCGCGTCTCCCCAAGAATCGCGATCTGCCAATTGGCTGTATCGGCAGCGGGTTCATCATGGCTGATTGCCATTTGGTGGCCTATCGCAAGAACGGCTTCAATCCGGTGGCGATTGCTTCGCGCACGCCCGCTCATGCCCGGCGGGTGGCGGAGCGGCATGGGCTGACCGCGTACGACACCTACCAGGACATGCTGGCCAGCGGCACAGTGGAGGTCGTCGATATCGCGGTGCCTCCCGATACTCAGCCGGAGGTGATTCGCAACGTCCTCAAGTACAAGAAGCAGGTCCGCGGCATCCTCGCTCAAAAGCCGCTCGGCGCCGACTACGCGCAAGCGAAGGAGATCGTGCAACTCTGCAAGCGTGCGGGAGTGACGCTCTCCGTCAACCAGAACATGCGCTACGACCAGTCGATTCGCGCCCTGCACTCGCTGCTCAACCGCGGCCTGCTCGGCGAGCCGGTGTTGGCGACGATCGACATGCGAGCCATTCCGCACTGGATGCCGTGGCAGCAGCGGCAAGGCTGGGTGACGCTCCGGATCATGTCGATCCACCACCTCGACACGTTCCGCTTTCTGTTTGGCGACCCGGTGCGCGTTTTTGCCAGTGTTCGCCCCGATCCGCGAACCGCGAAAAAGTTTCCGCACCAGGATGGAATCTGCCTGTACATCCTCGAGTACGCCAATGGCTTCCGGGCCAGCGCGTGGGACGATGTCTGGACGGGCCCTGCCCTGGAAGGAGCCGAAAAAGACATCGGCATCCGCTGGCGCGTCGAGGGGCTGGAAGGACTCGCCCGAGGAACGATCGGCTGGCCCGACTATCCGCATCCCACTCCCAGCACGCTCGACTTCACCACAACCCAGCAGCCCGGCTACTGGTTTCAGCCGAGGTGGAAGGAAGTCTGGTTTCCGGATGCTTTCGGTGGCACGATGGCACAGCTCTTATGCGCCGTCGAAGAAAAAACGGAGCCAGAAATCAGTGGCCAGGACAATCTGAAGACGATGGCCCTGGTCGACGCCTGCTATCTGTCGGCGCGCGAGCATCGGGCGGTTTCGCTTTCGGAAATCATGAAGCCTAAGCGCCAGACAATCACCCGGCCCCTATAATGACAGGCGTACCTGCTCGTGCTCCCAGCCGCGAGATCGCTTTGTGCCTTCGCCTGAGCCTCTTGGACCGCCGCTTCGTCCTCCGCAGTTCCGCCTGCGGACGCTCCTCGCCCTTCTGACGATCTGCGGCGGCCTGCTGGCCCTCACCCAGTGGCTCGCGCCGCTGACGGTCGTGGCGATTGGCTTCCTGCTGGTGTGCATCGGGGCTCATGTGGCTGGCAACGCCTTGGGCAATCGCCTCCGCCAGCCGCACGGCGACTTTCCCGATACGGTGCCCAAACAATTTCGCGATCGTTCTCGCCCTGCCCTGTCGCCGGAGCACTTCGCCCCGCCGACGCGTCTGCGCGAGAGCAGCCCGCTCGGCTGGCCTCTGCTGGTGGCGACGATGGTCGGCATCGTCGGCGGTGGCGCTGTCGGAGGGATTTGGGTGATCCTGACGTCGGCTCACGCGCCAACGGAACTGGACATCGTCGTCGGCATCGTCGCTTGCTCGGTGCTGGGAGGCATCTTCTCGTTTGTGGCGATCGGATTCCTGCAGGTCGGAGCGGGCGCCCTCTGGCAAACCTTCCAGGCAGGCCAGCGGATGCGGGAGCCACAGTCCCGGACCGCTGAAATCCGCCGGCCGAGCGCTTAGCTCAACGCAGATCCTTGTCCGCCGATCCGCCGCGGTCCCGTTTCAAGCGTTCCAGTTCCTGCCGCA
>JAEZAS010000027.1 GCA_023430365.1 Planctomycetota bacterium
GGTGACGCGCATGCGTGCTGGCAAGATCGGCTGCCAGTTCGATCGACTGGCATGGCAGGCATTGGCTTTTTAGCAGTAAGGCTGCAAGCGGCCGCAAATCCCTTGATGGCCCGATTGTAATTCAGCCCGCTCAGGGCCACAAGCGGCGAACTAGAGCCCGGAACGGCCGCAGCGGGCCCCCGTAGCTGAATTCGCCAGAATTCAGACCGTTCGGTTCCCCACTCCTACAACCCTAGTCGACCGCCGGCCCAACCCGCACATTGCGGTACCACACCTCTTCACTGTGGTTCTGCAGCCCCAGGTACCCCTCGCGCAACCGCTCGGCAAGTTCCGGGTACTTGGTCTCGTCCGCATCGACGACGACGACACCGTTGTGAATGATCCGGTAGCGGCTTCCCTTGCAGTCGATTTCCATCGAATTCCATTCACCGGGGGCCCGGCAAACGCGCGGCTCGGCTGGGACAATCGCGTAAACGCTTCCGGAATACTGGTAGGGCTTCAGGCTTTTGTATTTGGGAGCACTGTCGTCGAGCACTTGGATTTCGACGCCCGCATCCTTCCCATGATGGGCGCCACCCTTGGGCACGCGCACGTACACGCCCGAATTGCCCGCCGGCTTGAGCTTGTATTCCAGGCGCAGATTGAAGTCGCCGAATTGCTCCTTGGTTCGCAGCCAAGGGCCTTTCTTTCCCGTGCACATCAGCAGGCCGTCCTCCACCTTCCAGCAGACCGACGCGTCCTGATCCGCTCCTTCCCAGCCGGTCAGGTCCTGGCCGTTGAAGAGAGGCCGATAACCGAGTTCCTGGATCGTGATGTTCTTGAACTCGTACTGGCCGCCGAGCGGCACTTCCACCTGAAATCCGAGATAGCCTTCCTTCTTCTCGATGCCCGCCGTCTTCCACGCCGGCTGGCCGTTGATTTCCAGTTCCGCCGTGTCCCCCTGGACCTTCAGCTTGAAGTGATTCCACTCCCCGGCTTTGACGAGCCCCTTGCTGCGGGCCTCAGGAAACCCGATCAGGTTCCCTTCGTCTCCCTGTTTCAGATTGATCTGATACTTATCGGGATACTTCTTTCCTTCGGCGGGCTCCTCGCAGCGGAAGTAGATGCCGCTGTCGTACTTTTCCGTATTCCGCGGCCGCCAGTCGAGCTCCAGCACAAAATCGGCGAACCGATGATCGGCCCGCAGCAGCCCGTCGCCGCCGGTGATCACCAGCGCTCCGTCCTCAACCGCCGCTTCGCAGTGCACCGCATGCCAGCCGTTCAGATCCCGACCGTTGAAGAGCGAAACCTTCGGCCCGACTTCCTCCGCCCCCAGCAGGCTGGGGGACAACGAGCCGAGCAGCAGACACACAAACGCAGTTCGCACACAAGCAGCCATCGCAAAAACCTCGAAGGCGGTGGTGGGGCAGGGTAGGGGAGACGCGAGCCGTCCGATCCGGCTCAGCATCATCGTCGTCCGTCGGGCCACTTTCAACTGCCTCCCCGCCCAATGTGAAACAACGGACCCTAATCCCGGGTCGGGTATCCGACGCCTCGCTTGCCCCACAGCCCCGCGCCGTCACAACGTTTCCTGTATCAATAGAAGAGCGCGCACACTTGCCGATTCCGCACAACCGTTTGCCGCAAGTCACTGCCAGAGTTGCTGTTTGCATTCCCCGACGACGCCGCAACCGCCAGTCTCAACAAGAATCTTACTACCCCCCTTTGGGGACCCACCTCTACAACAACTCCGCGCCAAAAGTGTTCAACAACTATACACAAAATCGAATCTTCTGTCAATCATCAAGGGAGCTCCGTCCCGCACTACGTTCGACTTGTCAGCACTGCCATACCAGCCAGTTTTGAAGGGAGGGACGCCTCGGGCCGCCAGAACCCCGGTTCTATAGCTCCAAACGCAGCGCGCGCATTTTAGCTGCAACCTTCTGTTCGCGCTCGTCAGGTCGCATTGCCAGCCAGCGATGAAAAGTCACGACGGGTAAGTTGATTCCCATCCCGCGGGGCGGATCGTGGTCGAACCTATCCACATTCGCACTCTGGCACAGCGGACAGCGAGGAGGGGCAGTGGTTAGTTCAGCTCCTCCCAAGGGATCGCAACAGATAGGCATTACTCGGTCGAGAAGCGTCGGCTCCCTTCGTTTTTGCGCTAGCCTCTGCAACTTTCGGTTCTTCTCCCTGGCAATCAAACCGTCAACTAGCTCGCGCACTTCATCAAAAACGGGATTGTCCAGACATTGCAGGATCGCCATCTCTTTGCCGTCGCAAGTGCGCAACAGCCATTCGCCATACCCCATGTCAGGCAATACATAGACAGGGAACTCGTGCCCGCACGCCAGACACTGGGATCGTAGTTCCCACAATGAAACGGGCTTCAGCAGGCTGTAATCCAAGCGATTCTCACCTATTCCTGTTGCGGCCGACTCCTACCTCCGCGCCAGACTCGCGCGCCAATCCTTCTCGAACTCCCCGAGCGGCTGGCCGACCAGTTCCTCAAAGCGCCGCACCGGGTCGACCTTGGGAGCGTCCTTGTCCAGGTACCGCTTGAGCCGCCCGCTCGCCAGGACATCCCGCTCGAAGGCCAGGTACCACGCCAGCCCCCAGGCGTAGAGATACATCCGCTCGTCGTCGGCGACCGACTGGCTCTCGTGCGGGACCAGGAAAGGGGCGTCGGCTGTCGTCAAAAGCTGCGCCAGCGAAAGGCGGGGCTGCTGCTCCATATCGAGGCGCAGCGCCTGCAAGCGCTCGCGGGAGGGGGCGTCGATCCGCAAGAAGTCGCCGTCGAGCTGCCCGCTCTCGAACACCTGGGCCAGCCCTTCATTCAACCAGCGCGGCACGTGGTGCTTCTCGTGGGGAAAGACAAAGTGGTCGAGGTAGGCGTGAAACGCCTCGTGGTACAGCCGGGCAAACATTTGCCCGGTGACTTCCGAGAATTTAGCCTCGTTCTGCCGCTGCGCCGTGTTCACGGCGTCGAGCGCCGCTTTCATCTCGCTCTTCCAATTCGCCTTCCGCTGTCCGAGTTCAACGGCGATCTCTTCGGGCGTGAATCCTTTGGCCTTGAGCTCGGCGCTCAGCATCCCGAGCCCCTTGGTGAACTCACGGTCCAGTCGCGCATACTCGCGCTGCGCCTCGGCGGCCCGGCTCCGGTGTTGCTGCAAGCGGCGGGCAAAGCTCGTCACCTCACTGCCCGCCACGATCATCCGCTGCCGGGGCGCGTAGAACGCCGCGTTTTCGATCGACAGGCCGAGTTGCCGGAGTCGACTCTGATACTCTCCCAGCGAACCGTAGACGTACACCTGCAACACGCCGGCGGGCTCGGTGCGCGGCGGCAACACCGTGCGGTAGGCGCGAAACATCTGTTCGAGTCGAACCACGCAGCGACGCGTCGGTTCGTCGTCGGTCGTGCTCCACAACTCGAACCAGTCCCCCTGATAAACCCGGTACGTCACGCCATCGCGTGTTTCGAGGACGAGGTCCACCTGGTCGACACGCCCCGCCTCGATCGCCGCCCGATTGCGAAACTTGGCGAACCGTTCCGCGAGTTGCTGATGCTCTTCCCGCGGCAGGCGGACGATCTTGGCGACCGATTCGATCGGAATGCCGCGGAGGACGGCATGCATTGGGGCTCCGGGCGGCTGGACGATCTCGGCGAAATCGTACTGGCTGTCCCCTTTGGCCTGGATCAGCCCGTGATAAACCGAGCCGCTCTTCAAATGCAGGCTTTCTAGCGCCCATTGGCCGGGTCGCCGGTCGCCAGCGTTGCTTCCCTTCGCTGTCACTTCCTCGACGTTTGGAGCGGCCTCGCCGCTTGTGGACGAATCGGCGGTAGCCGCTTTCGAGACGTTATCGGAACCCGGCTGCTGTCGAGCGATAACGCGAGCGGCGCCGGTTCGCCCCGCGGAACGATCGCGAAACGGCCGGGCGGTGGTTTGCGCCTGGGTTTCTGCGATGTCGGGAAGAAACCAAACGAGCGCAAGCGTCAGGCAAATGCGTACACAGCGGTGACCCATCAGGCTCTGTTCCGAAGCCGAATGCCGGGCGGCCACGCCCACGATCGTGGCGGCTGAGTGGCCCGATTAAGTCAGCATCCCACGCTGGCCATCCACCGTCAACGCGCCGCGAGTTGAGCGGCCTTACCTCCCCGTAGC
>JAEZAS010000031.1 GCA_023430365.1 Planctomycetota bacterium
GTTGATGACCGCCAGCTTGCGCCGCTTTTCGGGGTCGGTTTCGTCGCGGAGCAGCGTCTGGGCCCGGCTGGCGATGTTGGCCAGCGGATTGTTGATCTCGTGACTGGCGCCATAGGCCAGCTCGCGCATCGCGGCCAGCTTTTCCGCTTCCAGCCGCTGGGCATAGGCCCGTTCGAGCTGGCTGACTTCCCGCAGGCGGGCGATCTGCAGCACGAGCGTGCGGTGCGCGCGGGTGGAGGCGTCGAGCTCCACCGCGGCGATGCTCTCGAGCAGACGGGGCGACAGCCAGCGCGCGGCTTCGGCGGGATCGTTGTCCCCCACCGAGTGGCAGACCCAGTCGTGAAAGCCGCGATCGTCCGACATCGCGGCAGCAAGGAGTGCTTCGCGACCCGCATCGGGCGGCTCGACCAAGGCGGCGGTGAGCTGTGCCGCCGTCTTTTCAGTGATGTCGAGTCGCATCGGCCTTCGCTGAACAGGCGCTAACGAAGCGGGCGCCAACTAGCTGGCGGTCACCCGGTCCATTTCCAACAGATCGCAGGCTCGATCAACCAGCTTGGCGGTATCGAACGGCTTCTGCATGAAGTCGTCGGCGCCCGCCGCCCGCAGATCGGCGACCTTGTCCTGCTCGACCATACCGGAGATGCAGATGATCTTCACTGCTTCCATGGTGGCGTCGGAGCGAATCCGCTGGCAGACTTCTTTGCCGTTGATGTCGGGCAGCATGATGTCGAGCACGACCAGGTCGGGCCGGAACTCCTTGACCAGCATGCCAGCATCGAAGCCGTTGTTGGCCGTCTTGATCTCAAACCGGCCGTCCCGCTCGAACGTATCGGCGAGCAGCTCGACCAGTTCCTGGTCGTCGTCGACGATCAGCAGCTTGCGCTTGCCGCTCTCGAGCGCGTCGGTCGGGATCCCGTTGGCCCGCATGAATGAGTACAGGTCCGCCCGCGGAATGCGGCGGAAGCGGCTGCCGGGCACGCGAAATCCCTTCAGCGAGCCGTTGTCAAAGCAGCGGATGATCGTCTGCTGGCTTACCTTGCAGATCTTCGCAGCTTCGCCCGTCGTATAGACCTTGTTCCGTGACATGGCTCAGAACCATCCTTCCGTTTTCGATGGTTGGACTAGCACTTGGGGACGCGTCGCAAGATTCTGGCGGACGCATAAATCCCCAAACCTCCGTGTTTGCCACGTCGTCGCTAGTCCTAAACTCTTCACCCAATTGAAACTGCGCTAACGGCGCAGAGGTTGTATTCCGCAACTCCGTTCAAAACTGCCCGGTTTGCCGAATTTCACCAACCGGGGGCATTATAGCGGCGGTCCGGAGCACGTCAAGATTGATTGACATTGCGCAACATGATCGACAGTAACGACTTGTGACTCGCAATTTGGCCCGCGTGAAGAAACCGCGGGCCGTGGTGTTGCCCGAACAGCGCTGCTTTGTCCATTCTTCTCTCTCCCCTGAATCGCCAAAGCGTTCTATCTGGTGCAGGCCGAATTGCCGGAACAATCCTCACGTTCGCTACATCCTCGCGCCGATAGTTTCGTTTGAGTTCTGCCGCGCACCGGGCGTGCGTCGAGCAGCCAACTGTTGGAGATTCGGCCCGCCGCATTCGTCGGCGCCGCACGCGAAGCAAGGGGTATCGGCCATGCTGGTGATCGTCAGCGATCTGCACCTCAACGACGGAACGGCGGGAACGCGCCTCGATCCGGGCGCCATGGAACTGCTCGGTGACCGCCTTTGCGATCTCGCCTACCGCGCTTCCTGGCGAGCGGATGGCAGCTACCAGCCGATCGAACGCATCGACCTGCTCCTGCTCGGCGATGTACTCGACCTGATTCACTCTCGCCGCTGGCTGATGGGCAACACCCGCCCGTGGCACGACATGAAGTCCCCCGCCGTGGTCGACACGGTCGGCGGCATCGTCGACGACATCCTCAAGACCAACGTCGACGCCATTCGCCACCTCCGCTCCCTCGCCACCGAGGGACTGGTGACCGTTCCGCTGACCGGTTCGGGCCCCGGATCGATGCGGGACGAAGCCCCGGTCGCAATTCGCACGCACATGATGGTCGGCAGCTGCGATTGGCCGCTGCATCTGGCCGGCGCTCCGTACGACCTGCTCCGCCACAAGGTGGCCCATCACTTGGGCCTGGCGAACCAGCACAACAAGCCGTTTCCGCACGAGGCCTCGGAATCGGAAGAGCTGCACGACGCCGTCCGCCGCCACCGCGTCCTGGCTCGCCACGGCGACCTCTTCGATCCCCTGGCCTTCGCCGACGGCCGCGATGTGGCCAGCCTGGGGGATGCGATCTCCCTGGAACTGATCTGCAAGTTCGTCATGCAAGTCGAAAGCGAATTGGCGGGCGAACTTTCCCCCGCCGCTTTGCAGTCGCTGCGCGAACTCGACCAAATCCAGCCCGTGCTGCTCGCACCCGCCTGGATGGAAGGCCAACTCGAGCGCCTCGTGCCCCAGCACGCCACGCGCATGGCAATCAAGCGAATGTGGGATAACCAGGTCGACGAACTCCTCCAATTGGAGATCGTCCGCCAGCGGAACCACTGGAGCCCGATCGCTCTGATCGATGGCCTCGCCGCTTCGCTGAAGTTCAGCAAGCGCGACTCGCACGACTGGGCCGGCCGCACGCTTCGCTGGCTTGCCAGCCTTCGCGGGGCGACCGATTGCTCCTACGCCGCCCATGCCTTGGCGGAAAGCGACTTCCGCAATCGCCGCGCTCGGCACATCGTCTATGGTCACACGCACAAGCACGAGTGCATTCCGCTCGACGCCAGCCACGCCGATGGCTATGTGCTGAACCAGACCTACTTCAACGCCGGCACCTGGCGACGCACCTACCTGCCGACCAAGATCATCGCCGGTCATCAGGAATTCATCGCCGCCGACACCTGCACCCTGCTCGCCTTCTACCAGGCGGACGAACGGAGCGGCCGGCCTTACGAGATCTGGTCCGGAACTCTGGCTCCCTGCCTGCAAACGCCGATGGGCGCCGCCGCGGCACGTCCTGCCGACAACAGCCGATCGGCAGCCGCCCCGGTTCGCATGCCGCACTCCCTGCGAGGCACTGCGGCCATGTCGAGCTCGCTCGGCTACTAAGAAATCACCTGACCTCCATCCAGGACGAGGTCGAGCACGAACCAACGGGGCGCAACTCGCGCCCCGTTCTCATTTTCTTGCATCCTCACGACCGCCCCGGCATGCTTCCTGCGGTTTCACCGGAGTGGAGGGCAAACGTGTATCATGAAGGGCGAAGAGCCAGCCCTTCGCAGCTCGCAACCTGAGGCGAACCGCCATGACCGACGAAGTCATTCAAGTCCTTACGACGACTGCCGATAAGCACGACGCTCAAGTCCTCGCCCAAGCCTTGCTCAACAAGCGTCTAGCGGCATGCGTCCAGATCAGCGGTCCCATCGAGAGCAGCTACTGGTGGAACGGCCGGATCGAAACCGGGACCGAATGGACGTGCCTCGTGAAGACGCTCCGCTCGCTCTACCGCGAAGTGGAAACGACCCTGCTCGACATGCACCCCTACGATCAGCCGGAGATCCTGGCCGTCAAGGTAAGCGACGTCAGCGAAGGTTACGCAACCTGGCTCCGCCAGCAGGTCCAAACCGAACCGGCCCCCGACAACGTTGAAGCGCCTACCCATGCAACCGAGCACCACCAAGCGCAGCCCGCCGAACAAGCGCCCGCCGCCAGCGAACCGGCCCCATCCCAGCCGAGCGAAGTTCCACCGGCCGCCGATGTGACTCCGGCCGAAGCCGCCGAGATGATTCCCGCCGCGGGCCTGGCTGCCGCTTCGCAGAGCAACGTCCCGCAGGCGATGCCCTTTGCCGCGGGCAACGTGGAAGCTCCGGGCGCCACTACCGAGCAGCTCGCCGCCAATCCCGAGGCCTCTGCTGCCCAGCCTCAGTCGCAACCCGAGGCCGAAGCGCCCGCGGGCAAAGCTGCCGCCGCAAAACCCAAGCGCGCTCCGCGGAAGAAGTCCCCAAAACCCTCCACCTGATCGACGTCCCGAGGGGGAATCGTCGCCCGAGTGTCGCCGCCGGGCTTATTTCTTCTTGGCGGCCGGAGCGGCTCCCTTTTTCTCGGTGACCTTCCGCTTGTTCGGTCGCAGGACGACGACCAGACCCAGGATCATCGCCAGCAAGACCAGGCCATAGCCGATGCCGGTCTTCGCCGCGCCTCCTTGGGCCAGAAGCACCTGGGCCGACGCTTCCTGCTCCGCCATTGCCACGAACAGCGAGGCGAGCAGAGCCGCCAGGGACCAAGAGCGAACGCGTGAAGAGAAGTTCATCGGGCTTACCATCTGCGTGGACTGTTCCGGCGACATCCCGGAAGGGTTTCAGCGACATCCATCGACCGTCACCATTGTAGTTCGTACACGGCGGATCGAAACCAGCCACCGCGACCGCCAGCAAACCAGCAATTGCCGAGAAAAAGCCGGGAAAAGTCGTCTGGACACGAAGACAACTTTACAATAAGTGCCCGACCCGCTACGCCCGCTCTTTCAATTCTGAACTCGCGGCCGCTCTAGGCTTTACGATCGCTTCTCGCAACGGCCCCAAAACTTCGGCATACCGATTGCCAAGTGTCTCCTCCACGCTCGCTGCCCGGTGGAACCAGGCCCGTCAACTCAGACGGTAAGCGGCGAACCAAACAGGATCCGCCAAACGTACTCTCACACGTTTGGCCGCTTCAAGGAGGAACTTCTCATGTCTAGCGCACCGTTACGGATGGTCGGCGCCATGGTCATCGAAATCGGCGGCGTGTTGCTCGCGCTCGCCCTGCTCCCCGGCCTGCCGTGGGAACAGTGGAAGGCTTCGATCGCCAGCGCCCCGAGTGCCAGCGCCTACGAGGCCGCTGAGTTTCCCCCGAGCCTGCCTCCCTCGCGCTATGGCTTCCAGCTCGACGGCCAAAGCCGTCAGCTCCAGGAACGCGTCGACACCGCCCCCGCCGTTCCGGCTGCTCCGCAGCAGCCGTTCGCCGCTCCGCCGCCGCCGGTCGTCGAAGACCGCTCGGCCGTCGCTCCGCTGCCTCGCCGCCAGACGAGCGTCCTGCCCGAGCTTCCCGCCGATCCCCAGCGTCGTCAGTACGTCGCCGAAACGCTCGACCGCGCCAGCCAGCAAATCCTCGATTCCCTCGCCGCTCCCTGGTCGGGCGATTCGTCGAACTCGGCTGGCATCAGCGAACGCGAACTCGTTACTCGCGGTCAGAACTTCCGCGCTCCGGTCCACCGCGTCCCGCAAAACGAGCAGCAGTACCTCCGCCCGGAACTCCCCAATCACCCGACCGACAACCTGCGGAACAACCTGCCGCCCAACACCGTCCCTGCCCCGACGACTCGCTTCGGCCAGCCCTCGGCGGCTCAGCCGCTGGAGCGTTCGCAGTCGCTGGCTCAGCCGACGATTCCGCTCGAACCGGCCACGCCGAAGCTCAGCAGCGACATCGCTCCGCAGGTCTTCACGGCTCCGACCGATGCGACCCATCGCGTGAGCCCGCCGACGAGCTACTACTCTCGTCCGCAGTCGTCGCAGTTCGAAGGCGAGACCACCAGCTACGAGCGTCCGCCGCTCAGCAACCAGTACTACGCTCCCCGCGGTCAGAGCGACTCGCTCTATAGCACCGTCCCGCCGAGCAAGCCCACCGGCCCGACGCATGTTCGCCCGGCCGGCCCGCGCCACGTGCAGTATTAGACCCGTGCAGTATTAAAACAGCTCGCGAATGACAGCGCCGTGGTCGATCGCGGCAATCGGCCGACCGGTTCGGTCGGGGAAGTGAACGTTCGGATCGACTCCCAGCACGTGGAAAATCGTGTGATGCAGGTCACCCGGCTTCA
>JAEZAS010000075.1 GCA_023430365.1 Planctomycetota bacterium
CGATGATGGACGCCCGCAGCGAACTCAAGGCCCCACTCTTTGCAGTCGGAATACATTGCACAGTCGAAAGAGGCGGGCTACTTGACCCATCCGTTGAAACCGCCCTATTCTGAGGCCGCTTCCTGCCCAGCAATTTTCAGGCCCAGCCGAAAGCGCACCGTCAAGCATAGCATCCGGGCCGGCTCAACCCGTCCGTTTCCCAGCGATTTGCCCTGCCTTGGGAGGCCCCCTCGCCATGCTCGCGACCCGTCGACCGCTGCTCCCCTTCGCCCTCCTGGCGTCGGCCTTTCTGGGCAGCCTGTCAGCGTCCTTGGCAATCGCGCAAAGTACGTCGGATTCGACACTTAAGACCGTAGATAAGCCCGCCGCATCCCCTGCTCCGCTGACCTGGCAATCCGACTATCGCCAGGCGATGCGGGATGCCAAGGAACAGGGCAAACTGCTCCTGATCTGGTTCGTCGATCCCAAGCAGGCTGCCGCCGACGCCGAGTTTGAGCGAAGCTTGGCAAGCGACCGCACGGTCTGTGGTCGCCTGGACGACTTTTTGATCGCAAAGCTTCCGCTGAACGCCACCGTTTGGGAGGGGGGAAAGACCATTGAGGTGCTAGAGCATCCTGCCTTTGCAGAGTTGCTAAAATGCCCCGGATTGGCGGTAATAGATCAGCGCGATCCCGAAAGCCCGCACTTCGGACGCGTGGTTTCGGTCTATCCGTTCAATCGCGGCCACATCAAGCTCGACCGCCTGGCGGTCCTGCTCGACTTGCCGACCGGCACGCTCACGCAGCGGACCATGATCTTTGCCGTCCGCACCCATCCGCTCCGCCCGCAAAGCGCCTGGAGCGAAACGAGCGATCTGCTTGCGAGCGAGACCGAGAAGCATGCCCGCTACCAGGCGTCGATTCGCTTGCAGGGGCACCACCGCTGGGACCAGCGGTTCCACCAGATTAACGCCCGATTGCCCGCCTCCCTCGTGGCCAATGAAGTTTGCGCCGAAAGCTGGCCCGGCCAGCCGCTCGTGGAAGCCGCGGAGGAATGTGTCGACTGCTGGCGGCAATCGGCCGGGCACTGGGACCACGTCGTCCGCCGCCACGCCCTCTTTGGGTACGACATCAAACGCGGCCAAAACGGCATCTGGTACGCCACCGGCATCTTTGCCACGCCTCGCCAGTAGGCTGCCCGAGTTCCTCGGGTCCATGCAGAGCGTTGTATCGAGTTGTTTCGAGTCGGGCCGCAGCGTGCGGTCAGCCGCGCAGCGGCGCCATTGATTAGCCGTGGGTGTAAACCCACGGTCGATCAGCGCGATGGAAATGAGAGCCCCGCTGGGGCGACATTGCCTTTAATTGCCGATTGCCAATGCCGCCCCTGCGGGGCTTACGCGGCCCAATCGCTCCGTACCGTGGGCTCGCGCCCACGGCTAGCCAATTTCGCCACTTCGTGGCTAACGCTCGTTGCTCGCCGGTCATCCTCCGGCCCGCTAACCATTACACCCCGCAAAGCCTGCCCTGGCGCGTGGTCTTTCGGCAACACCGGCTGGTGAAGATTTGCCACGTGTTGCCAAAACGCATGCTACGTTTCATCGAGGCTCGGAGTGCCTGCTCCGAGCGCTCGGTTCGTTTGCTTGGGGTGTTCCGATGTCTCCGCTGCTGCTCCTGCGAAACGCAAAGCCGCTCGCCGCGCTCCTCGGCGCGACGCTGCTCCTCGGCTGCGCCGGCGCTCAGGTGCCAGCCATCGATCCCACGGGCCAACGCATCTTCTCCGGCGGCAGCACGACGATCCTGCCGCACTGCTTCCTCCATCATCACAAGCACAAGCACCAGGATGCTCCTTGCGAAGTGCCGGTGAGCGCTCCGATTGTGGTGGCCCCGGATCTCCAGGTGGCTCCGGTCGAAGCCGCCCCGGTGACGATCATCCCGGTTTCGAACACCTGCGCTCCGCCGGTCAAACCGAGCTGCACGCCGCCGATGGCTGTCGCTCCTGCGCCGGTAATCGCGCCGGTCGTTCCGGTGGTTCCCGCTCCGGCCCCCGCCGTAGTGGTTCCGGCGCCGACCTGTCCCAGCCCAGCGGTCCCGGTGGCCCCGCAGGCTCCGCAGCTCGTCGTGCAGCCCTGCCCCGACAACAACCCCACTCGCTCGCCGCAACTCGTCGTCACACCGCAGCGCCTCGTGGCGCCGGTTGGCAGCGAGGTGGTGCTCACCGCCGGCCTGCAAGGCGCCGACGGCTTCCTCGTGATGCGTCAGCCGCTCGAATGGATCCTCGCGCAGGACGGCGTCGGCCAGATCATCTGCATTGGCCAGGAAAGTCCCGCCGGCATTTCGCACCTGCTCCGTCATTCGCCCGACAAGCTGACGCCGAACTACGCCCTGGCGCACACGTCGACGATCGACCAAACGATCACCCGCGGCACGCCCAATCCAAACGACGACATCCAGCTGCGGCGGGGCCAAAGCTTTATCACCGTTAGCTCGCCGACCGAGGGCACCACCTACGTCACCGTCGTCGCACCGAAGGAGCACGACTGGGAACGTCGCCGCCAGATTGCGACGATCACCTGGGTCGACGCAGTCTGGTCGACCCCAGCCAACACCCAAGTGAAATGCGGCGAGCGAACGCTGCTCAGCACGAAGCTCGCACGTTCCAGCGGCGCTCCGGTGAGCGGCTGGATCGTGCGATATGAAGTGCTCGAAGGCCCCGAAGCGGGCTTCGGCCCCTCGGCGAGCCGCTTTATCGAAGTGCAAACCGATTCCAACGGCCTGGCCTCGGCTGAACTGTTGCCCCGCGCTCAATACGCCGGCATCACGACCCTCCGCACCCAAATCATTCGTCCTTCATCGGGGCGCGGCGACATGCCGCAGATGGTCGTGGGCCAGACGTCGAGCGCCATCCAGTGGAGCTCGCCGGGACTCGCCGTGCGGGCGCTCGGTCCGAGCATCGTGTCGGCTGACGGCGCAGTGAGCTACCGCGTGGAAGTCGCCAACACCGGGGACCAGCCGACGAAAGGCGTGATGGTCAGCTTCACTCCGCCTCCCGGCGTGTCGGTGCTCAACGCGACTCCCTCGGCCCAGCCCTTCGGACAGCGGTGGGAATGGCGCGTGCCGGAGCTTCAGCCGCGACAGTCGGACGTGATCGAGCTCAACTGCCGTGCGGCGCGCGAGGCCGAGTTGCGGGCCACGTTCGTCGCCCGCACGAGCGACGGCCTCGAAGCGAGCGACACGGTCGCCACGCGGGTGTTTCAATCGGCCCTCGCCGTGAAAATGACCGGCCCCGACGTCGTGGAAGTCGGCCGGCAGGCGAAATTTCGCGTCGAGGTGACGAACACCGGCAACGCGCCGCTGCAGAACGTCACAATCAGCGACGTCTTCGATCCTGGCCTGCGACACGCGCAAGGCGAGCTGAGCCCCATCGTGAAATCGATCGGCGAGCTGGCTCCCGGCGAGACCAAACCGCTCGGTGTGTCGTTCGTCGTCACCCAGCCGGGCCGGCAGCGGCATCGATTGAGCGTCACGGCTGACGGCGGACACACGGCGGCGAGCAGCGCAGCGATCACCGGTCTGCAATCGACGGCTCCGCCGGTGCAGGTTGAAGTTCGCGGCCTGGGCCCAGATCGGCTCCGACCACGTGCGGAAGGACAATACAAGGTCGAGGTTCGCAACACGGGTACGATGGCGGCGAGCAACGTGCGCATCGTGGCGGAGTTTGGTTCGGCGCTGGAACCGATCGTAGCGACTGGTGGAGACCGGCGCGAGACCGGTCAAACGTACCTGGCCTGGACCGTGCCTCGTTTGCAACCGGGCGAAACGGTCGTGCGGCAACTCAACTGCGCCGTCCTGGGCGGTCACGATGCTGCCGGTGTCCGTTTTACCGTGACCGGTGATCCGAGCATTCGCGATGTGGCCGAGGTGCGGACGACGATCGAGCGTCCGGCCGCACAGGTCGGCAGTAACGTGCCGCAAGGCCGCGTCTTGCCGCCGAGCGCCACGCCGGTCAGCACGACCCGGCAACCCGCGCGGGCAGGCGCGTTGATGCTCGCGCCGCCGGGAGGCGATGGAACCCTGCGTGTTTCGCTCGCTGCCACTAGCGACTCGCTACGAGTCGGCGATACAACGCTCTACATCATCACCGTGCAGAACGATCGCTCGGTGAGCGATCGGGACGTGGCTCTCAATGTGACGCTGCCGCCGGGCATGCAACTGGTGCGGCTGGACGGTCCCACCAAGGTTGGTCGGCAGTCAGCTACCAGCGGTGAGATCGAAATCGCTCCCGTCACCGAAATGCGGCCGGGAGAATCGCTCGGCGCCTATCGGCTAGAGGTGAAGGCGACGAAGCCGGGACGTCAGAGTCTTCGGGTGGAAGCTCGCAGTGCGCGGACTCCCAATGGAGTCACCGCGGATGCAACGATCGATGTCCGCGGTTAATAGGTTGGTGGGGCAGACATTCCTGCCTGCCATGATGGTCAGCAGAAGCGGGCAGACAGTAACGTCTGCCCCACTGAGACGCCTCTGGCTGGTCGAGCGGCAACTCTTTCGCCGGGGCGTCTGAATTCTGGCGAATTCAGCTACGATGGAAGCAGACCGATTGAGCGGCCCTGCCCTGCTGGATCTGTTCCTGTGCCTCGATTTGTCCTGCTCTATCACGAACTACCTGCCGGTGCTCGGCCGTCGCATTGGGACTTGATGCTCGAGCGAGGCGAATCGCTGCGCACCTGGGCCTTGGAGCAAGAGCTACGCGTGGGAGCGGAGATTGCCTGCCAGGTGCTGCCGGATCACCGGCTGGCGTATCTCGACTATGAAGGGCCGGTTTCGAACAACCGCGGCCAGGTCACGCGCGTCGATCGTGGAACGTACGAGACACTTCGCGAGTCGGACGAAGAGCTGCTCGTACGACTGGAAGGCGAGCGCTTTCACGGCGAACTGCTAATGCAGATTTCGCCAGTCATAGCTGACGCAGGCGAAGCAAATCAGAGCTGGGTTGCACGCTTCTTGCGACCGGAATCAGACGCCTGACGGTAATTGGTCCCGCCATCGGGACGCTCCGTGGAGAGCGGTTCCGTGCGGCCGGCGAACCGGACCTTGCCGTCGAGCACTTCGATCGCGTCGAGGTGCAGCAGCGTATTGGCCCGTTCGTCGACGAGCGGCGGAATCGTGACCAGGGCCAAAGGATCGCCGTCGATTTCCGACCATTGCAGCGGCAGGCCGGCGTCGGTCGCGTGGTGCGAAATCTGGTCGAGGAATTGCCCCAGCGGAATTGGCAGAGCCCCCGCCCGCACCTGCCTCAGTCGCACGGCGACTACGTTCGGGTCCTCGGTCAGGTAGACATCGGCGTCGAGCGAGACGACCGCCGAGATGCGCGAGTCCTGATACTTGCAGGCCAGCCGGGTCAAGTCGGGCTCAAAGGCAATCCGCGGATCCGAAACGCCGCGCGGCACGAGCTGCGGAAATTTTTCGGGAAGGTCGGCCGCCAGCCAGCCGTTGATCTGGTCGTGCGTGAACTGCACGTCGAAGCGGCCTTGGCTCCTCAAATCGTTGCGCAGATCGAGTAGCTTGCGTTCGAGTTCGTCTCCCGCTTCAGCCTGCACCTCAGGAGGAGCTTGCAGAGCTTGGGCATAGAAGTTTGGAGCCTGTTGGGCTGCCCGATACAAGCAACCCACCAGCACGCCACTGGAAACAATGCCCAGGACACCCAGGATGACGAGATATCGAACCAGCCGTCGCATGCAATCAGGTGGCCTTTTTGCGAGTGGCAGTTACATCAAAAACTTCGGCCTTCACGAACGACTGGTTAAGCAGATCGCGGACCGAAGATGGCGGGTTCACCAACCTTGCGCAACGGCCGGTCAGGTGAAGCGGTTGGAATCATTCGCCTTTCGCATGATAGGCGGCTAGTCCCTCCAGAGGCCAGTTTTTTGTCTTGCGGCAAACCGGCCGCGATTTACTGAGTTCGGATGCCGCCTGGATTCGCCGCCGGGTTGCCGGCCGTGCGCCAGCCTTCCACTTGTTGCAGGACAGTCTCGGCAGCCTCCAGCGGATTGGCCGAGGTGACGTCGAAGTTTTGGGTGTAGTTCGACCGCGGGTCGATCTGCATTTCGCAATGAAAACGGTAGCCCGCGCCAGTGACGGCTTCGAGCACCATGTACTTGGCCCCCAGCGCCTCGAGGCGGTCCTGCACCTGCAGGAGCCGTTGTTCCGTCGCCGGATCGAGTGGCTGGGCGGCGGTTTGCGGGGCGGGTTGGGTGTGGGGGCCAGGTGCGAACGTCGGAAGCGGGCTCATCAGCGGCGGCGCCGAAGCGAGCGTGTCGAGTCCGCCGGCTGGGGCGAGTCGAGCGGTCGGATCTTCCACGAGCGATTCTTCGAAACGGGCCGGCGAGACGCGATCGGCAAACTGCGGCTCGACGACTTGCTCGCCCCGCATCTCAACGACCGGCGCTTGCACGACGGTCGGCTTGTCATCGTAGAAGTACTTGTCGATCAGCTCCGAGACCTTGGGCAAGGCCAGGATCGGCAGCACGATCAGGAACGCAAAGAAGAAGAAGGTGCGGAAAGCGATTGAAGTGAACCGCTGCATGAGTGCATTCCGTTGCACGGGGAGCGATCGGACGCGGGAGGGAGCACGATCGCGGAGGGTCGGGTCCTGGTTACGGGCGTGGCATCTTAACGGTCGCCGCAACCCGGACCAAGGTCGATTCCTCACCGGCGGACCTGCTAGCGTTATTTGCCGCAGCACACCGATTGGCGGTTATAATGGCAGCTCGCGTGCGAATCTCTGGCCGGCTGCTGTTCTCGTCTCAGGCCTGCGGAAGTTCGCGATCGTCCCGCATTGCTGTGGAAACCTGCTCCATGAGTGCTCCCGCCGCTACGACTCGCAAGCCGTCTGGCCCACTGGCCCGCTGGTCACTGCGCGTGCTGTTTGGCGTGTTGGCGGTGGCGGGCATCGGAGCAATTGCTACTTGGGTGACGGTCGCGTTTGGTGGTGTGTACGGGGTGGAGTTCAATCCCGAAACCTTTCACCGCCGCACGTTCCACTACTATGAAGTGCCCGGCCTCGGCTGGCAGGTGCGCAAGGTCGAACGGCTCGACACGACCGGCAAGACCGAGGAGTTTTTGCAAACGAACAACCATATCCCCAAGAAAACGAAGGGGACCGCCCTTTGGCACATCGTCCAGGCCCATCGCGGACGGAGGAGCTGGGAGGGGGACGCGCAGATTCTGGTCAACTACTTCGACGCGAAGGACGGTTTCAAGAACCCAATCTGGCTCGAGTGGTCGAGCAACAATCCCAAGCTCGCCGCCGTGCTCTGGCCGGCGATTTCGCAATTGGCGAAGGACGAGCTCTACATCTACGTGCCGCAGCTTTTTGAACTGGCCGAAGGGTCCCAGGACGGGCAGGACCAGCAGACCTTCCCGACCGAACTAAACTCCCGGCTCGGTAAGGCATACTACGAGGCCGCCATTCGCTGCCAGCAAGTCGAGAACCACGAGGCGGCGATCGAGTATCTGCAACAGGCCCTCAAGTACGTCCCTGCCAACGCCGACTACCAGCAGGCGCTATCCAAATCGAAAGCAGCGCTCCCCCAGGCTGGCGCCGCGTCGAGCCCAGCCGACGCTTCCAAATCATGATCGCTTCGCTGCGATTGTCTCGCGTTTGTTCTCGTCGACCCAGCCGCAAAACGAGAGTCTCCAGTGAAGACGAACGGCACTGATTTTCTGGTTCACTTTCGCAAGCACGATCTAGTCATCGCCAAGGCCATTCGGCAGGTCGGTCCGTTCACGCTCAAGCCCAACCGGGATCGGTTCGGGATGCTCGTGCGGTCGATTATTTCGCAGCAGATCTCGACGAGCGCCGCCCGGTCGATCCTCGCTCGCGTCGTGGCGCTCATGGAGGATGGAAAGCTTCACGCCGACAAGATCGCGGCGCTGTCGCCGGAGCAGTTGCGACAAGCGGGAGTTTCGCCGCAGAAGATCGGCTATCTGCTCGACCTGGCCACGAAGGTCGCGGATGGGACCGTGCTACTGGATCGCATGGGACGCTTGTCGGACGAGCGCGTCATCGAAGAGTTGACGCAGGTGAAAGGCATTGGGCGTTGGACCGCCCAGATGTTTCTGATATTTTCGCTCGGGCGTCCCGATGTTTTTCCGCACGACGACTTGGGAGTTCGCTCAGCCATTAAGCGGCTGTATGGGTTGGAAGAGCTGCCCGACAAGCAGACCAGCCTTGCGATTGGCTCGCGCTGGAGTCCCTATGCAACCGTCGCGAGTTGGTACTGTTGGCGCACGCTTGAATTGAATTCGAAGCCAACGAAGATACCGAAGCCCAACACCGCTGCGAAGTGAGTGCCTTCGCTTGTGTCAGACGCGCGGATTGAAAATCAATTCGCTAGCAGAGCGGACTTCCGCAGTCTGTGGCTATTCCCTTCCACACCTCCGGGGGAAGTTGTTATCCTCGCACGAGCCGCAGGGATTTGCGGCAGCCATTCGCACGGATGCGACTTTGATTTTCGCCGGATGGCCGTCAGGGATTTGACGGCACTGAGCAGGACGCTCGCCATCGGGCGGAAAACAGTTGCCGCGGCGTTTGCAATGGATGTGCAAACGTTCGCAGCTGGGAGACACCGAGCTGTGTGTCTCGAAATCGCGCGTAGGCAGCGGCGATTCTCTACAATGGACGCCTCCACGACGCTGTGTTATGGGGGAGGCCTCGTATGCTCTATGTCTGGGCTGGCTCGATCCTGGCGTTGATCATTGTCGCCTGGCTGTTGTACTGCGTTGCGGCGATCCATCGCCTCGAAGCGAAGGTCGATCGCCTGCTTCAAGTGCTTGAACCGCCGGACTCTATCGCCAAACCGGTTCCCCTCTCGGTCCAGGACCTGGCGCGCGCCGGACTGAAGCTGGAAGCGATTCGCCAGTATCGCGAAGAGACGGGCTGCAGCCTGCTGGAGGCCAAGCAGGCGGTGGATGCGTTCCTCGACAGCCGGGAAAACGTTTAGCCAGACGGCTCCGCGACCGGCTTGTTACAACCCAGCCGAAAACAAAAGCCGGGGCTCGGGCGTCTTAATCGCGAGTGTAGTGTCTTGTCGTGATCCTTCCTTGCCAGGAGCTTCGCCATGGTCCGATCCGCTCGCGCACTTTGGTTCGCCACGCTGACTGTCCTGCTGGGGCTGGTTCCCGTCACAGGCCTGGCCGATCCACCAGCCGACAGGGCCGTTGAAGCTGCGGGCGGAGAGGTTCGAAACGGCTTTACGCCGCTCCACCTGGCGGCGATGCACGGCGATCTGACCCAGGTGAAGCGAATTCTCGATGCTGGACACGGAGCCGACCCTTCCCAGACGGTCTATCGGGGCACGCCGCTGCAGTATGCCGCCGCCCGGGGTCGCGTGGAGGTCGTGCGGGAACTGCTCCGTCGCGAGGCCACGGTTGATGCGGTCGATTGGAACGGCCGGACGCCACTGATCTGGGCCTCGATGCAGGGGCAAACCGAGGTCGTTCACCTGTTGCTCGATGCCGGCGCGAACATCGGCGCCGCCAATGACGGCGGCTGGACGCCACTGCACTATGCCTTCTCCCGCGGCCACGAAAAAACGGCCGCCGCCCTGATCGAACGGGGCGCCTCGCAAGAACTTCTCAACGGCCTCGGCCAAACGCCGCTGGACGTGAAGGGAGCGAATGCGGGGAAATGACTTCTTAGGATTTCAGAAGGCAGAATTCAGAGAGCAGTTTCAGAGAGCAGAGAGCAGAAATGCGGTGCAATGTGCTTTATGTGAGCTCTGCAGCCTCGATTTGCAATCTCGCTTCTGAAATCTGAAATCACCAATCTGAAATCACCAATCTGAAATCCAAAATCCCCCCACCCCGCCCTCTTCCTTTTGGCTTCCGCCGGTGGCATAGTCAAAGATGGTCCCGCTGGGATTTTTGGACTGTCTTTTCGAAGCCGAAAGTATCTCGCTATGTCGCTGCCGCGTTTGGGCTGGGTGTTGGGGCGTGGAATCGTGATCGGTGCGGCATTGGCAGCCGTTGTCGGCACGGGCTGTGGCACGGGCGAGTACAACAACCGGCTGAGCGCGACCGTGAACAACGTCGGGCGGCGAGCCGCGATTGAGTCGCTTATCACGCAAAGCGCCGCTGATGCCGTGGGGGGAGTTCGCCTGCGGATGCCAGCCTTGTTCGACGGCAACGCCAAGCAGGTCAACCCAGGCGACGCTCGCAGCCGTATCGGCAACGCAGCAATTCCCGGCCTGGTGCGGGCGAGCGAACGAGCCATCGACGATCCGGCCGGCAAGTATTCCGTTGCCTACGCCTACTTTGCCGCGGCTCCGAAGGAGGGCAAAGCGCAGGACGCGTTCCAGAACGAGGTGCAGCGAGCTGTCGCCGCCGCGCTGCCCAACGCCAAGTGGGAAACCGTCCAAATTGAAAAACTGAGCGGAGGCGGCGCAAGTTTCCCCGTCCTCAAAGCCACCGGACCCCAACCTTTCGATGCTACCCAGAATGGCGGCGCGAGCGAACAGCTCGAAGGTCAGTTGGAGTTGTACCTGGTGCCGACCGATAAGCAGTGGGTGCTGATCGGCTGGCGGGCTCCGTCGGCGCATGCCGGGAAGTATCAGTTTTGGGATAGCGTGCGAGCGGCGATGTCGACCGTCGAAGCTTCCGGCGGCGGAGCGGCTCCTGCCCCGGCCGCGCCCGCAGGAGAAGCAGCAGCGCCAGCATCAGCACCGATGGCAGCCGCAGCGAACAATGGGCCTGTTGAAGGTTTGCCGCCAGGAGCGGTTGGCGCGGCGGCGGGAATCGCGCCGCTCAACCCCTAGTCCAACACGCCCCTCGTAGCTGAACCGGCCAGAATTCAGACGCCCTGCCGGCGGACTGTCCATGCAAGCGATCTGATTTCCGGCGAATCCCGCAATGGGAAACACCTCGGCAGCCTTGGCTGCCCCATCTGGCACAAGGATGAATGATGGCTGAGTTCTCGAAATACCAGCAAAAGGTTATCAAGAACTACTACGATAACCGCGACACCATTGCCCTGCAGCGCGTGCAGGAGCTGGTCACCGAGTTGTATCTGACGACCGGTAAGAAACGGGAAAAACACTGGGAGAGCGTCGCGCTCCACCTGGGCAAGCTCGGCGTGAAGCCCGACACGATCGCTCATCTCCGCAAGGAGGACAAACCGGAGTTGATTGCCAGTCTCGTCAAGAAACTCATGGAGAAGCAGGCGTAGGCGCGAAGCGCCCCTGCAACCAAGGCCGCGCGAGCCGGCGATTTCTCGAGCGACCTTTTGCCTCAATTCAGCCACAACCGGAGACGAGCAGCAACGATGCGATCCACCTGGAGCTTCTCGACCGCGGGGCAATTGGTTTTTGGCAACGGCGCGGTGGCTGAAGTCGGGGGGCTCGTAGCGCGGCACGGCTGGCGGAAGGTCTTCATCGTGACCGACGCCCGTTTGGTGGCGACCGGAGTGGTCGAACCGGGGCTCGGTTCCCTTGCCGCCGCCAAGAGCGAGTTCCAGGGTTTCGAAGGGGGCCAGCCGGAGCCTGCCGTCGAGATCGCCCTGCAAGCGGCGGCTGCTGCGAAGTCGTTCGGACCCCAGGCTATCGTGGGCGTGGGCGGCGGCAGCAACATGGATCTGGCGAAGATCGTGGCCGTGTTGCTCGCTCATGGCGGAACGCCAGCCGACTACTTTGGCTGGGATAACGTTCCGGGCCCCGTGACGCCGCTGGTCGGTGTGCCGACGACGGCGGGCACCGGCAGCGAGGTGTCGCATGCCGCCGTGCTGACCGACACGGCGAATGGGATCAAGGTGAGCACGCTCAGCCCCCATCTGCGGCCGGCCATTGCGGTCGTCGATCCCGAACTCACCCTCACCTGCCCTGCCCGGGTGACGGCGGACAGCGGCATCGATGCCCTGACGCACGCGATCGAGGCCTACACCGCCACGAACTTTCGCCAGCTCAAGCTGCCTCCGGGGAAGGCCGCCGGATTTGGCCTGGCGTATGAAGGGGCCTATCCCCTGGGACAAATGCTGGCCGAGCGGGCGATCGAGCTGATCGGAAAGCACTTGCTCGCCGTCGTGCAAAACGGCGCCGATCGCGTGGCCCGCGAAGGAATGGCTCTGGCCGCCACGCTCGCGGGGATGGCGTTTTCCAACTGTGCGGTGGCGCTCGTGCATGGCCTCGAGTATCCGATCGGGGCGGTGCTGCACTGCTCGCACGGAGCGGGCAACGGTCTGCTGCTGCCGCATGTGATGCGGTTCAATCTGCCAGTCCGCGAAAAAGAGTTCGCCCGGATCGCCGAACTGCTGGGAGAAGACACCAGCGGCAAGACCTCCCGCGCCGCCATGGCCGAGAAAGCGGTAGCAGCGGTGGAGCGGCTGTCGACGGCGATCGGAATTCCGCAGCGCATCCGCGAACTCGGAGGCGCCCGCGAACAACTGCCGGGCTTTGCGGAAAAGACCTTTGCCATCAAGCGACTGCTGGCAACCAATCCGCGGCCGGCGACCGAGGCAGACCTGCTCAATATCCTCGAAGCCGCGTTCTGATGAAGTCTGGTACTTGCGGTGCCCCGACCGTAGCTGAACTCGCCCGAGTTCGGATGAATTGCAGGTGGAGCATCAATCCGCGGGGCGTCTGAACTCTGGCGAGTGCAGCTACGCAGTGACTGCTGTCGGCGACGGCCGCTCGGTTATCTCCGCTTCTACGCTTCGGACGATCCGACTACATTGGGGCGCATCATGCCAGTCGCTCCTCAAGCTTCCATCGAGATCGTTAGTCCCGATTTTCCCCGCGGCGACTTTCGCGCTGCGCTGTTTGACTTCGACGGCACCCTCTCGCTGCTCCGCGGCAATTGGCAGCCGATGATGGTCGGCATGATGGTCGATCTGCTCCGGCCATTGCCAGGAGCACAGCACGAATCGACCGACGAGCTGCGAGCGATCGTCGTGCAGTATGTGCAACAGCTTACCGGCGAGCCGACGATCGCGCAGATGCGCAGGCTGTGCGAGGAGATGGCCAAGCGCGGCGGCGAGCCGCTCTCCGCCGAAGCGTATCAGCAGCAGTTTCTCGATCGCCTCGACGCGGCGATTGAATCGCGGCTGGACGCCGTCGAAGCAGGGCACAAGACGATCGAGGAGTTGCTCGTTC
>JAEZAS010000141.1 GCA_023430365.1 Planctomycetota bacterium
CGGATTGCTCCTGTTCATGGGTTCCGCTCGTCGGCAAGCCAGCCTGCGCGAGAGCTCCCTCGATCGCTCGCAAGCCGGTTTCCACCACGTCATTTACTGCGACCTGGGCAGCGCGGGCCCAGTCGGCCGCGGCTACGAGAGCGGCTGCGGCTACGATCGCACGACCGGCATCCGCTACCGCCAGCCGGCCCCGCGCCGCGGCTGGTCGATGATCGTCGAGCAGCACCTGGCTTTGACGATGGAGTCGATCCAGTTGCTGAAATCTGAGGCCGCAACCAGCCGGGCGCTGCTGTACCGGGAGAACCCGTCCCTGATTCCGCTGGAAGCTTCGCATCCGTCGGCCCCCGCGTTCTACAACCGCCAGGCGGCCCGGTCGTACGCGGCTGCTCAAGGACAGGCCTGGCGCGAATCGGTCTCGCTGCTTCCGTCGTCGGCCGCCCCGGCCACCGCCTCGCTGCCGGTGCTGCGGCTGGAACTGCGTCCCACCCGAACGTCGCCCTGGGGCTTGGGCCATGCAATCAGCAGCCTCAACTCGCTGGCGTCGTCGATCCGCCGGTATCCGGCGCAGCACAACGTGCGTATCACCTACACCGCCTTGCAGTTGCGTTCGCAGCGTCTGCTGGAAAGCATGACGGCGGGCGACCAGGCGCAGTTGGCGCTGAAAGGTCGTCGTGATTACACGCAATCGGCTCAGGTGATTGGGCTTGAGGCGGATGAGTATGCGGAACTCCTTGATCGGGCGCTCGAGAAGCTGCCGCCGCCGGACAAGATGGAAGAGCCGCGCCAGTTCCAGCCGGCTCCGTCGCGCCAGAAGCTGCTCCGGATGGCATCGGCCACGCTGCAACGCGTTTCCGACCTGCTCGACGCGACGGCCAACCAGCTTGAACGTGCGGCTGGGGACGAAGTTGCCACGCGATCGAAGCGCCCCGCCCAGCGGTAAGCGGAACCGGTCGGCGGGTCCGACTTGAACGCGGCTATTCCACTGGCTCTACTTGGCGGCGATCTACGACCGGGCCGCCTGTACTAGTAGTACGGATTCGAGGAGTTGGAACCGTTCTCCGGCGGGCTTGGGCCACACAGCAAGCCGCCGGTTTCGGCTCATTCGTTACAAACGCTACCTGCTGGGCAATTTCTATTTTTTTGGTGGCGTAAGCCCTGACGACTGAATAGAATAGCGGCTGGCAGCATCAGTCTGCTGGGCCCGAGTCAGGGGCGGCTCATTGGGCTTTTCTCCACGGAACAGGAAAAGCTCAATCTTGTCACATCTGTGTGGAGTGTTTCTATGTCCAAGCGCAGTCAGTTTGCACTGGCTCTCTCGCCAGCCCTCGTGCTGGCACTCGCCGCAAGCGCAGCGGCGGCACCCCCGGCTGCGAGCGTTGAGGCCGCTCGTCTCGCGACTTACGAAACGCCAACCGGCGAAACGTATTTCGCGCTCAGCCTGATGCCAAAGGTCAATATCGACCTTGCGCAGCCGCACGATGTGGTCGTGCTGTTTGATACGTCGGCCAGCCAGGCCGGTCCGTATCGCGCCGATGCCCTGACGGCGCTGAACTCGCTCCTCGGCGGACTTTCGCCCAGCGATCGTGTGATGCTCATGGCCGTCGACATGAAAGCCGTCCCGATGACGGCTGCCTTCGCCGCCCCCGGCAGCGAAGAGATGAAGGCTGGCCTCGCCAAGTTGCAGCAGCGTGCTCCGCTAGGCGCCACCGATATGGAGGCTGGTCTGCGAACCGCCCTCACCGCCCTCGATGGCACGGCGCCCGCAACCGTGATCTACATCGGCGACGGCATGAGCAAGGCCAACACCCTGCCCCCCAATGCGTTCGCCGCCTTGGTCGATGACCTGGCCAAGAAGCGCGTTTCGGTCTCGAGCTATGTGATCGGACAAGAGCGCAACGTACAGTTGCTCGCGACGCTGGCGAATCAGACCGGTGGCTTTGTGCACGTCGATTCCGCCGCTCCGCAGTCGGCCGCCACGGCCGGCACGATCCTCGCCGGTTCGGTCAATTCGACGGTGGTTTGGCCCGATGAGGTCCGCCTGCCGGAATCGATGGTCGAAGCCTATCCGGTGCCGGTTCCCCCGCTCCGCACCGACCGCGACACCGTGCTGATCGGTCGACTCGATTCGAACGAGCCAGCGAACATCAGCCTGACCGCCGAAGTCAACGGCAAGCCGGTGACGCTGGCCTGGACCGCTACGGCGGAACGCCCGAGCGAAGACTTCGCTTTCCTGCCGAAGCTTGTGGGCCTGGCTCAGGCCGACAAGGGCCTGACGCTCCCCACCGTGGGCTCGGCTGGCCTTCGCGAAGCGGCCCTGGTGACCATGCAAAGCGCTGACCAACTGGTCAAGCTCGGTCACGAAGCTCTCGCCAGCGGCAACAACCAAGGCGCTCGCGTTGCGGCCAACGCCGCGCTCGAACGCGATCCTCGCAATCCAACGGCCATCGCCCTTCGCGAAGCGGCCACGGCTCGCGCCTCGGCTCCGCCGGCGGTCCTGCCTCCGGTGGGTTCGGCCGCTCCCGCGGTCTCTGCTCCGCCAGCCCGCGGCGGCGAAGCCGATCTGTCGCTCGTCGCTCCCGCAGCCGCCGCAGCTCCGGCTCCCGGCAGCCTGCTCGCGGAAGAACTGGCCGAAGGCAGCATCCTGCCTCCGACGATTCAAGAAGAGATCCTGATCAGCCAGCGCATCCAAGCGGAAGTCGCCAACGGGCTGAACGAAGCTCGCGGCCTGATGGGCCAGGACCCGGTTCGCGCCGAACAAGACCTCAAGCTCTTGCTCGAACAAGTGGAGCGTGTGCCCCGTCTGTCGGCCGAAGTTCGTCGTCAGCTCCGCGACCAGATCGAGTTCGCCATTCGCGAAACTCGCCGCCTGGCAGTGGAAGTGGCTGAAGATCGCGCTCGCGCTGAAGCGGCCCGCGCGGCCGCCGATGAGCTGTCGCGCATCAACCAGGATCTGGTTCTCCGCGAACAGCGGCTGAAGCAGATCATGGATCGCTTCAACTCGCTGATGGCTGAAGGTCGCTACGAAGTTGCCGATCTGGAAGTGATTCCCGAAATCGCCAACATGGCTCCCGACACCGTGCTCGCCGAGTCGGTCGTCGTCGGTGGCCGCCTGCAGCGAAACGTGCGCGAGATCAATGCCGTGTTCGCCCGCAAGGAGCGAGCCTTCGTCGATACGATGTATCAGGTCGAACTCTCGCAGATTCCTTTCCCGGATGAACCGCCGATCGTCTATCCCGATGCGGCCGTTTGGGAGGATCTGACGATCCGCCGCAAGAAGTACTCGTCGGTCGATCTGGCCCGCCGCGGCGGATCGGAAGAGCGAATCTTCAAGGCCCTGAACGAAAACACGCAGCTGGAGTTTGTCGAAACTCCGCTGAAGGACGTGATCGCCTACCTGGCCGACTTCCATCAGATTCCGATCGTGATCAACACGAAGAAGCTGGAAGAAGCGGCGGTCGGCATCGATACGCCCGTCACCAAGAACCTGAAGGGCATCTCGCTCCGCTCGGCCCTGCGTCTGATGCTGGCCGAACTGGAACTGACGTACCTGATCGACGACGAAGTGCTCCAGATCACCACGCCTGACGACGCCAACAGCCCCGATCGGTTGACCACCAAGGTCTATCCGGTGGGCGACCTCGTGATTCCGATTGTCAACAACGGCAACCTGTTCGGCCTCGGTGGCGGCATGGGTGGCATGGGTGGCATGGGCGGAATGAACGGCGGCATGGGTGGCATGGGCGGCATGGGTGGCATGGGCGGGGGCTTTGGCGGCGGCGGCTTCGGCGGCGGCGGCATGGGCGGCGGCTTCTTCGACGTCCAGGACGACCTGTCGATCGGCGCCAAGAAGCCGGCAGCCGAGGAAAAGGCCCCGGCTCCTCAGCCCGAGAAGAAGGCGGTCAAGAAGCCGGCGCCTGCGAAGGCGATCGAGCTGAGCACCGATTCCGGCTCGCCCAATTGGGACAGCTATTTTGCCGAGCAGAAGCAGGTCGTCGAAGCGGCCAGCGACACCGCCGCGGCGAATGCCGCAGTCCTCGCTTCGGTGCGAGAAACGGTTCGCCAACTCATGGCCAAGAAGCAGTACGCCGAGGTCAGCAACCTGATCCAGGCTTCGCTCCGCAACGGCTTCGTCGAGTCGTGGATGTATGAAGCGACCGGTCTGGCGATGCAGGCTGGCGGCGCTTCGCAGGAAGATCTCGAACGAGCCCTGCTGTCGGCCGTCGACTTCGCCTCGAACGAAAACGAGGTGATGGTCATCGCCTCCTACATGGCCAAGTGCGGTCTCTACCAGCGAGCCCTGAAGCTCTATCAGCAAGTCGCCATCATGGCGCCCACGATGCCGCAGCCCTATATCCAGGGTCTCGCGCTCGCGCAGCGTCTGGACGACATGGCTGGCATCCAGTGGGCCTGTGTCGGTTTGCTACGTCAATCGTGGCCCAATGACCAGCGCGAAATCGGCGAAAACGCCTATCGCACCGCCAAAGCGACGCATGAACGCCTGGTCGCCGAAGGGCGAAAGGACGAGGCTGCTTCGTTCGACGCCGCAGTTCGCAAGGCAATGGAACGCGACTGCGTCGTGCGGGTCACTTGGACGGGCGAAGCCGATGTCGACGTGACCGTGGAAGAACCCTCGGGCACGGTCTGCACGCTTCGTAATCCGCGGACGACGGCCGGCGGCGTGCTGCTCGGCGACGTATCGTCAGCCGACAAGGGCGCTACGACCGATGGCTACTCCGAGACCTACGTCTGCGGCGAAGGTTTCGACGGTGAGTACCGGGTGCTGATTCGCAACGTCTGGGGAAAACCGACGAGCGGAAAGGTCACGATCGATATCTACACCCACTACAACACGGAAAAGCAAAAGCTCATTCGTGAGCAGATCCCGCTCGGCGACAAGAACGCCCTGGTGATCTTCGCTCTCGAAGATGGCCGTCGCGCTGAGCCCCTGGCCGAAGCCCAAGTGGCCCAGGTCGCCAAGATCCAGAATGATGTCAATCGCGCCGTCCTCGCTCAGCAACTGGCTGGTCTGGACAATGCGGCCGCAGCCATGCGATACGCCGCCGCGATGGGCCTCTTGAGCGGCACGAGCGGAAGCAATGGTGGCGCGGGTAACGGCAATGGAGGCGGCGGCGTACTGCCGGCCGACTTCTTCCGTCGTGGAGCCGTCGGTTATCGCCCGGTGATCACCGCCCTTCCGGAAGGCGCCAACTTCAGCTCGAACGCCGTGATCTCGGCCGACCGACGCTATGTCCGCGTCTCGCCCTCGCCGACCTTCTCGCAGGTGACCGAAGTTTCCACGTTCAACTTCGTCACCGGCATGGGCACCAGCGATGGTGGCGGCGGCAACGGCGGAATCGGTGGTGGTGGTGGTATTGGTGGTGGACTTGGCGGCGGCGGCGGTGGCGGTATCTTCTAACGCCAACACCCGTCAAGCTGCAAGCGGCTAACGCCAGGCAATACAAGCCGCGGAGATCAACACTCCGCGGCTTTTTTCGTGCGCTGTCGCCACGGCGCTACCCCCGGACGAGCCCCGGCTGGGCATCCAAATCGAGCGACTCGGTAAGCCCCGCCCGCCACCGCTCGAATGCGACAGCTCCCATCACGGCATTATCGGTACAAAGATGCGGAGGCGCAATCTGCAGCTCGACACTGCGTTCGCCCGCGG
>JAEZAS010000199.1 GCA_023430365.1 Planctomycetota bacterium
CCGCGGGCCGTTTCCGCGGCCAGGTTTCCGGCTTCCAGCGAAGCGATCCAGCGGTGTGAGTTGCCGTCCTGCTTGGTCTCCAGCGACCAGGACACCTGCCCCGCCGTCAGCCGGGCATCCGCTCGCAAGCGAAACAGTTGCGGCAACTGAGTCGCCAGCGCGGCGAGATTCAACTGCCCCCGCACAGCCAGGTCTTCCGGCGCTGCGGCATTCGCCTGGCTGGCTGAAGACGCAAGCTGCTGAAGCGAGGCGCTCCCCTGCCCTTGCAGCTGGACCAGATCGCTATCCAGATGCAGATCGCGAACGGTCAGACGATCGTCGTCGAGAGTGATTTGTCCGCGTCCGCCATTCACGGCCAACTGCAAGCGATCGCCGCCGAGATACTGGTTCGATGCGAGGGTCCACTGCGGAGCGCGCAGTTGGCGAATGTCGAGTTCCGCAGTTCGGCCGCCGTTCTTCCAACTTGCGGCCAGATCCGCGTGGAGCGGGCCAGCCGATTGGATATCGATGTTCAACCGTCGCAGCAGCGGTTCGATCGCTCCCGTCGGCAGGCCACGCACGACGGCTCGCGCGGTTCCGGCGCCCCAGGAAGACTCCGCCGAATCTGCGGCCGGCGCTGCATCAACGGCGCTCGCTTCCCAGGTGAAGTCGGCGGCCAACTCTCCGGCTGCCGGCGGTGCGGCCGCTCCCGCCGTGGGAATCTCCGCCACCGTGGCGCTGAGGTTGCCTTGTCGCTGTCCCGCGGTTGGCCATAGCAGGCGGGAATTGATGCCGGTCAGCGTCCAGGTTCGACCGGCCACCACGTCCTGCACATCAACCCGCCCGCCGACAACTTCAAGTTCAAACTGCGGCGTCGGGCTATCGGATTGCGGCAGCGTGGCGAGGAAGTCTTCGACATTGCTGCCATCCGAGCGCACCACCACCACCGCTCGCGGCTGGTTGAGCGTGAACTTTCCATAGTCGCCGGATGCTTGCAGCAGTTCGAGCAGCGACTTTCCGCTCGTTACGCTCGCGACTTCGGCCAACGGCTGGCCCTGGTCGTCGAGCACCACCGCTCCTTCGAGCGAGACTGGCGATAGCCAGCCGAGCGAAACGCCTCGGGCGTCGATCTTGCCGGCGTAGTCCGGGGCAGCCGTGGCGACGATCGTTTTCCACAGCCCGGTCTTGGCGGCGATCGCCGGAGCGAACCAGGCGCACACCGCCAACAGGACCAGCATCACCGCCAGCCGCGGCAGGAACCAACCGAGCCCCGACCGACGCGACCTGCGGCCGGCGCGCTCGTCGAGATCGTCGCCGTCGTATGAGTCTTCCAATTCCTGCCGTCGGGTTTTCACCATGACCGAGAGTCCTACTTCCTTGCATCCGGCGTCGTCCGTCAGGTCCAGACTGCGACGTCCTGGAATTCTAGGGGGACACGCTGCCAGCGACCTAGAGCAATGCGCACCCCGCGGAACCCATCCAGCCTCTCCGATTTCTCGTGAGCAGACGCTTACAACCCTTCTCAGCGTTCACAACACTTCGCTCCACCCTCACAACACCTCGTTACTAGGGGGCACAAGCCTAGCGATTTGCCGATAACATGTTCCCTTGCCTGGATTTGCGAGTTTCAGGGGTCCCTAACCCACAATACCCCTAGCGGGTGGGTTGTGAGTTCGGTTCACAACACCTACGACGGGCCCTATTTCTCATCGCCTCGAAAACGGTTCCCCGCCGAATCTCACGTCCGTTCAATATCACTCGCGCAGCGTCGAACGCCCCACGACCGCAACACACGGCCAGGGTTCGTGTTGCTGAATGATATAAAATATTAAATAGTTTGTCAATGTGCTAATTCGCGGGCCGCTACCCCCTCACGCGGTTCTTCGCGCAGAATGTACATAGCAGGCCGTAGCCACGATCCGGACGCCTCCGTCGCTGCTGTCCCGGCAGATTCCTCCCCCAGCCCAACGGACATTCATGGACCCCGTTCACGTTTGCATCGCACTTGGACCGCTCGCGATGTACTTGCTGCTGCTCGGGGTCATCAACCTTTCCCGTCGGCCATTTCTGACGACCGGCGGACGCGACATCGCCGCTCTGTCGGTTGGCATTTGTGGGCTGGTCATTGCCGGACCGATGGAGCTGTTCCTGCCCGAGTCGGCCGCCGATCGGTTTGGCCCGTACGCTTGGCTGCTGATGATCGGTCTGTACGCCCTTTCGGTCACGCTCGTCGTGTTGCTCGTGCGGCCGCGGATCGTGATCTACAACACCACGCTCGAACAGCTTCGGCCCGCTCTGGCCGACGTCGTTGCGCGACTGGACGACGAAGCCCGCTGGGCCGCCGAAAGCCTCGTGATGCCTCACTTGGGCGTTCACCTGCACCTGGAGCCCTCGAACTGGTGGAACAACGTGCAACTGGTCGCTTCGGGTCCGCACCAGAACCATCCCGGCTGGCGGCGACTCGAACGCGAGTTGGCCGTCGAGCTGCGAACGATGCGCGGCTCGCCCAGCCCCTACGGCGTCAGCCTGATCGCCTTCGGCCTGCTCCTCTCCGCCTGGGTCACCTTCTGGCTTGCCACCGAACCCCAACAAGTAGCCGACGGCCTGGCCGACATGCTTCGGCTGGAGGAGAGCGAGAAGCGATAAGCCGAGAGGGGCCAAGAGGCGAAGGGGCAAAGGGTTGGAACTCAGGTGCTAAACTTTAAGTAGCTCGAGATGCACATGAATATCATGCGGACAACAGTTC
>JAEZAS010000036.1 GCA_023430365.1 Planctomycetota bacterium
GGGCGAGTTCATCGACGTGGTCCCGCCGCAGCAGCGGATCGACGAGCAGTGGTACCAGGGAACCGCCGACGCGGTGTACCAGAACATCTACGCGCTCGAGAAGGAGCGTCCCGATTACGTGGTGATCCTCGCCGGCGATCACATCTACAAGATGAACTACAAGGCGATGGTCGAGTATCACCAGCAAGTGGGCGCCGACATCACGGTCGGCGCCTTGCGGGTGAACCCGATCGAGGCTCGCGACTTTGGCGTGATGGAGGTCGACCAGAACCAGCGGATCGTCGGCTTTGAAGAGAAGGTGCAGAACCCCAAACGAATTCCGGGAGATCCGGATCACTGCCTGGGGTCGATGGGCATCTATGTCTTCACCGCCCGCTTCCTCTTCGAGCAGCTTTGCCGCGACGCCACCAAGCCGGGCAGCCGGCACGATTTCGGCCGGGATATCATTCCGGACAACATTGAATCGCACAAAGTGTACGCCTTCCCGTTCGTGGACGAGAATCGCAAGGGGGACGCGTACTGGCGCGACGTCGGCACGCTCGACGCGTACTTCGAAGCCAACATGGATCTGATCAACATCGATCCTCAGCTCAACCTGTACGACGAAGCCTGGCCGATTCGCACCTTTCAGGCGAACCTTCCGCCGCCGAAGTTTGTCTTTGGCAGTCGAGGCGAGGGAGATCGCGCAGGTCGGGCGATGGACAGCATCGTCTGCCAGGGAACGATCGTGTCCGGCGGCCTGGTCGAACGCTGCGTGATCGGCCCGCGGGTGCGCGTGAACAGCTACGCGCATGTCGAGGATTCGATCCTGTTCGAAGGGGTTGACGTGGGCCGGCATGCGAAGATTCGCCGGGCGATCATCGATAAGGGGGTCAAAGTGCCTCCGGGTGTCGAAATCGGCTACGACCTGGAACTCGACCGCCGGCGGGGTTTTGCGGTCAGCGACGGCGGCGTCGTGGTGATCGCCAAGGCGGACGGCGTCGAGCACATGCTCGAGAACCAGCCGCGCGGTTAGCGGCCGATTGGCGTTTCGATCGATCGTAGCTGAATTCGCCGGAATTCAGACGCCCCGCAAAGGGAGCACTGGTTGGTCTGAATTCTGGCGAATTCAGCTACCGGTTACGCGGCGCATAGCGATCATCCGCCAGAGCGGGCGCTGGTCGGCGGAAGTTGGCCGACCGTCCCTTGTCGCCCCGGCGAGAACAAGCTAAAAATAGCCCCGGAGGGTAAGCGAATGGTTAGCGGACTGATTCGAAATCAGTTGCCGGGCAACCGGTTGCGGGTTCGACTCCCGTGCCCTCCGCTCTTCTGAAGCCCGTTTTTGTAACCTGCGACGCAGGCGACTCTTAGGGCGAGCACACTGAATGGCACACGCCAATGTGCCATTCAGTGTGCCATTCGTCAGGATGCCGTGGTTTGCTCGGCGATTTCCCGGCTTGGGTGCTCCGTTTGATGATTGCGGCTCTCGTCGCGACCGGCGAGCCGTTTGCCGGATTCTGTCGTTAGCCGCTCCATCTGGCGGTGAGCTTCTTCATTCTTCAGGTGGTAGTAGTGCCGTACCATTTCGCTGTCCTGATGGCCGAGCCACGCCATGACTACCGCCTCAGGTACGCCGCTGTTGGCGCAGAGCGAAGCAAAATAGTGGCGGAAGCTGTGCAAGCGCCCGTCCTTGAATCCCTGCTCCTGCGGCTGTGATGGAAATCGCTTCTCAAGCGGTTCCAGCACTTCGCGAATCAGAATCCTCCGAGCAGTGTCCGGCTTGAGACGACCACCCCGTGGGCCGTAAAAAACGTAAGCGCCACTGCGCTGCATTTTGGTAAGCCTCGCCAAAAGCTCTCCCTTGATGGGCAGGCCTCGGGCCTGACCGTTTTTCGTGGATCGCAGTTCGCGACCTTCACGAGGCGTTAGCCCGGACTCGTCGGCGATCGACAGCCACTGCTTCTCGAGATCGACGTCGATCCACCGGAGCGACGCCAGCTCGGAGATCCGTAGACCTGTCCAGGCAAGGGCCACGATCATGTTGCCTAGCCACAAGAGCTTGGGGTTGCTGTCGCAAAGCTCCAGCATCGCGGTTACTTCCACCTCGCGGTAGCAGTAGGCACGCTGCCCCTGGACCTTCTTTATGGCCAGCCGCAGTGGCTCCGCGCCGACCAAGTGACCTTCGTCTCGCAGCCATTTATGCGCCTGGACAAGCGTCACCGATTCCTTCCGGATCGTCTGCGGGGCGTAGCCCTTCTTCTCGAGGTGCGTGGCATACTCATGCATGAGCTGCCGGTCCACCTCGTTCCAAGTCGTAATTCGGCGGCTCGCCAGAAATTCCTCAAACTTGTCGAAGGCGGTGCGGTAACGTTTTTGCGTGGCCTCACTTGTGCCCCGCATCACCCGCGGCCGGCGAGTGAACGCCTCGTACTTCTGGCGGCCTTCAGCGAATGGAAGGCGTCGTGCGGCCGAAACATGGGGCCCGGTCGCCAGTCCGTGTTTGACGGCCATTGCATGATCCAACTCGTGCACCATTCGCAGGGCCTCTTGTAGATCATCAGCTCCCAGACTGTGGCGCCCTACATCGATGGAGTTCGATCGACCGTCGGCGTGATAAAAGCTGTTGCGCGTTTTGAGCCGCCACGAAAAGTAACGGCAGACAATCAGTTGATTTTTTCGGGGACGAGGCATCTCCTTTTTCCTTGGGCTTGAGTTGTTATTTGCGCCAGCGAGGGCGGCTTCGACGGATTACCGGTTCGTCACGGTCGGCCGAGCGTTCACTGGCGTCCGAACGATCGGAACTCGACTCGATATCTTTGGCGGACAGCTGACTTAAGGCGTCGATGGGTATCAGCACCAGGCTGCCTTTGCCTCCGGGCTGATACTTTGGCAACTGCCCGCGTTTAAGCAGGCGATGAATCGTAGAGAGCGAGCATCCGCAAACAGCAGCAAACTTCGCTGGCGAGAGGAACTGCGGGTTTGTAGAAGAATGGTCCATCGCGGCTGCAGGAGTACAAGGCTCAACGGAGAACGAGCACGTTGTGCAGCCGCAAATTAAAACGCCGCCAAAAGGACAAACAGGACAACTTGCTGGAACGAGATGCGCTAATTCGCGAAGTTCCAGCCAGCACTGGGTTTGGGGTTCCGAAACTTTCTAAGTTTGCTCAGCCCAATCACGTCCCAGCCGCGACTGGATCAGTCGAAGCGCCCGCTTGATCGTGGCATCGTCGCATGCAAGGTATTCTGCGAAGGCGACTACCAGAGGTTCCTTTTTTCGCCTTAGTGTGTTGCCGTATCGCGAGATTAGAGATCTCCAGTAACACCACAGAACTCGAGAGCGCGCGAAAGTTCCGATCCGTTTTCCATCACCGCCTGTGCTGCGCACAATCGCCAGCCATTCCAAAAGATGATCCGAGTTTGGTCCGGAAAGACCGTCGCGCAAAGTGTCTCGCAGTTCGTCTCTACTCGGAATCGGAAATGTATCGGGTAGATAGAAAACGCCGCCGCTCTCGCGCGTTCTCCGATCTGCCGAAGCTGGTAGGAAGCCTCTGGTCAGTGGCTCCAAGGGAACCGGGACATCGGCTGCTAAAAACTGAACGAGACGCCACCTGGCCAGGAACTGCTGAACGGCTAGAGAGAATTCCTGCGAGTATGCTCCCGAAATCGCCTGGATTGAGCTGTAATGAGGCGGCGGCTGGGCCACACCGGCGATACCGCACTGGAGGATCTCATGATTCCACTCGGAAAGTAGACGCGCCTGCTCTTCCCGGAACAACTTGCTAGTAAGCAGCCAGCCGACATAACCGAGGCGAAACAATTGAACCCGGCGCTCCCATGCAGAGTCTCCAGAATCCCTGAGGGGTACGCTACGGTCAGCGTACCGTTCCGTCCGGACCTTCCCCGTGAACGGCGTATATGGATCGAAAATCGGGGCGTTGTTCCAGAAGCCCAGCAGATGGAGTCGGTCGCAAAATTCGCCAAAACTACGCTCAGCTTCGTAGTCCTCTCGTGGTAGGCAGTCCTTCAATTGGCGACGGATCACGTTCAGGAGTGGAATGGGCAACGCGAAGCAGTTCCCGTCGTGGCGAGTGACGAACTGCTTGCAGTCGATGGGAGTGAAGTGGTCAGTGAGCCGGTAAGCGGCGCTCTTGGGACCGATTGAGTCCGTGCCAGAATCTCCTGTCGATTCACCGACCATCACATCCCCTTTGACGTCGAAAGTACAAACGAGGTTTCTCAGCCCTCTGCCCCAGTCAAAGTAATCGACTTGTTGCTTGGGCGATCACGTTAAGGGCGAGCCGGCGTTCATGGCGCAAGTACGGCAGGCCGAATAGATCTTCTAGCGGGCAAGGGTGATGAAACCTCGCCGGTGACGGGCTCACTACTGGTCACTTTACCATTGGACGGATGTGACCTGCATAAACCGCACCCGCAATCAGCCCTCCAGCGACCACCAGAAACACCAGTGACGACTCACACAGAGCCCCGAGGATTGCCGCCACGAGCAGCGATCCGTACAGGTGAGCCGTGTTGAGCTTTTTACGTGCATTCAAGAACGAACTCCTTTCAAGAAATGGTTCAGTCGCCTGGCGGAAGCTTGGAGCTTCAGCCAGAGGCGGTTAACTCACACGAAAGCAGGTTCAGCGAAAGGTCGGCCTCAACGGCCAGGCCTCGCAGCCACCGAGTGAACTGGTGGACCATCAGGCCAGCGGCAATGCTCGCTGTATAAATCGTGCTGCGAGTGGTGCAGCTGCCAGCTTGCGCTTCGGCCGGCGAGAAAAGCGACGACTCGTAGTACTCCCGCTGGCGTCCATCTGTAGTCGCCAGCACGCGCATTACCTCGCCGAGCATCCGCCCATCGCACCAGAATGTTGCGGAGTGACCCGCAGAGCGCCATATCGCCGACCGAGCGGCAATCGAGTCAACGCAGCAGAACACCGCGTCTCCCAGGCTCAGCCCTGGCCGGAAGCGATCCAAAACCGTGCTTACCTGAATTGCCGGATCAAGCTCTTGGAGGG
>JAEZAS010000375.1 GCA_023430365.1 Planctomycetota bacterium
AACGACGGTAGCTCGAGGAGGGGCGAAGGGGCTAAGAGGCGAAGGGGCCAAGGGAGCAGCTCAACAGCCGCCCGCCATCCGCTTGCCTCATCGCCTCACCACCCTTTGCCTCTTTGCCCCTTTGCCAATTCGCCCCTCCGACTTAGACAGTTAGCCAGCCACCCTGCGCCGCCTCGCCCTACCAGCGACCACCCTCTTCGCCCAGCGCGTAGGTCGTATACCGCGGCCGGCGATAGTAGTAGCGTCGATACGGCGGCCGATAGCTTCCTTCCTCACCGAGCGCGTACGTCGTAACGCCTCCTGGCGGCCGACTACCCTCCTCGCCGAGCGCAAACGTCGTCACCTGCCCGCCGCCGCCGTTGTACCGCGGTCCCGGGTCGCCGAACGAATCGCCGCCCAGCCCGCCGCGGAAGCTCCCTTTCGACTGGCCGCTAAAGCCCTTATCGAAGCTGCCTCCCGCCGCCCCTCCCGGCTTGAAGCTGTCCTGAGCCTCCGAACGCTTGCCAGCCAGCAGCAGCGCCCCTGCTCCAAACAAGCTCGCGAGCGCCTGGGCGAAAAACGTTCGTCGCTGCGTCGGATGAGCTGCTTGCTGACTCTCCTGCCCCTCGAACGCCTCCGCAAGCGAGGCCGCCCCGTGCGGTCTGTCCTCGCACTCAATCACACCGAAGAATGGATGCCGTAACATGATCTGTTCCTTGCTCCCCTTCTGTACCGTGGCCCCTGGCAGCACTTCCTGCCGAGGAAATTCTTCCCCGCGGTGATACGACGGACAAGCAAACCGGAAAGTTCGCACCATGACGCGCAATATCGTCCTGATTCTTGGCTCGGCGGAGGACGAGCACGCATCGGCGGTCATGCATGCGGTCCGTAAGCGCGGCTTCCAAGCCGAATATCTCGACAGCCGTTGGTTTCCCGGCGCCATGACGCTGTCGCTGGACCCCGCGAGCGGCGGCGGAACGATGACGCTCCCCAACCATCCAACGATTCCGCTCGATCGCGTGCGCTCGGTCTATTGGCGCAACTATTTTGGCGTCTTTGGCCCCGATCTGCCCGATCCCGATCAGGCGTTCATCGCCCAGAACGATTCGCGTGGCCTGTTCGAGTCGCTCCTCATCCACTTGCCCGCCCGCTGGGTCAACGGCTGGCAGGGATTTCAATTGCACCAGACCAAACCGGTGCAACTCGCGCGCGTCGCGGCGCTCGGCGTGCCGATTCCGCCGACCACACTGACCAACGATCCCGACGAGGTGAAAGCGTTTGCCGCCCGACATCCGCGTTCGATCGTCAAGCCGGTGCAAGGCGGCGATCAAACGCAGCGATTGCGCCCCGAGCATCTCACCGACGTCGTGCTCCAGAACCTCCGCCTCTCGCCGATCACCGTGCAAGCCGAGGCGCCGGGGACCAACATCCGCGTCTTCGTCGCCGGCGAGCGCGTGCTGGCCTGCGAGGTGCGCACCGACGAGCTCGACTACCGCCAGGACCAGCAGCCACAACTTCAGGTTCACTCACTTCCCGACGACATCGCCGCGCAATCGCTGCGCATCGCCCGCCAGCTCGATCTGCTCTGGACCGGCATCGACTTCCGCCTGACCCCCGAGGGGCAGTACGTCTTCCTCGAAGCCAACCCCAGCCCCATGTTCCTCGGCTTCCAATCCGCCACCGCCCTCCCCCTCCTCGAAAGCCTCACCGACCTGCTAGTCGCCTGAAGCGCTTCAAGTGAGTGGGGCAGGCATTCCTGCCTGCCGAAGTGCAACGAGGGCGTCACATCCAAAGCCGGGGTGACACTCCCAATGTCGGGGTGGCACGCCCTGGAGCGCAGCGAAGGGCGTGGCAAGCCACAACTCCACAACCCTTCACCACCCCCGTTACTAGAGGCGCGCCCAACTCCGAATACAACAGATACGCCACCACCCCAAATCCCAGCAACCACCACCGCACCCGCAACTTACGCCAATCCGAGCCTCAAGTTCCACAACAGATAATCGCCATCCCACAACACAAATCCACAACACCCCCAACGGGTGGTTCGCAGGCCCAATACAACCCCTCCACCACCGTCTCACCAGCACCAAATTGCCAAAGACCAACCGCGCCCTCCGCGCAGCAAAAACCACCCCACGCCACCACAGCAGCGAAGGGTCTAAGCCGCACCAAACCTACACAATTTTTTACGACTTGTCAAGCACAATAACCATTGCAGCCGACTAAGATGCGAGGGACAATCGCCCCGCGCAACCCGGCAAAGGAACGCCCATGGCCCGGCTCGTCTTCGGAATGAACCAGTCGCTCGACGGCTATGTCGACCACCTGGCGTTCGGCCCCAGCCCCACCCTCTTCCGCCATTTCATCGAAGAGGCGCGGGCCCAGACCGGCAGCCTCTACGGCCGGCACGTCTACGAGCTGATGTGCTACTGGGACGCCGAGCATCCCGAGTGGGACGCGGACCGCTGGGCCTTCGCCGAGGCGTGGCGACGTCAGCCGAAATGGGTCGTCTCGCGCACGCTCCAGTCGGTCGGTCCCAATGCCACGCTTGTGGAAGGCGATCTCGAGCGCGCGATCCGCCAGCTCAAAGCCGAGCAGGATGGGGAGATCGAAGTGGCAGGCCCCACACTCGCGCACAGCCTCACCGACCTGGGCCTGATCGACGAGTATCGCATTTACCTCCACGGCGTCGTGCTCGGCAGCGGCACGCCCTACTTCGCCGGCCCCCGCCCACCGCTCCGCCTGGTATCGCACGATCGCATCGACGAAAACGTCCTCCGCCTAGCCTACGTCCCGGCGTAGCAAGAGCCTGAAAACGACAGCCATGGGATCGCCCGCCCCCCGGCCCTGATCGATGAGTGGCACGCCCTGGAGCAACGCGAAGGGCGTGGCCCAACCACAACTCGACCTGCCATTCGCTTAGGTGGGTGGCGAGGCCTAAGGAGCGCAGCGACGTAGCCCCGAAGCGCCGGCAGGCTACCCCCTCACCAATAAACCGGCGCGAGGTGGGGTGGCATGCCGTCGCGGTACTCCGCGTCGGCATGCAATCCGCGAGTTGACTGCTTCCGCTTCAGTTCCACGCACTTGAAACATGCCGACGCCGCAGCGGCGACGGCATGCCACCCGGTCGATCCGCTTAGCTTTGCCAACGCAAGTAATAAGCGAGCTCCACCGCGACCAGCGCCGTAAACGCCAGGTAATGCCAGAGGCGGAAGCGGAACGAGGAGAGCACTCCGAAGGCCAGGGGAAGCAGTGCGGTGGCGACGACGGGCGCCGGCACGTGCACGAGTGTGGACACGCCGCCAAAACAGTCGGCCAGTTGGTTGGCCTGGAAGGTTCCACCCCACGGACGAGTTTCGGACGACCTTTCGAACCGCTTCCAGCGCACGCCGCTGCTCGGTTCCAGGGACAGTCCACTCAGCCCGGACGCCGACCTGCGATGGACAAGCTCCAGCGTGGCGGACGCCGATTCCAGCGTCACGTACGAGCCGGAAGGTCGGCTGTAGGTGACCGAGAGGCGTCCGAGGAGCCCAGCCAGCCAGGCCACGACCAATAGAGCATTTTCGTCCTTTTTGGTTGCCAGCTTATTCTGCTGGCGGCTGGGGATGTGGTAAGGATGGATGGCAGTGGAGAGGAGACTGTCATGCGGCCTTATTCGCTGGATCTGCGGGAGCGTGTGCTGGCGGATTACGACCTGGGGATGACCACGCAGGCCATCTCGGAGAAGTACCGGATCTCGACCAAGTGTGTGCGTGATTTGCGAAAGCTGCGGGAAGAGACCGGACAGCTGACGCCTCGACAGGGCAAGCGAGGTCCGCCGCCCAAGCTGAGCGACTACTCCGAGCAACTGGCCGCCCTGGTCCAGGAGCAACCTGATGCGACGCTGGAAGAACTGAGGCAGCGGTTGCCGATCTCGGCGAGCCTGTCCACAATCTGGCGCACGCTGCGTGCGCTGGGCTTCACGCTTAAAAAAAGTCCTGCATGCAGCTGAGCAGCAGCGGCCGGACGTCGCCGATCGCCGCACCAACTGGCTGTTCTGGCGAGCTGCGCTCGACTATCGGCGGCTGGTGTTTCTCGATGAAACGGGAGCCGACACCAAGATGGCCCGCCGCTTCGGACGCTCCTGGCGTGGCCAGCGCCTGGTGGCTCATGTGCCGCATGGCCACTGGCGAACCACCACCTTCGTCGCTGGACTGCGGGCCAGCGGACTGACCGCGCCGCTGGTGGTCGATGGGCCGATGAACGGCTCGGTCTTCCTGGCTTACGTGCAGCAACAACTGGCGCCTGCGCTTGCGCCTGGCGACGTCCTGATCCTCGACAATCTCTCGGCTCACAAGGTCGCCGGCGTTCGGGAAGCGGTGGAAGCCGTCGGCGCGCAGCTGGTTTACCTGCCTCCGTACAGCCCCGATCTAAATCCGATCGAACAAGCCTTCGCCAGGCTCAAGAGCCTGCTTCGCAAAGCGGCCGAGCGTACCGTCGCAGGCCTCGAAGCCACCATCGGCAAGCTCATCCAACTCTTCACGCCGCAGGAATGCCAAAACTACCTCCGGCACTGCGGATACCTACTACGAACCTGAAAAACGCTCTATCCAGAGAGGAAGTAGCCGGAGGCAAACTTGCCTCCGGGCCGGCGCCGGGCGTGAGTTTCAAGAGCGACGGAGCCCGCGCCCCGTTGGCCTCCATGTCCGGGGCCCGCGATTCGTTTTGGAGTCTTCACGCGGGGCTTCCGGCGGATGTGATTCTCCGGCTTTGTGTGTTGACAAACTTGTGAAAAGTTGGTGTCTTGAGGGGCGTTCGACCCCTCGCCCTGGTTCGCGGAGCGTGGGGCGTTTGCTGCTGCGCGGTTCTTAATTGCGGACGCCCGAGCCGGCCAGTGCTCAGGGGCGGCGGAGCGGTTGTTCTTTGGCAATCCGGTGGCTGTTCAGAGCCTGTTCAACGCCTGCGCGCAGGTGTTGTACTCGGCGCAGCCGTGATTTTCACAAG
>JAEZAS010000067.1 GCA_023430365.1 Planctomycetota bacterium
CTGGTGGAGTGGCCGACGCCGTCGGTCACGGTGATCGTGATCGTCGCGGACCCGTGCTGATTTTCGGCGGGATGAAGGTGGAGGACGCGACTGGCTCCAGTTCCTTTGATGGCGATGTTTTGACTTGGGAATAGCGCATCGTTGTCGGTGGTCACGGAGATGGCGAGAGAATCGACATTGGTCTCCCAGTCGGCGATTTGAAAAGCAATGTCGGCGAGCGAGGTGTCTTCGTCGCCAGTGACATCGTCGATCGACGTGATGCTGGGCGGATCGTTGATCGGGTTCACGACAACTAAGAACGACACGATTGTCGACGCTTGAGCGTCGTCGGTTACGGTAAGCGTGACGGTAGCCGAACCGTGCTGATGGTCGGCGGGATGGATGTCGAGTGTGCGATTGCCGCCGCTGCCGCCGAGGATCAGGCGATCGGCGGGGAAAAGCCCCGGGTTGTCCGTGGTCACCGTGACGCTCAGCCCGGTTGCTTGCTCAATGTCGGCAACCAGAAACTCGATGCGGGGCAGGGGAGTATCTTCGTCGGTCTCTTGATCGGGAATCGCTGAAATCGAAGGTGGATCGTTGACAGGGGATACCGTGAGGACGAACGCCTCGCTGCTGGATTCCTCGCCATCGCTGGCGGTGATCGTGATGGTCACCGGGCCGGCCTGGTTGGGCGCTGGAGTGAGTGTGACGGACCTATTGGCTCCTGAGCCTGAGGACACGATGGCAGATTCGGGAAGGATCGTTTCGTCGCTCGACTGGACGGTGAACGTCAGGGCGTCGAGGTCGCCGTCGTCCGAGACGACGAAGTTGACCGTTATGGTTCCATCTTCATCGGCCGACTGGTCGGCGATTGGAGTGATAGTGGGGGGAGTGTTGGTGTAGGGCAAAACTTCGATCGAAACCGCTTCGGCTGCAATGCTGAACGGATTGTCGCCGCCCGTCTGACCACTTGGGCTCATCAGGCCGCCGTTGACGCCGTCCGATTGGTCCCAGGCGCGGAAGCGAATCGCTTCGGTGAGCACGCCGGTGAACGTTCCATTGGGAACCAGGCGAATGCGCGTGCTGGCGTCGGCTGCCAGGAGCCTTGCCGAAGTCGGACTGACGGGACCGAGCGGATGCCACTGGGCGCCGCCATCGAGGCTGTACTGCCAATCGCCCGCCGAGTCGTCGGTCGCGATCACGGCGATCCCTTCCAGGGCCCCGGGGTCGAGGTCGGTGATTGGATCTCCACCAGAACTGGCAATGATTTCTGCGACCGTGTTGCCTTGGTTGTTCACGGCTACTTGTGTGATGGTCGTGAGCGAGGGGGACCCGGACGTGTCGAGAATTGGTGCGTTGTTGTCGGTGTAGGGAGCGAAGGCAATGCCTCGAAAGGCGGTCTGATGGCCTGCCGTGGCGAAGATTGTGGGAGAGGCGGCCAGGACACCGTTGTAGCCACTGGCGTCGACGAGCTTGACGAGGTGTCCGCCGCCGTTTTGTGTCGTGCCGCCCGAGTGAATGGCATACAGCGTAACAGTGTTCCCTTCTGTGGTGGCCGTCAGGCCACGGTACTTGTCCGCGGCGGTTCCGACGGTGCCTGTCAGGGTCCAGGCGCCGTCGTAGAGTGAATACTTCCGCAGCCCCGCGCCCTCATCGGCGACGTAGAGCGTATCGAGGCCAGGGACCGCAGCACTCAGGTCGGCATAGTAAAAGCCGTAGGGATTGCTGTGAGCCAGTTCGGGCGGCGACGAGAGAGTCGACATCGACGTCGGCAGGCCGGTTCCAACCGCAGCGACCGTCGATTCGGTGCTCGCGTAGAGTTGGTCGTTGAAGATGTGGAGTTGATGAACCTCATCGCTCCCGGCGGCGAGTACGAACGAGCTGGTGCTGACGCCATAATTCGCGCGCCGGATAGCCCCGTTCGCCCCACCCATCCACAAACGAGTGCCGTCCGGGCTCGCGACGGTGTGAATGCCGCCGGTGAAGTCGGTTAGCCCCATGCTGGTGACGACGTTGCCGAGCCAGTCCACGCGACCGATCACTCGGTTGATCGCGCTTGACGGTTGAGAAGGGAGCGGGCCCGACGCGGCCGGAAGAGCTCGATCGTATCCAGTGAGGAGCAGGTACCGGCCATCGGCGGAACGCGTTAAGAACCCGTCACCCGCGTTGATTCCATTGGCCACGAGTGGGCGGTTGAGTCCGTCGAGCGTCGTGGGCATGGCAATGGTTTGCACCAGGCTGCCAGCCGGGGTGTACTCGTCGAGAAATACCGGGCTGCCATTGGTTGCCAAGGCACTGTTGTTCGGCGCAGCCGCGCCGACGCGATAGACCACGATGTTGCCGGGAGTAAACGCTGCGAGCAGCTGGCGATTTTCCAGGGGTTCGAGAACGAGTGGCCGCGAGCGGCGAGCCGCCCGACTTCGTTTGGGGTTCCGTTTCGTCCGTGCAGCGAAGAGAGAAGCGAATCCCACGATACGGCCCTCGTTCGCAATGGGTGAAGCAAAGCGGGCGGTCCGACGTAGCGACGGGCGTGGTATGCCCCAGGCGAGTGGAATGCATCCGACCAATGGGGCATGCGAGTGACGCAGTTTTGATGGATGCGGGCCCGATTGTCCAGACTGTCAGTTTCAACTTTTTGCAACTGCTAGCGGCTAAGTTGGCGATTGATCGATCCCTGCCGAAACGGTCGACCACTTCTGCAGCCAGCAGACCTGCCAGTGGTCCAACCGAGCGCGTCTGGCTAAGCTGGCGACTGACGAAGCCATTCTCCCGCAGCACTTTACCGTTCATGCCCCAGCATTTTGACGACGTCGCTTGCACGGTCTGTGGTTGTGTGTGCGACGACCTCCGAGTGACCGTCGAAGGGGACCGCGTAGTCGCCGCCGATGGAGGCTGCCCGCTCGCCCGGACGCGGCTGATCGGTTTGCAGACTCGGTGGGGCAGGGGGGCAAGCGTCGCTGGCAAGCCCGGGACGTTCGAAGCCGGCGTCCAACATGCCGCGGGCCTTTTGCGGCGGGCCAATGCCCCGCTCATCTATGGCCTTTCCCAGAGCAACACCGACGGGCAACGTGCGGCTTGCGAGCTGGCGGACTGGCTAGGCGGGACGATCGACACGGCCGCATCCACCGCAGGAGCCGCGGCGATCCTTGCTCTCCAGCAGGTAGGCCAATCGACGGCCACGCTCGGCGAGATCCGCCATCGCTGCGATCTCGTCATCTACTGGGGCTGCGACC
>JAEZAS010000039.1 GCA_023430365.1 Planctomycetota bacterium
GCCTAGATTTCAGTTGCTCGCGTCCGACCGTTTTGATACAGCCTGCGTACGGATACAGGCGATGGGACGGACTCGAGGCCCTCTTCAGCGGTGTTCTGCCGCTTCTTGGAACCCAATCCATGCTCGAACGGATCGCTCTGCGCGCAGGTCGGAAGCAACCGAATCGTCGCTCTCCTAAGGCTGACCGCACCGGCCTGAGGATCGAATCGCTGGAAGCGCGGATGCTGATGACCGCCAACTCGGCTGACCCTTCGCAGTTCACGCTCAGCCACGGCAGCGGCGCCTGCCACTGCCCGATCTGCACCGGCGAAGGGCTCGACACGATCCCCAGCTACGAAGCGGCGCCGACCGCGGGAAGCTACTCCGCTGCAGGCCTGGCCGCGGCGAGTCCGCTGACGGCGGTCCCCGCCTTGAGCAGCCGACCGGGGGCGACGGCAAAAATCTATCTCGACTTCAACGGCCACACCGAAGCGGCGTGGGGAGAGTTTCGCAACGTCGTCACGCCAGCCTACGACGTCGACGGCGACCGCTCGTCGTTCAGCGCTACCGAACTGGCCAACATCCAGCAGATCTGGGCGCGGGTCGCCGAGGATTATTCGCCCTTCAACATCGACGTCACGACGATCGATCCAGGCAACTTTGCGAACAAGGTGGCCGTGCGCGTCGCGATCGGCGGCAACCACAGCGATTGGTTCAAGCAAGGGGCGGGAGGCGTCGCATACATCGGCGGGTTCTACAACTCGGCTTCGAACGTCGCCTACGTCTTCGAAGACGCATTGGGCAATGGCAACCCGCGATCCGTGGCCGAAGCCGCTTCGCACGAGGCGGGACATACGTTCGGCCTGCAGCATCAGAGCCTGTGGAGCGGCAGCCGGCTCGTGAGCGCCTACAACGAGGGAAACGCGAGCTGGGCGCCGATCATGGGGGTCGGCTACTACTCGGCGCGTACCACGTGGCACAGCGGAGCGACTTCCAACGGGCCGACCTCGTATCAGGACGATCTGGCGATCCTGGCCAATACGAACAACGGCTTTGGCTACCGGGCCGACGATTGGGGCAACACCGCCGCTACGGCGAGTGCCCTGGTTGGCACGAGCGTGAACGTGGCGGGAGTGATCGAGCGCGCCGGCGATCTCGACATGTTCTCGTTCAACACCGGGGGCGGAGCGGTCAATCTGACGCTCAACGTCGCCCAGGTGGGGGCGAATCTGGACGCCGAACTGCGGCTGCAGCGCGCCGATGGGTCGGTGATCGTGGCCGCCGATCCGACCAACAGTCTAGGCGCTTCGATCAGTACGACGCTGGCGGCGGGAACCTACTATGTCGTGGCCCGCGGCAGCTCGACGGTTGCCAATACGTATGGCAATCTCGGTCAGTACACGATCACTGGGACTTTGCCGGGTGGTGGCGGCGGCGGCGTGACGCCAGTTCCGACCTCGCCTGAAATCAACATCCAGATAGCCGGCGCATCTGTGGCTGACGGCGGGACGGCCCTGTTCGGCAACACGACGGTCGGCGCCGCGGTCACGCGCACCTTTACGATCACCAATACGGGCAATGCCCCGCTATCGCTGTCGACGATCAACGCGGCCAATCTGCCGGCTGGGTTCTCGCTGGTCTCGAACATCCCGACAACCTCGCTGGCGGCGGGGGCTTCGACGTCGTTCACCGTGCGGTTGAACGCCACTGCGGCTGGCTCGTTCGGCGGGACGCTGTCGATCGTTAGTAACGACAGCGACGAAAGCCCGTACGACCTGGTTCTCAGCGGCACGGTCGCCGCGGCGCCGCAGCAGGCGGTCGTACGAACGATCGACAACGGTGCGGCTGGATTCACGACATCGGGCTATTGGTTCCGCCAGACCGGCGCCGGGCGCGAGAGCGACATTCACTACGCCTATCGCGGCAGCGGTTCCGCGGTCGCCACTTGGAACTTCACGGGGCTGCCGGCGGGGACGTACCGGGTCTATGCGAGCTATCCGGCCAACCGGGCTTACGCCACGAACGCGCCGTTCAGCGTGTACAACGGCGGCTCGCTCGTAGGCACGAAGCTGGTGAATCAGGAAACGCTGCCGCCGACGGTGATCGACGGCACGAGGTACGCCTTGCTCGGCACCTACACGATCACCGGCAATCAGCTCGTGGTGCGGCTGACGAACGCGGCGAATCAGACGGTCGTCGCCGACGCCATCCGGATCGAGCAGGTGACGACGGCCGGCGCCTCGCTGGGGCGGGGAACGCTGGCAGGACGCGGCCTAGGGCCGGAGGCGGTTGCGGTCGACCTGGTGCACGGCGAGAAAGAATCGCCGGCCGGGGAAACGTCGGCGGTTCAGTCGCGAAGCAACCTGGCTGACCGGCTGGGCAGCGTGACGCAGCAATTGACGGCGCTTACCGCCCGGCTGCAGAGCGCTGTGAACCTGCGGGCGGCGGACCACATCTTTACGCAGTCGGCGGTAGCTCCCGGGGGCTCATCGTCGAGCCGGGCAGGGGAGAGCGATCTCGACTGGCTCCTCGCCGATGAAAGCGACTGGCTCTCGTAGGGTAGGCTTCCAGCCTGCCCGGGAAGAAATGATCTGCGACGAAATGACTAGCGCTAGAACGTGACCGCAGCATAGTGTCGCACTGCAGTCGTGGCACCTATTTGCTCACGGGCAGGCTGGAAGCCTACCCTACGGGCAACTTCTGATTCGCGCGGTTAAGCTGGTGGTATGAAAACCACCAGCTCTCTTGCTTTCTTGTGCAGCGTTCTGCTCCTGGTCGCCGGCGGTTGGGCTGCGGAGCCGTTTGTCGTTGAAGTGGTCGACGCGGCGACTGGCCGAGGGGTGCCGCTGGTCGAGTTGCGCACGACGAGCAGTGTTTGCTTCTACACCGACAGCGCGGGGCTGGTCGCGATCGACGATCCGGCGCTCTTGGGACGCAAGATCTGGTTCGGTGTGCGCAGCTTCGGCTATGAGTTTCCCGCCGACGGGTTCGGCAGCCGTGGCCGGGCGCTTGAGGTCCGCTCGGGCGAATCGGTCAC
>JAEZAS010000050.1 GCA_023430365.1 Planctomycetota bacterium
GAGGTGCTCGGCGCTCGTCCGAAGCGAGCCTGGTAGGCGGCCATGGCTTGCTCCGCCTTCGCGGCCCGATCCCGGGCTCGCTCGACTTCGCCCCCCGCCATCAGCCACATTCGACTGGCTTCTGCAAAGCGAGAGGCGTGGGTCGGGTTCATCCCAATGGCCCGTTGCTCCGTCGCCGTGCCGTAGCGAGCGACCGCTTCCCGATCGGGAGGATAAATTTCCAGCAACTGGCTCACCTGGCCCCGACTCGCCTTTTGCTCCACCGTGCGGCGGGCCTGGTAGGCCCACTTGCGCGCCTCCTGCAAGTCTTTGTCCAGCTTCTGCAATTCGGCGCTCGTCGCTACTGCCGTGTCGAGTGACCTGGCCAGTTCGCGACGTTGTCGGGCAAACTGCTCGACTTTGGTCACGGCGTCGAGAAAGACGAATTCCTCACCGCTGGCCAGCGCCAGTTTGGCGACTTGCGTGCGACGCTCGATCTCCTTCAGGCCCGGCACTTCGGCTGGCGGCTCGACGTAGCCACCGAGCACGTCGCTGAATACCTTGTGCTCGTCGCAGTAGGTCTTCAGCGCGCTATGAGCCGCCTTGATCGAGTCGCTGGCGACCGAGAGCGTTTTGGCAATGCTCATCGCCTGTTCGTCGGCGACACGCAACTCCCCCTTGGAATCGGAAGCCAGTCCGCCCGTCGACTTCAACAGATCGGCCGATTTATTGTAGGCGCTATCCCATTGCTGTCTGAGTTGGCCGTAGGCGGCTATTGAGTTTCGCAGCGCCTCCTCACGGGTTTTCACCTGGTAGGCGACATCCTGGGATTTGTCGTCCGCAGGGTTTGCTGGGTTGCCAGAGACATCCACAAAATTCGGATCTGACTTGTCGGGGTCCGTCTCTTGTTTCGAGTCGGATGCGGTATCGGCGAGGGTCGCATCCGTGGTCGAAATCGACGCGTCAGCAACCATCGCGTTCGCTTGTGCACTTGGGTTTGGCCGCGTCAGTCCGGCTGCTGAATAGCCAGGCAACGGAGGGTCAAAATCGACCTCAGCGACCTTGGTCTCTTCTTCCTTCTCGTCGAGCGCCAGGGTCGAACCGCCGATACCGCCGACCGCCATCATGAAGCAGGCGAACATTCCGCCGCCAATGAACAGCAGGAAACCGGGGATCATGTAGGTGTAACGGGCTCCGGTATCGCCCCAAAGCCACCGCCGTCGTCGCCCATCCCAGCAGTTCATCAACCATTCGGGCTCAAACAACCCAGCCGCAAGCAGCACCAGCCCGAAGCCAACAGGAACCAGGCTGGCGAAGAAGAAGCCCAGCGCTGCACCCATCCCGGCTTCAACGCCCCCCTGCAATCCTGCGAGGATGCTGCCGCAGATCCAGACCAGCACCCAAATGCCGACGTAGGTCAGCATGATGAGCTGTCGTTCTTCGTAGATTTCGCGCCGCTTGTCCGCTTTGTAGCGGGGCATCTCCGGGCCGAATATCAAGTTTTCGAGCAACGTCCTCGGACGCACGGCGGAAGTGAGGACCTGACCGGAAAAAGGGGCCTGAGCAGCGGCCAGGCTCTCACGCAATTGCGGGTAGAGTTCGACCAGGGGAATCGCCGTTTGGCTATCCCCCTTAAAGACACAAGCTTCTGCCGGCAAACGCCCGGTCGCGACCGCTTCGTCAAGTTGTTTCCGGTTCACGGGCCCCCAGGTTTGACCGTTGGGGAACCGAACGAGCCACGTCACCAGTTTCAAACCGGTGGGGGAAGAAGGAACAGGCGTAGCCGAAGGGGGTGCGGAACGAGCCGGAATTGGAATGGCGTTGCCACAATACGGGCATTGCCCGACCTGGCCAGCGCATTCCTCCGGTGCTCCCGACTGCTTCCCGCAGCGTGGACACGACAGCGCAATGGTCATACAAATGACCGTCCAATTCTCAAAGAGGCGACGGAAACAGGTGCCTCTTCCGCCGGAATGAGAGCATACCCTCCCAGGGGTGGTTCGCACAATGTTCGTCCACTGTGAACCGACACCGACATTCCAACCGCCGAACGGTCGGATCCGTCCACTGGCGCTTCTAGGGTTCGCCTAGTGACCTACCGCCTGGGATTTATAGTACGCCACAGTGCGCTCAAGGCCTTGTGCCAGCGAAAATTGCGGCTCGTAACCCAGCAGCGACCTGGCGTTCGAAATATCGGCGAGGCTATCGCGGACATCGCCAGCCCGACTCGGCTGGAAGTTGGGCGAAACAGAGGTGCCGAGCAGTCGATTCAGCTCGTTGAGTAGATCGAGCAGGCTCGTTCGGAGCCCATTGCCCACATTGACGGTCACCCCGCCGACGCTCGCTTCGGCCGCCTTCAGATTGGCCTGGACGACGTCTTCCACGAAGGTGAAATCGCGGGTTTGCAGCCCATCGCCGTAGATCGTGGGCGACTTTCCCTGCAGGAGCAGCTCGATGAAGATTGGGATCACCGCCGCATAGGGTCCGCGAGGATCCTGCCGAGGTCCATATACATTGAAGTAGCGCAGGCACACCGTCGGCAGACCGTAGGTGTGATAATACGCGTGGCAATAGTGCTCCCCCGCCAGTTTGGCGGCCGCGTAGGGGGACAGCGGCATAGGCAGATCGGTCTCGCGCTTGAGTGGCGTCGGTTGATCACCGTAAGCGCTGCTTGAGGCGGCATAGACGAAGCGTTTTACACCCGCCTGCCGGGCCGCATCGAGCATCACCAAGGTTCCCGTAGCGCATGCCGCGTGAGTATCCAATGGGGCTGCCACGCTCCTTGGCACGGAGGCGATGGCTGCCTCGTGGAACACGATGTCCACACCGGCGATCGCCTTCGCAACCGCGGCCGCATCGGTGATGTCGGCCTCGATCAGCTCTACCCGATCCGCCACTGCAGCCAGGTTTTGCTTGCGCCCCGTGTAGAAATTGTCCAACACGCGCACCCGATCGCCGCGCCGCACGAGCGCTTCGACCAGATGACCTCCGACAAAACCGGCGCCCCCAGTGACCAGGCAGAGTGGCATGCGAGTCCTCAGCGCAATGGCAATGCAATGGGTGATGACGTGCTTGGCGGCCCAGTCGTCGCCACTTCATTGGCAGAAACGAGCGGGATTTTCGGCCGACGAGCCAGCCGTCACGATACGCTGCCAGGGCGAATTAGCCTACCCCGCCTGATTCTGAGCGCGTGACCGGACGTCAGATGGGCGGCACACTCGTAGCAATCGAGCCGATCACTCGGGCGCCACCAGCCCGCAGTTGCTGCATGGCTTGGCGTGCCTGGCGGGCTTCGGTCATTCCCAGACGAATGACCAGGTAGGTGGCGTCGCAAAGTCGGCCGAGCGCTTTGCAGCTCGGATCGGTGGCGGCGCCACCGTCGACGAGCACCAGCCGGAAGCGGCGTTCGGCCTGTGACAGCATGTTGGTCCAAGCCGCCGTTGGATCAGGCATCTCGCCGACGATTTTACCAGCCGGCAGCAGAAAGAGGTTTTGCCAGGCGGTCGGCTGAATCAAGCTATGCCACGTCTTCGCCCCCGTGGCCACTTGGGCCAGCCCCGGCCGATCGAGCGAGCTCATACCTGCCGACAGCAGGGCACAGTCCAGGCTGCCGTCAATCAGCAGCACTTCGCCGAGTTGCGAGGCGAAGATCGGCCCCAAGTGGGCGGCGAGATCGGCCGAGTCGTGGTGCTGACCGGCATCGGCCAGGAGCCAGCATCGGCCATTATCGGCTCGCAGTTCCGTGCGCATGCGGCGAACGAGTTGCTCGAGCGGCACCGTGCGACGCGGGTCGTTCAGCGCCGCTTGAACCGTCTCCTCCATGCGTGTTCTCGCCGTCCGTGGCGATGGCAATTGGATCTCCGGCGCCGGGCTGACGGAGCTGGCCGAACTTTGAGCCGGCGGCGAAGCCGCAATCGGAGTCTGAGGTGCAGTCTCTGGGTAGGCAACTACTGCTGCGACAGCTTCGCTCGCAGGCCCCGGGGCCGCGGCCATTCCCGCCATGGGTGTAGGCATGGAGGCTGCCAAAGGAGCATCCGGGCTGATTGGCGCCGTGACAACCGCTACGGGCGACGGCTGAACGGACGGCGCCGCCCGGTTTACGCTGGCTTTCAGACGGGCCAAAGTGGCCGCAGCGTTGGCAATCCCTGGCGAAGATGGAGACGAGGTATTTCCCGGTGTCGTCGCCTCGATCGGCGCCGCGGGACTTACTTGCGAACTAGCCAGTTTCGCGAGGAAACTCGCTCCAATCGTTCGGGCCCCTTGTGCGACCGAGTCGGGATTTGCCGGATTGGCGGGAAGGGTGGCGGCCACGACCGTCGGAGCAGGCGCACTGGGAACAGGCGTAGAAACGGCTCGATTGGCCGCTTCTTCGGCTTCCAGGTTCTTCAGTGCGTCGAGCATCCTGCCCATGGGTTGGTTCTCTCGTGGCGAGAAAGGGCGGGGTGAGCGTCTTCGCACTCACATGTGACAGCCCTCTCTCAGGCATGCTCCGGGGGAGCATTGCGGACCCGCATCCTTATCGCTTTCTCAGGCTGCTGAACAACCGACGGTAGTCCTGTCGCTTCTGCTCGCGCGGCGCGAGGTTTCGCAGGGGTGTAGCCGCTCCATCCTCAATCACGATGATGTCGCGATCGTCGGCGAAGTCTCGCAGGCTCACGGGCGCTGGCGCGGTCGATGGAGCCAGAGGCATCGTGGTTTCCGGCATGACGGGGTCGCTAGCCGGATCGAGATCGAACGAGTTCATCAGCGAGTTGAAGTCGCCGATTCCCTGCGTGATCGGACGTATAATTTCCTCTTCCTCCGCAATATCCGTGGCAACGGCTGCGGGAAAGGCGTCCTGTGCCCGGCGATGACTGGACCGGGTGCGCTGCTTGCCGGCGTCGATTGCCGCGAGGGCGGAACCGATCTCGCGCCCTTCCTCGCTTTTCACACGAGGCCGATGGCTGACGGCTTGGGCTTCGAGCGAAGCGTACCGATCGATAACGACTTCCTCTTCCTCCCAATGGCCGCCGAACGGATCGGAGCCCGGAGGAAACAACAGTTCCTCTTCAGTCGACGATTCATCGATCGGCTGGAAGTCGCCCGGCTGGGGCGCGATTCGCATCACTGGTGTTTGTGCCGCGGATGGGTCGAACTCGTCGCGGAGCGCAGCCACGTTGCGGTCCAGGCGATCGAGTTGCTGCTCGGCTTGGCTGATCTGCTCACCGACGCCAAAGCAACCCGGTTCGTCGAGCATTCCGAATTCGATGATGTCGCTGCTATCACCTTCGCTCGGAGCAATCATCGCGGCAGGCTGCTTCGTCTCATGCCAGGGTGCCGGGAGCTGCTGCAGATCCGACCAGGCCTCTTGAATCACGGCCAGCGAAATCTGCCGTACGCCGGTAAGCGTGGCAAGAACCAACGCGTGGTCGGCAATCTGGTTGATCAGTCGCGGAATGCCGTCGCTGGCGCCGTGAATCGCCTGCATGGCGTCGAGGGTGAACAGCCGGTCGCAATCGCCTCCCGCCTGCTCGATTTGGGATCGCAGGTAAGCGATGGTTTCGTCTCGGTTGAATGGCTGCAGATAACAGCGGGCGGCGATTCGTTGTTGCAGGGAGTCGAGCTTGGGACTGGTCAACCGCTCTTCGAGCGCCGGGCCACCAGCCAACACGAGACCGACCTGCGGTTGCCCATGATGCACCAGGTTGGTCAGCAAGCGAATCTCGTCGAGCAACCGCAGCGGCAACAGATGGGCCTCGTCCACGAGCAACAACAGGCCTTCGCCATGGCCGTCGCGGGGCGAAAGGTGATCGATCAGCGAAAGCCGCAATTCCCCTTCGTCCATCTCGCGGTAGGGGAGGCGGAGTTCGAAGAGAATGTTTTGCAGTAGCGCTCGGCGGGTGCCGAGGCGACCGCCCTGCAATTGGGCGATCTGGTATCGTCCCTGGAACTGTTGGGCGAGCAACTGGCAAAGCAGCGTCTTACCAATGCCAGCAGGACCCACAATCAGCCCTGGCCCTTCCGCGCGATCAATGCAGCGAGCCAGCGTCTGATGCGACTGTTCGATCGGTCCCAAGGCGATGTAGCGGTTCGGCGACGGGGCGGCGGCAAACGGACGGTGGCGTAGCTGAAAGAAACTCTCGTACATGATGCCTTCCTGTAGGAACGTCGCTGCGTGTCCGGCGTCCTGCCGCAATCCGTTAATCGCTCGCCGCCCTGCGAGCATCCACCTGCCAGCACTTAGAATTGCTAGCGGAAGGTTGAGCGCAGGGCTGGCTGCTCAATGCCTTCTCAGTTCCCATCGGCCAACTTTGGGCGAGCGCTGAAGCGCTTGCCGGAAAGGGTGGAAGATAGGGAGGCGAGAGGTTCTCCGTCGCACATTCGTGAAACTGGGTAGCGCTATCGATCGGCAGATCAGGCCAATTCGTAGTCCGTATCAAGCCGTTGGTATGGCAAACGGCCTGAACTGGATTGCTTTAAGGACCACACCATTTAACGCACTAGGGCACGCACATTATCAAACGCCTCAGCCATTCCGCCAAACGGATCGCTGACAAACTGCCGAGCGAGCTCACGCTGACTCACGGCAGCCAAAATGATCAGGAACAGCGCTACGATCAGCGTCCACTCAGCCACACGAATGACGCGGAGCTTGAGTGGCGAAATGGCGGCCTCTCTGGCAATCGGCCGGGCCGCAGGCAATGGAATCTCGCCGAGTAGTGGCGTTGGCAGCGCCTTCCGAGCATGGTTCACAGTAGCAAGCACCCGCTGCGGGCCGAGCCGATTCCAATCGATACTGATGACCGTGGCGGCGAAGACACCGACAAGCCCCGCCCAGAGCAGCTCATTTTGATTCGGGGCGCCTCCCACACGTTGCGTTTGTCCGTACTGGGCAACGGTCCACTGTTTCTGCCAGGCAGTCGACGCCAATTGCATCGCGGTTTCCAAGCGTCGTTCCGCGCCTTTTTGCTGCTCGTCGACTTCTCGTAATTGGCGGCGTGCTTCATCAAGACGTCGCGTTAGCGAGTCATTTTCGATGGGGCTCGAAGCAGCCGCGTGGGAGGAAATGTATGCGGCGTTGGTGACCGTTAGCTTTCTGCTGGCTGACGGGCCGTGCAATGGGAGATGCTCCTTCGAAGGATTCGCGGGCGTTATGCTGCGCGAATCGGGCAGCTCTCGTAATTGCACCTCGAGCTGCTCGATTTGTCCTGCTACCGCGGCAACTGCCGGGTGACTCGCCAGCCTGGTGGCTGTGAGCTGACGATATTCGATGCGGAGATCATCGATCTTTTGCAGGATAGACCGACGCCGGTCGACGTCGGTTGACTTCACATCGGCGGCCATCCGAGCCGTTTCGGCCGGCGGAGACGGTTGGCGCTGCAGCGTCCTGGCCAATTGCTCGTGTCGCAGGTCTTCAATGTTGCCCCGCAACCGCGCTTCCTGATCCTGATAGGAACGCAATTCCCGTCGGATCGCGGCGATCTCCGTTTCCGTCGGCCGTGGATCGGCAAGCTGGTCCAAGTAAGCGGCCAATGTCTCGGCCGCGCTCACCGCAACTCGGTTCGCTTCTTTACGATTGCGCCCCTCAAAACTAAGGGTCCAGACCGAATCGTTTTCTCGAAAGTCGGCAACGAGTTGCAAGTGGTCGCGCAAGGCGGCCAAGTCATCGCCGGAGTATCCGCTGGAACCAGCGGACGAGGTCGCTTCTGCGTGGCCAGCAATCTGCGCTAGGGTGGCGTCGCTCTTGAGCCACTGCTCGACCGCGGCTGGATCGATTGCCGCGGCTCGAGATCCAACACTCTCAGCGCCCGCATGGGCACTCGGCCGAATGCAAACTTCGACGCGATAGCCTTCAATCGGCGGATGACTGACCAGCAGTGTTGCCAGAAAGGCGGCGAGGCCGACCACCGCTGCCGCATACCAGGCGGCGGGCGCAGCGGATTTCGCGGCATTCGACAATGTCGCGACGCGAGGGTCTGCCATCCTTGGTCCCTTGAGCAATCCATGCTTCGGCTGGGTCGACCGCAGCAGGCGCAGCCTGTGGCGGATGCTGCTGGTATCGTCCCCCCTTTGCCTGTGCTTGAAGTTAGCCACGGGGCCCCGCACGACACGCACAGTCGCTGCCGTATAATTGGAACAACCAGCCGACTTTATGGCCGAGAACCTCGATCACTCATTCCGCGGAAAGGTAATCTCAGCTTGTTTCAGGTGAAGATCTGCGGCATCACCCGCGTTGAGGACGCACTGCTCGCCGCCGAAGCCGGGGCCGATGCGATTGGGCTGAACTTCTTTGAAGGAAGCCCGCGGTTCGTGGACTTCGAGACCGCGTTGTTAATCGCGCAGTCGGTCCGCAGCCGATCCGGAAACCGTCCCAAGCTCGTCGGTGTCTTTGTCAACAGCGATCCCGCTAAGATCTTTCAAGCGATGGAGTTGCTGCAGCTCGACGGTGTTCAGTTCCACGGCGACGAGCCCCCGTCCGCGGTGGCTGCCTTGAGTGGGATGAGTAACCTGTTCGCCTTGGCCGGAACCGCCGAGGGGAGAACGGCGCTCGAGGTGATCCGAGCGTTCCGCTGCAAGGACGAGGGACTCGCGCCTGTCAGCGAGTACCTCTGTCAGTGCGATGCCGCTCGACCCAATGCGTCCGAAGGCCTCGCTACCCTTCCGCACGCAGTGCTTTTGGACGCCTATTCATCTGGCGCCTACGGTGGAACGGGAAAGGTCGTCGACTGGGAGGCGGTCCGTCGCGACCGCGACCTGCTTCTCGGCTTGCCGGTGATTCTTGCGGGGGGCCTTACACCCGAGAACGTGGCCGAAGCGATTGCCGCGGCTCGTCCCGACGGGGTCGATACGGCCAGCGGAGTCGAGGACTCGCCTGGACGTAAGAATGAGGTAAAGGTTCGCTCCTTCGTATCGGCCGCCAAGGACGCGTTCGAACGCGCTAAGCTCTTGCGATAAGACGACTTCGAGAAGGTCTCAGCGGTTTTCCGGCCCTCAGGCGGCGATCCGGATTGCGTTACTCCGCTAAAACTGCGACTTGCTGCTTTTGTCGTTCATCCCTATCATCAACCACGTCATTTCTTGCCGGTTTTAGCGGTTAACCAAGCCGGCCGACGGGCGGTTGACAGGCCCGCATCTCAGTACACCCAAGGAGTATTGCTCGTGTCGACTGTCTCGGAAAAGTTGCCTTACAAAGTGAAGGACATGAGCCTGGCCGACTGGGGTCGCAAGGAAATCATGCTGGCCGAAAATGAAATGCCCGGCCTCATGGCGCTCCGCCGCAAGTACGGCCCGCAGAAGCCGCTCGCCGGCGCTCGCATCGCCGGCTGTCTGCACATGACCATTCAGACCGCCGTGCTCATCGAAACACTGAAGGAACTCGGCGCCGAAGTCACCTGGAGCAGCTGCAATATCTTCAGCACCCAGGACCACGCCGCCGCTGCGATCGCCAAGACCGGCGTTCCAGTTTACGCCTGGAAAGGCCAGACCGCCGAAGAGTTCGATTGGTGCATCGAGCAGACGCTGTTCTTCCCCGATGGCCAGCCGCTGAACATGATCCTCGATGATGGCGGCGACCTGACCAACATGGTCCACGACAAGTATCCGGAGCTCGTCAGCGGCATCCGTGGATTGTCGGAAGAGACCACGACGGGCGTTCACCGCCTGTATCAGCGGATGGAGCAGGGCACGCTGAAGATGCCCGCTATCAACGTGAACGACTCGGTCACCAAGAGCAAGTTCGACAACCTCTATGGTTGCCGCGAATCGCTCGCCGACGGCATCAAACGAGCCACCGACGTGATGATCGCCGGAAAGGTGGTCGTTGTCGCCGGCTACGGCGACGTCGGCAAGGGCTGCGCTCACTCCATGCAGCGCTATGGCGCTCGCGTGATCGTCACTGAAATCGATCCGATCAACGCCCTCCAGGCGTCGATGGAAGGTTTCGAAGTCACGACGATGGAAGAAGCCGCCTCGATCGGCAACATCTTCGTCACCACCACCGGCTGTTGCGATATTATTCGCGGCGAGCACATGTCGCAGATGAAGAACGACGCAATCATCTGCAACATTGGCCATTTCGATATCGAGATCGACGTTGCCTGGATCGAAGCCCAGGTGAAGGCCGGCAAGGCCAAGAAGGACGTCATCAAACCGCAGGTGGACCGTTACACGTTCAACGATACCGGCCGAAGCATCATCCTGCTGGCCGAAGGTCGCCTGGTGAACCTCGGTTGCGCGACGGGCCACCCGTCGTTCGTCATGAGCAACTCGTTCACCAACCAGGTGATGGCCCAGATCGCTCTCTGGACCGAGCCGGAGAAGTACGATATCGGCGTGCACATGCTGCCGAAGAAGCTCGACGAAGAAGTTGCCCGACTGCACCTCGAGCAACTTGGCGTGAAGCTGACCAAGCTCACCGCGAAGCAAGCAGCCTATCTCGGCATCTCCCCCGAGGGTCCGTTCAAGCCAGAGCACTATCGCTACTAAGCGGTGCGTGGCTTAGTTCGTCAAGAAAATCAGACAGCCCGTAGCGTTGTTGCTACGGGCTGTTTTTCTTTGCGCTCTCAGGGACCGCCTACTGCCCCATCTGGCGACCAGCCGAGCTGTACACGGAACCTGCCTGCTTTGCGACGCGTCCCTCATACACGTGCACACCGCGAAACGGCGGCACAGCGCGGTGCATGATCACTCCCGCTCGACGGCTATGTACGATCTGGCCATTCTCCGCCATCGTCTTAGTGCCGCGAGCCCATGCAGCCGAGGGAACCGCGAGGGCAACCAGGGCCATTGCAACCATCCAACTTTTCATTGCACTTCTCCAAGCTGAAAGTGTAAACCGATTGTTCCGCAGGTACCTTTTCGGCGGGAGCGGACTGCTTGGGCAGAAGAATCTTTGACTGTCCGAACGACGGTTTTCGTCGCTACTGCTGCTACTACCCGCAAAGCCAGTATCAGAACCGTGGGTGATTCCGGCTTTGCACAGAGCGAAGCAGCGAAGTTGGATTTCGTTCAGAAATCGAGCATGGGCGCATGGACCCGCGATGCGGTGGCCCTAGCCTTTAGCGGCGTCCGGCGTAGACGTGCTTGCCGTACTGTGGCGGAACCATGCGATGCAGGATCACCGGCAGCCGGCGGCTGTGAACGACCTGCCCGGTCGATGTCCGGGCGCGAGCCGCTTCAGCGCTCGCCGGCAGAACGACCAGGGAAACACTCAAGGCCAGGGCGGCGAGCAAAATGCGGTGCAGATTCATTGCAATTCTCCATAGTTGCAGATTGTGAGTTTAGCAGTTCCCGCGCGCCATCGGCCGCGGCCTACGGGGCATGAGCTGAGCGCAGGACTCCCTCGAACATTCGATGTGGAACAAGTAGCGAACAGCAGGTAAGTCGAAGGCAAGTGCCGGTGATCGAGCCATGGCATCTACGACGGCTCGAACCCGCAGGCGGGCGATGTGCCGAAATGCAAGCCCCATGCCGGACATTCAGAAGATGAACAACTCGACAGAATCCGGCGATCCCGAGAGGAATCCAAGGCATGGAAAAACGTTCTCACAGCAAATGCCTTTCGCAAACAGGAACATAGCGGTCGCTAGGCGATCAACGCGTCGGAAGGGTGGCCAATGTCGTTCTGAACAGGCATGTTTCTTGCCTCATACGGCATGAAGGAGGACCCGACACATGTCGAGGGCGTTTCGCCGGTTCGAGATGTTACTGCCGCAGCGATTCAATAGTGGCCAACCGGTGCCACAAGCTGCGTTCGACGACACGCTGAGCGAGTTGAGGGACCGATTCGGTGGGCTCTCCGCGGAAACGCAAGACATTCAAGGCTACAGCGTCCACCGCGGCCAACCTTTCACCGACGATCTCGTCCGCATCTACGTAGACGTGCCGGATACCGAGGAGAACCGGCAATTCTTCTGTGATTACAAGGCACGACTGAAAGAGCGGTTTGACCAGGTAGAGATCTGGATCGCTACACATCCGGTCGAGGTTCTGTAGGAGTCCCATCAAGCCGGTGGCGATTGTCGGCTCACCCAAATTCTGGTAGTTTGCGAGTTCCGAACGACTCTGACAGAACTTGAAAGTCTGATGGTTCTCTACCGCGTCAACGCGATCTCCGAGCACGAGCTGTATCTGAAGCTCTTCGTCACCAACGGCGGCGGTTGGTGATCTTCTGCGCAGGAAGGCGGCACACTTCCGCTCCGCAACCCTAACTGATTCGAACGATCGTCGTCGATCGATGCTGCGGGCATTGGAGATCGAAATGGCTCCTACATCAGATCACTCCTTGAGGTATTTCCTCAGTCGCATCACTTGGATGGGCGTTGGGCCAATCGTCCTGTTCGTACTGGCGATCGCTATTCTCACCAGCGGCTCGGGTTGGTTCACCGCCCTGGACCTGGCGTATTCCTGGTCTTGACCGGCCTACTTGCTGCACGCTGGTACGATTTTCAGCTTGGACATGCGGAAAAGGCAACCGGCGAACCGCTACTCCGGCGGACCTGCACAAGTATCTGCTGCTGGCCCCGCTTGCGGGTCTGGCGGCTTGGACGATCGCCAACTTTATCGGAAATCACATGCTGGGCCGCTGTGCGCCCTTCTCCTACTCAAAACTTACAGGGCCATCATGAAACCTGGCATTGCTCAGTCCCCTTTCGCCCCATCGCCGGCGCCAATCGACCGCCTGATCGAACCATTCACTCGGTTCATGCACGTCCAGGCGGCTGGCGGGATCGTGCTCCTGCTGGCGACGATCACCGCGATCGTTTTCGCCAATTCACCGTGGAGCGATGCGTACTTGAAGTTCTGGAAGACGCCGATGGGCCTAACCATCGGCGGCTTCGAGATGAACTACTATCTGCAGCACTGGATCAATGACGGCTTGATGGTGCTCTTCTTTTTCGTCGTGGGGCTCGAAGTCAAGCGAGAGCTTGTCCTCGGTGAGTTGCGAGATATTCGCCGCGCGGCGCTTCCTATCGCAGCGGCGCTCGGCGGAATGATTGTGCCAGCAGGCATCTACCTTGCTCTCCAATTTGGCAAGGCGGGAGAGCGTGGCTGGGGAATTCCGATGGCGACGGACATCGCGTTCGTCGTGGGTTGCATGACATTACTTGGATCGCGATTTCCTCATGGCCTTCGGATTATGCTCCTCAGCCTGGCGATTGCGGATGACATTGGCGCCATCGTCGTGATCGCAGTCGGCTACACAGCAGGTCTCGATTGGTGGGCTTTGGCGGGGGCCGGAATTGGACTGATCTGTGTGCACGTTCTTGCGCGTCTCGGGGTCCGTAGTTTCCTTGCCTACTTGATCTTGGGCCTGTTAGTCTGGTTCGGATTCCACGAATCCGGAATTCACGCCACGGTTGCCGGCGTGATCCTCGGCCTGATGACACCCGCGCGCAATCACGTCACGCCGGCGACGCTGCAGAACGTACTGAATCATGCGAGCGACATCCTGACGATGGGCGACTTCGATCCCCACACGCATCGCCTGGATCCGATTCGCCAGGTCCGGCGAGCGAGCCGGGAGATTGTGTCACCACTCGTTTACCTGGAGCACACCCTGAATCCCTGGGTGGCCTTTCTGATCCTGCCGTTATTCGCTCTGGCCAATGCCGGGGTTCGCGTTCAACCGAGCGACTTGGTATCTCCCGTCGCCATCGCAGTGCTGCTCGGACTTCTGATTGGCAAGCCCGTTGGGATCCTCCTCGCCAGCTGGCTTGCTGTTCGGCTCCGGATTGCTAGTCTCCCAGAAGGCGTTAACTGGGTGATGCTAGCAGGTGGCGGCCTGCTATGCGGAATCGGCTTCACGATGGCACTTTTCGTCGCTGGCCTCGCTCTGAAAGGCCCGATTCTCGATCAAGCTAAGATCGGAGTGCTAGCAGGTTCGGTCGCCAGCGCCGTTCTAGGGATGACGATGCTGAGCATTCTGATGCGAACGGCGCCGCCGAAGCCGCTTTCAGCCGGCGAAAAGCCGCACTAAGCCTCGTCGTCCATGGCACTTACCACTAGTGAACGTTGCCATGGAGCGTCACCCTGGCGTTCGTTTCGCAGTCGTTCAGGGCAACGGGACTCCCCGCCTGCCCGAATCGGCCGAAAAACTTATAATCCTGGTTTCCCTAGATTTGCCCATAGCGGGCATAGGATCAGCCAGGACTTTGCGATGCCGACGATTCAAGCATTTCGTGGTTTGCGGTACGACCTGGGGCACGTCGGTTCGCTGAGCGACGTCGTGACCCCACCCTATGACGTCATCGGCCCGGAGTTCCAGGACGAGCTGTACAAAAAGCATCCCGCCAACTTCATTCGGCTGGAGCTGAACCGCGAAGAGCCGGGCGACAACGACAACAGCAACAAGTACACCCGAGCCGCCAAGTTCCTTCGTAACTGGCGCCAGGAAGGGGTGCTGCAGGTCGACCCCGATCCGGCACTGTACGTCTACCACCAGACGTTCACGACCGAGAGCGGCGAGTTCACCCGGCGTGGCTTCATGTGCCGGGTTCGGCTGGAGCGGTTCGGTGAGGGGAAGATCTATCCCCACGAAGAAACCCATGCCGGCGCGAAGGCCGACCGGTTGCTGCTCACGAAAGCGACCAAAGCAAATCTCAGCCAGATCTTTGGCCTCTATCCCGACCCGGAGAACGTAGCCCAGAATCTGCTCGAACAAGCGACGATCGGTGTAACCCCGCTCATGGCGACCGACCACCTCGGGGTCGTTCACAAGATGTGGCCTGTGACCGACGTCGGCGTGCTGCAGAAGGTTGCGGCCATCATGGACGCCAAGCCCATGTTCATTGCCGACGGCCATCACCGCTACGAAACCGCATGCAACTATCGCGATTTCCTGGCGGAGCAGGGACCGCTCGATCCCAATCACCCGGCCAACTTTGTGCTGACTCAGTGTGTCAGCATGAATGACCCGGGATTGCTCGTTCTGCCGACCCATCGTCTTTTCCGAGGCGTTCAGAAGCTCACCGCCCAGCAACTGCAGGACAAATTGAGCCAGTACTTCTCGACGTCAACCGTCGGTCAGGGGCCGGAGCTAGCCCGGACGATTTGGCCCGACATCGAAGGCGCCGGCGAACAAGGACGCATGGCGTTCTACACGGCGGAAGATAACACCTGGACCCTGGCGACCATTAACGCCGCCGGTCAGGAGAAGATCGCAGAACTTGCGAAGGAGCACAGCGACGACTGGCAGAGCCTCGGCGTCTCGATCCTGCATCGTTTGGTCATGGAGAACCTGCTCGGTCTCCGCGATCTGCCAAAGCCGATGTACGTCCACTCGGTGGAGGAAGTCGTCGAAGGCCTCCAGCAGGGTGACAAGGTTGGTCGCGATGCGACCGGCCAAATGGGGCAGGGGGGACGCTTCGAACTGGCGGCTCTGGTGATGTCGGCAACGGTCGATCACGTCCGTGCGATCAGCGAGCACGGCGAGCGGATGCCCGCAAAGAGCACATACTTCTATCCCAAACTGCTGGGCGGAATGGTTGTGCATTCGCTCGAATAGTCGTCGGGAGATAGGGTTCCAGCCCGCCCTCCTACTTGGTTTCAACAACAAAAAGGCCTCGGACAGCACTCGCTGTACGGGGCCTTCTGTGGCACGCCTTTCCTTGCAAACCTACCGTGGCTTCCGTCGGGGAATTCCCGAGTCGCCATCCGGTTCGAGCGACGGCGGGTCCACCTGGGCCGCTTCCAATTCTTCAGGCGCCGGTGACTCCGTGACAGCGGTCTGAATTTCCTCGACGAAATTCTGGCCGTCTTCATCGGTCTGGGCAGCCATCGAGTCGCCGAGCAGGTCGCGGGTATCGACGCTCGCCCGCTCCCGGTCCGAGGTGAACGCTTCGTCGATCTCGTCTGGCGACATGATGCGTTCGACTGGTCCTTCGACATCGTAGTCGTCGCCATGCGTTTCGCGTGCGCGAGGCTGGAAAGTCGCCTCGTCGAGGGCGTCGACTTCTTCACGCTCCGTTTCTTGTTTGTGGCTGGCGTGTCTGTTCTCGAGATGCCGTTTGGCGGCCATCATCAGTTCCTCCAAAATGGTTTTCGGGTCGATGCCGAGCATCTCCGCCACCTTGTGCCCTGCCACTCCGGCTGGCGGACGGTAAGCAAACGAGAGATGCACGCGAGTTCGTTGTGCGCTGAGTGGTTCAAACCAAAGGCTCTTCAAGTACTGGAGCGCCGAGGACGGCAGACTATGAGTTTCCAGCAGCACACCGGGTTCGACGTTGGTGAACCGCTCCTCGAATTGAATCTTGATTCCTCCAATCAGCATGTCCTTGGCAAAGCTGCCGTCGCCATGATTGGAGACGTCCGTCACCATGTCGCTGAGCCAGAGGTAATTCTCCGGATGCGAAAAGAAGTCGAAGACTTCGTCGGCCGGGGCTTTGATGTCAGTAACGGTCACGACGTCGATGTGCGACGAGGTCGCCAGCGATTGCATGACGGGACCTCCCTCGATTCGACCTGGCAGCCTTGAACGCAGCCGGCCGAGTTGCTCGCCCAACCACTGCCTTCGTTGGCGCCCCTGGGCAGGATCGAGGAAGTAAATCGCTCCGCCAATCGCTGCGGCGGTCATAAGCAACGAGCGTACCCTACGCATATCCAAACTTTCCGGCTGAAGTGAGAATCGCAGTTTGTCTGACTCAGTTTGTAGCAACCGGCGTACCTAGCTGGCAGCATTCCGGCGCCGGGAGGCCGATGCCCCCGATGCCATGTACGTTGTCTGATGCCAGTCACCCCCTAGAATTCACGCGGTCACCATCGCCACAAGGAACCTTCCCGCCAGTCTCAAACCTCACTCCACGGAGCAAGGCCATGGCCACCTGCGAAGTCTGCGGCAACACCTACGACAAGCCCCTGGAGATCAAGGTGAATGGCCAGTCGCACACGTTCGACAGCTTCGAATGTGCGATCCACGCCCTGGCCCCCCAATGCCATCAGTGCGGGTGTCGAGTCGTGGGACATGGGGTGGAGGCGGACGGCGAGGTCTACTGCTGTGCCCACCGCGCCCGTCACCACGGCCACCAGGGAATCAAAGACCGGGTTTAGGCCGGCCCCCAGCATGTCGGGCTCGTGGGGTTTCACGTGAAACCAGACCGGTTGAACGTTCCTGCCCGCGTACGTGCCATAGCAGAACCTGGGAGTTTCACGTGAAACGGGCAATTTGATGCCGCTGTTCCACGTGAAACGGCCTGCTGGACGGCGCCTGCCCTATAGGAAGGCAGCGAAATCTGACATTCCGCTGCTTTCACTCGACTCGTAGAATCGCCCCGCGCTAGGTCGCATTCCCGTCAGGCAAGGAGGCCAACGAGGTGGGTCGGATTCTGTGCGTTGCAAACCAGAAGGGTGGAGTGGGCAAGACGACCACCGCCATCAACCTGGCCGCGGGCTGCGCGAAGGCGGGCCAGCGGACGCTGCTCATCGATCTCGATCCCCAGTGCAACGCCACCTCCGGACTGGGCAGCAAGCCGGCGCCTCGGCATCCTCTTGTGCTCCGCAAGCCGGTGCATGATTCGGTCCTGGAGACCAGTCTGGCCGGGCTGCAACTACTCCCCGGCAGCCGATCGTTTCAAGACGTCGACTCCCTGGCAAGGTCCGACGACAGCGAGGCGGCCACGCTTCGACAGCACCTGCTCGGCGAACTGGAGGGATACGACATCGTCCTGATCGACTGCCCTCCTTCCCTGGGAACCTTGACCCAAACGGCGCTCTCCGCTTCGACGGAGGTGCTCATGCCCATCCAGTGCGAGTACTTCGCCATGGAAGGGCTGACCCAAATGATTCACGTCATTCGCTCGGTCATGCAACGCTTTCCCGGCCGACTGGAGTTCGGCGGGATCGTGCTGACCATGTACGACTCCAGCCTGGAGTTGACCCACGAAGTCGACGCCGAGGTGCGCGACTTCTTTGGGGAGATCGTCTTCGACACCGTCATTCCCCGCGACGTGGCCGTCGCCGAGGCCCCGAGCCACGGCACATCGGTCATGGACTATGCGCCACGGGCACGTGGCAGCCGCGCCTATATCGAACTCTGCATGGAGGTACTCGAACGTGAGTAAGGACCGACGACTTGGCCGAGGACTGGCCGCGCTGCTGGGAACGCCGATGGACGAAGGGGCCGCCGCGATCGGCGCCGACCTGCCAGGGCCCGCGATGCCGGAACCGCGGTCCTTCCAGCCCGCTCCGCCCCCACCGACGGTGAAGATCGCTCCCGAGACCACACTCGCCGACGAGGCAGGGGACGATCCAGCCGGTCTCGTGCAGCTCAACGTCTACGAAGTCGAAGACAACCCGTTCCAGCCCCGGCGCGAGTTCAGCGAGGCGGAGATCGCTTCCCTCGCCGAGAGTCTCAAGGAGCACGACATGCTCCAGCCGATTCTCGTGCGCATCGTCGATGGCCGCTATCAACTCATCTCGGGCGAACGTCGCTTGCGCGCAGCTCGCCTGGCCGGTTGGGAGACCGTTCCCGCCCGAGTGCGCGAAGCCGACGATCGCCTGGTCGCCGAACTCGCCATCGTCGAGAACCTGCAACGCAAGGACCTGAACCCGATTGAAAAGGCTCTCTCGTTCAAGCGCTACCTCGACGAGCACCGCTGCACGCAGGAAGACCTGGCCAAGCGGTTGAAGATCGATCGCTCCACCATCGCCAACCTGATGCGCCTGCTCGAACTGCCCAAGAGCGTGCTCGACTCGTTGCGGACGGGCGAGATCACCGCGGGTCACGCGCGGGCGCTGCTGCCGCTCGGCGACGAGCGCGAGCAGAAGGACTTCTGCGCTCGCATCAGCCGCGACGGCCTGAGCGTCCGCGATGTCGAACGCCAGGTCGCCGAACGACTCGCTGAGGAAGAGACCGTTGCCATCGCCGGCAGCGTGCCGGGGGTTCCCAAAAAGAAGAAGTCCCGCAGCGAGCAGGTTGCCGCTCTCGAGCAAGAGTTCCGGATGGCGCTCGGCACCAAGGTCGAGATCCGCCCCGGCTCGAAGGGACGCGGCAAGATCGTGATCCACTTCCAGAGCCACGACGACTTCGATCGCCTGCGGGACCAACTCACCGACGGCGACACCAAGCCGGGCCGGCGAACCGGATAGCGATCGTCCCAAGAACGGTCGTCCAGGCTGCGACGGGGAATTGCCCCCGCGGCCAATGGCCGTTAGCATTGAACCTTCTGCGGCGGAGCGTGTCTCATCCTCCAGTCAGTCACCCAGCCGCAATTCCATTGGGCACAACCTAAGTGGTTGTTGCCTCGCAGGTTAGACGATCGGGGCGTAGCTCAGCTTGGCTAGAGCGCCTGGTTTGGGACCAGGAGGTCGCAGGTTCGAATCCTGTCGCCCCGACTTACTAACCTTTCCAGCGGTCGCCCACGCTTCGGGCGCCACGGTTCCGAACCCGGACGATGCCGCCCGGTTCCGATCTCTCCGCCCGACTCAGCTGCGGTTGGCCTGGCTACCGCCTTTGGGCGTATGGGCCTCACGTAATCGTTCGAGCAATTGCTCCGCCGTGTGGATGTGCCCTGTCGGCAGAGCGAAGTTGGCTCCCCGAACGTCCCCCGCCATGATCTGCTCCACCGCCTTGGCGCCGGCCGGGGTCGTCAGGGTTTGCAGCACCTCGGGGCCATCGCCTCGCTGGGTCAGCTCACGAATCAACTCCCGTCCGGCGGGCATCCAGCTCAGCCGCTCGAGACGATCGTACACGTCCGGATACTTCGAAACCTTCCGCATGAACTTCCGTCCCGCGGCCGTCGACATTTCCGTCACGAGGAACGAGTTGTACGGCAGAAACTGGTTGTAGAGCGTTTCGGGGTCGAACGGCTGCATCCCCATTTCCATCAGCCGATTGAAGATCGGTTCCACGTCGGCGCGCGAGATCAAATCCCCCGGCTGATAGTCGCGCTTCTTCGCCAGTTCCTCGGCGACCACCTTTTCGACCTGCGCCATCGTGGGAGTCGCGCGTCCCGCGGCAAACAGCGTCGGTGCGACCAACATCGCAACGAGCATTCCAGCCACCCAGCGGCGGGCGTCATACCACGTCGAACGACGGATCGAGGCCTGTGTCATCATCGCAATCGCTCCGGACGTTAAAAGCCGTGACTTCGGCGCCAGCGGCCCAATCGCTCGCCCGGCGGAAGTCTGAGCAAGGATAGCTCGCGACAATTCGTGCTAGTGGCGGTCATCCCCGGAAAAATGACATAGGTTTCCGTACAGCCCGCATTGCATTTGCGCGCAGGCTGCTCGTCAAACTGCCCTTGGCGAAGTGCCAGAAAGGCTTGGCTATGGTCTCGGAATTCATCTCTTCCGGTTTCAAAAGCGTACGCAAAGTGACTGTCGTCTCGACCGCTCTGCGGCGACTTGCTCGCCGCCGCGGCAACATCCTGGTGCTCACCTGTGTGCTGCTCGTGGTGCTGCTGGGGATGGTGGCCTTCGGCGTCGACGTCGGCTACATGGTCAACTGCCGCACCGAAATCCAGCGGGCCACCGATGCCGCGGCCCTCGCGGGCGCGGGCGAACTCGTCAAAGGCGTCGCACCCGCGCGGGCGGAAGCGATTGAATACCTGGGCAAGAACAAGGTCGGGGGCCGGACCCTCGCCGCCTCGAATGCCAACATCGAGTTCGGCATGTGGAACAGCACCACCCGCGCGTTCTCCCTTGGCGGGACCGTTCCGAACGCCATCCGCGTCACCACGACCGACACCGCCCAGCCGATGTTCTTTGGGCGGGTCCTGGGCCGCAATTCGTTCGACGCCAAGGCCTCGGCCATTGCCACTTACCAACCGCGCGACATCGCCCTGGCCCTCGACTACTCCGGCTCGATGAACTGGGACAGTCAGTTCCGCGCCATTGGCAACATCGGTCAGAGCGCCGTCGAAGCCAACCTGCTGCAGATCTATCAGCAGCTCGGGTCTCCCTCGTTCGGCAACATGCAATGGAACCCGGTCTCCTATGGCAACCTGCTGACCAGCAGCAGCTCGATCAAATCCCACTTCGGCATGAACAGTGTCGCCTGGCCGCTCCCGTCGGGTTCGTGGGACAGCTACATCATGTACGTGAAGCTCGATCCCTATGTCGGCGCTGCGGGCTACCGCAACAAGTACGGCATCAAGACGATGCTCAACTACGTGCTCTCCGATCTGTACACCTACAACGACTGCCCGCTGCTCTACATGGTCAGCGAACAGCCGCTCACGGCCGTCAAGGACTCGGTCGATGTGTTCCTGCAATTCCTGCAAACCCACAGCACCGACGACCGGGTCGCCCTGTCGATCTTTAGCTACTCCGACAACAAGGCGATCCTCGAGAAGGGTCTGACGAATCAATACTCGCAGATCTCCTCGATCGTCCGCTCCCGCCAGGCGGGGCACTACGTCGGCGGCACCAACATTTCCGCCGGCATGAACAAGGCCCGCCTCGAGCTCCAGAACAACGGCCGAATTGGCGCCTCGAAACTGCTGGTCCTGATGACCGATGGCATGCCGACGCTCCCAACCGGCAACCCAACCGCCGACAAGCAGCACGTCATCAACGAAGCCAACGCCTGCTCTGCCGCCCGGATTCCCGTCGTGACCATCTCGCTCGGGGCCGAAGCCGATACCGCGCTCATGCAGCAGGTTGCTGACATCACCGGCGGGGCCCACTTCATCATCCCCGGCGGCCAGACCGTCAACCAGGTGAAGGCCCAACTCGAACAGGTCTTCGCCCAGGTCGCCGCCGATCGGCCGCTCAAATTGGTGAAGTAGGCGTTTCACGTCCGGGCTCCCAGGGGTGCAGGACTACGACGCTCGCCTCACCCCCATGGTTCGCCGGATTTATCCGTGCCGCAGAGCGCCACTTCCAGGCCGAGCTCCTCGGCCATCGCCGCCTTGGCAAACATCGCCTTGTCGGCCGACTCCGCGTCGGTCGCGTAGACCACCTGAATGTGGTTGCTCTTGTGTCGGGCCATCATCTGGTCCCGGCTGGTGCCATACGTCACCGCATGCATGATCGGCCACTGCGGCGTCGTGGCCTGCCAGCGGCGGTTGGTCTCTTCCTCGGGCAACTCCACCACCTCAGCCCGCCCCAGGTCCATCTTCAGCCGGTTGTCCTCGACATAAATCCGCGACCAGACGATCTCTCCCGGCTTCGAAACGCCCTTCAGCGTCCCGCCGCCGCTCGGAAAGTACATCGCCGGTTGCCGCTCGCTCGAGGCGCCCGCCCAGCCGTTCACAAAGTGGGCCGGCGGCGCTGAACCGCTAATCAGGAAAACCCACACATAGTCCTTCACCGTGTTCGACGCGTCGAAGTCTCCCCAGCGCAGATCGTGCAACGTGTTTTCGACCGGCTGCCCCATCGCTGAGTGAATCCGATAGGTCATCAAGCCGTCGAGCCCGGCGCACTCGTCCACTTCGTTGAAGTGCGGCAGCGGCTGACCGTCGTACAGCACCCGCTGGCCATCGCGACTTTTGACCGGCGGCCGATCGGCGTTGTTGAGCGTCCCTTCCACCAGGTCGCTCGCCGGCAGCAGGTCCTTCAGTCCCTGCTGGTACTGGATGCCGATCGTCGCGCAGCCGAAGTCGTGCGCGATCCGCACCGCAGCGATGTACATCTGGCACTGCTTCAGAATCTGCTCGTCGGTCAGGTGCTCCTCGTGATTAGGCCCCGTGACGAACTTCATTCCCCGTTCTTCCATCCAGCGGCGAACCGCCCAGGCCTCATCGTCGCTGACCTGCGTCGATTCGTAGTACAGGGCCGATTGGCTCAGCCGTTCCTTGAAGACGCCCGTCGGGTGCAGCAGCTCATCGGGGATGATCGCGTTGTACATCCCCATGCACCCTTCGTCGAAAACGCCCATGATCGCCTTCTCGCGCATCAGCTCCCGCGCGAGAGCCCGCCCCAGCTTCCGCTCGGCGGAGGGAAGCTTCACGTCGTCGAGCGAGACGACATGGCTCGTGTCGTGACGCATCTTCCCCTTCTCCAGCCAACGTCCCAGCTTCTTGCGAAACTCCGGCGCCGAGAAATCCTCGCCCCACAGCGTCGCATACCGCACGCCCGCCTTCGTCAGCGAGCCGTTCAGGTTGAGCATCCCCACCAGCCCCGGCCAGGTCCCCGACCAGTTGGCCACCGTGAGGATCGGCCCGCGATGCGTGAGCAAGCCATGCAGCAGATGATGCGAGTACTGCCACACCGCCTCCGCCACAATCAGCGGCGCCTCGGGATCGAGCGACCGAAAGACCTCCATCCCCTCCTTCTGCGACCCAATGAACCCATGCCCCTCGCTCTCCTTAAACGGATGAGCCCGCACCAACCGATACCCCGCGGCCTCCACGGCCCTCGCCAGCGCAGCCTCCATCTCCGCCTGCGCCGCCCAACAATTCTGATTGGCCGACAAACGCAAATCGCCATTAGCCACCAACAAAACATCCCGCTTGCCCAAGCGAGAACGCTCGGCGGGAGAAGGGAGGGTGTAGGTCACGTTCTACCTCGTTGTTCGTCTCGGTGTGTTGTAGCTAGCAACCGACGTAAAACGGTCGGGCTGCCAGGTTCGTTCGATGTAGGACCTCGATGCCTTTACTCAGTACTCAGTACTGGGTACCGTCTAATCTATTGCCGTCACTCCGGCACCCGATCCTCCCGCCTTGCGGGCCGCGGCGGGATATGAGCGGGCCGCGGCTTTCCCGTGGCCCGCTCATACACATCCCAAACCTTCTGAGTCCAATCGTCGTGCGGCCTCACGTGTTTCACGCCGGAGCCCGGCAGCACCATCTTTCGAATGAAGCCCACCACCAACTTCCGAATCTCCGTCCCCTCCTGAAACAACGCAGCAAACTCGTCCTTGCTCAGATAGCCGCGATCGTACGCGGCGCAGAGATGCGACCGCGATTCGTCGAGGCTGCCCAGTGCGTAGCCCAGAAACGTAATGAACTCATCCTGCATACTCCGGCCGAACCCCTCGGCAATGTTGGACATCACCGATTCGGTCGAGTCGTTCACTTGAACGACCAATCGCTGATCCCGGCAAAAAGGCTCCTGCTTGCTCCGAAGATAGACGTCCTTCGACCACTGCCTCGCCCGCTGCCACATGATGAGGTCGGTAAAGTTCTTGATGCCGGACACGGACGCTCTCCATCCACGAGTTCGACAACCTAGCAACTAGTACCCAGTACTACTCCAACTCCCCCCATCGTTCCGCTTTCCGCCTTCCGCTCTCCGCTTTCGCAATCACTTCCCCTCCTCCCGCGTCCCCGGAATCAACTGCGCCTCCGGATCACTCGGCGGGCGGTCGAGCGTGATGTAGGCGAACAGGTCGGCGATCTCTTGCGGCTGGAGCTGCGTTTCCAGCTTCTCGGGCATCAGCGACAGTTCGCTGACCTTCATCTCCTCGACGTCGTCGCGGGCGATCGTCTCCAGCTTGCCGCCTTGCCCCTTGAGCACGATCCGCTGCTCGTTGTCCTCGACCAGCAGACCCGAGAGCACCCGGCCGTCGACCGTGATGACCGTCCGCGCCTGGTACGAGGCGCCGATCACCAGGCTCGGGTCGAACACGTTCGAGAGCAGTTGCTCAAAATTGCCGCGGCCGTTCGACGTGATGTCCGGGCCGACCTCCTGCCCTTCGCCGTGCAGCCTGTGGCACTGGCCGCAGACCTTCGAGAACACCAGCTTGCCGGCGTGCGGATCGCCTTTCGTGCTGCGAATGAACTTCCGCATCTCGACGATCACCGCCTCGCGGGCTGGGTCGCGATCGGTGCGGATCGAGCCCCAATGCTTCTTCACGGCTTCATTCAGCTCCGGCTTGTTGAACGCCAGCAGCTTGCGAATCTGGTTGACGTTCACCGCCGATGCCGGAATCTGCTCGTCGCCGATGTGAGCCACGAGTTGCTCCGCCCACGAAGCCCGCTGCGTGAGCAATTCAATCGCCCGCGGCTTCAGGTCGGCCTCCAGATGCGGATAGGCGGCAATCACCACCTCGGCCAGCCGGTCTTGCCGGGCCGAACCAATCGCCGCCAGCACGCCGCCGCGCAGCGTCGGATGCGCCTGCCGATCGAGCAGCACGTGCCGCACGTCCTCGACGAGCGTCGGAGCCCCGGCCCGTACGAGCGATCGCAGCGCTTGCACGCGAATCGCGGGCGGATGGCTCCGATCGCGGAGCACGCCGATCATCGCCTTCACGGCCGCCTCGTCCTTCCAAGTCGCCGCCAATGCCGCCGCGGGGAAGAAGAGCGGATTCTTCGGATCGCCGGCCAAAATCTTATCCACCGGCGCCCCCATCTGCTCTTCCAAGCCGACGACTTCGTCGTCGTCAATCTCCCCCGACTGCACCCGCTCGGCGAGCACCGTCAGACACGACTTGGCTCCTTCCACCGGAATCGGGTTCGTACGAACAAGCAGCCCAAAGATCCGCGCCACGGCGTCCACGTCGGCTGACTTCGAATCCAGAATCCGATCCACGGCCCGCGGCATGATTGCTGCCAACGCAGGCGCCTTCGCCAGATCACGTTCGCCGACTTCCCGAATGAACACGTCGCTGCGGATTTCCAGCAGCGGATGCAGATTCTGCCACACGATGTGGGGAATCAGCTTGTCATCGCCGGCGGAAGCGAGCAATTCCACAAACAGCGGCGTCGCCTCATCGCCAAGCAGCTTGCGCGCCGCGATCGCCACCTGCAGCCGAACGTCGGCCGACTCGTCCTTCACGCTTGCAAGCGCCGCCGTCAGAACATCCTGCGGCAACGAAGGCGTATCGCCAATCGTCCGCACAGCCCAGGCCCGCATCGTCGGGTCTTTCTCCCTGAGCAGCGCAAGCAGGTAGCCTTCATCCCGATAGCCGCCGCCAGCCAGCGCCCACATCGCATGCAGACGCTGGGTGCGCTTGATCTCGTTGGCTAGCGCGATGTCCTCCAACTTCCGAACCAATTCCCGATTCGACGGATCATCCAGCAACCGCTCCGAAAGCAGCCGCTGGGCCGTGTGCCGGATGAAGTCGTTCCCCTCGCCGATCCGGCCCGCCAGATCGTTGTCGCTCTCGCGGGAGAGATCAAAATCCTTCACCCGCGGCGTGTCCTTGTACCGCACGCGGTACAGCCGACCCTTCAAGCGATCGACCCCCTTCGGGTCAGCGTTGGCGTCCTGATAACAGTGATACCGGTCGTACCAGTCGAGCACGTACAGCGAACCATCCGGTCCGGTCTTCTGTACCACGGGCATGAACCACACGTCGTTCGCCGTCAGGAAGTCGGGCTCGCCCGTGGCAAAGTACGTGCTGCCGTCGCGCTGCAACTTGTCGACGTTGATGCAGCCGCCGTGGATGTTTCCCATGTAGAGCTTGTTGCGGTACTGCTCGGGATAGGCGTCGCTGTCGAAGTAGTGAATGCCGCAGTACGCGGCCATCTGGTGCTTGTGCTTGACGATCGATTCGATCTTCCAGGTGTGCGGCGGATACGGCCCGCCCTGGCGATGGTAGTAGCCCGTCTCGGTCAGGTGCCACAGGTGGTCGATCACGCACGCGCTCAAGAACGCGCTTCCCTCCGGGTTCCAGGCGATGCCCCACGGATTGCTCGTCCCCTCGGCGAACACCTGAAACTCGCGGGTCCGCGGATGAATGCGAAACATCGCGCACGTCAGCGGCCAGCCGGGATGATCCTCGCGCCAGTGGGGCGACTCCTTCGGATACTTCACGTGCGAGAAGTTGAACACGCCGTTCAGCCCGTACAGCCAACCGTCCGGACCCCAAGTGAGCGAGTTCGGCAGCTCGTGCGTATCGGTCCGGCCAAACCCCGTGACCACGACCTCCTGCTTATCCGCCTTGCCGTCGCCGTCGGTGTCTTGCAGGAAGAGAATGTCCGGGGCGTTCGCCACCCAGACGCCGCCATGCCCGACCGCAATGCCCGAAGGAATGTTCAGCCCCTCGGCAAACACGGTCACCATCTCGGCCCGGCCGTCGCCGTCGGTGTCTTCGAGCACCTTCACCCGATCGCGCCCCGGCCCCGGCTCCCGCCGCGGATACTCAAAGCTCTCGGTGATCCAAAACCGCCCCCGCTCGTCGATCGTCATCGCCACCGGGTTCACGATGTCCGGCTCGGCGGCCACGACCTCGACCGTAAAGCCCTCGGGCACGGTCATCTTCTTCGCGGCTTCCTCGGCCCCAACCGGCGGGCCGGGCAGCTTGCTCTGCCGCCGAGGAATAAAGTCCTCACCGACCGCAACGGAACCGCAAACGAAACCAACAAGCACTGGCAGGGAGAGACACCAACGCAGCATGGCAAAACTTTCTGACAGCAACAGCGTTTCACGAACCACAACCAAGCCCCCAAGCGGGCCATTGATTATCACCTCCCGCGAAGCGACTCTCCAGCCGGGCAGGCGGCGGAGCGAGTAAACAGTAGACAGTTCACAGTAAACAGTTCTGCCTATTAGCCGGCGAGTCACTACTCGCCGGAAGCCCCGCGCGAAGAGCAAGCTACCTCGCAAGCGCGCACCCTCCCCGCCGCGACCACTTTCTCCGTCGCTAAAAGGGCCAATTCGCCCCTCGATCGCCCCGCGCAAGACTTCCGGCGAGTCCAAACTCGCCGGCTAAGGGCGATCACCGCACCCTAGGGCGTCTGACAAACCGCGAGGGCGGAGCATCATCCCACAACCCCTCCGAAGCGCGCCACTCATCGTGCTTCGGATGCCGCGGCACGAGCGAGTCCTCGTTAATAAACCCCTGCGCCTCGAGACTTAGCAAATCGCGCAAGTACTCCCGATACTCCTCCCGGTTCATCGCGCACACGTCCCGCGACAACACTTCGCGCGGCTGGGCCCCCGTAATCCACAAGGGCGTCGTATCCACCTCGCACCCGCCACCGTAGTCGGCCGGGTCGAGACCATGCATCCGCAGAAACTCCGGCGTCTGCAGCACGGGCGTCGGGACCGGCTTGCCGGTCAGCTTGCTGATGGGAGGAGAGCGGCGCTTTGGAGGAATTGCGGATTGCGGATTTCGGATTGCGGATTGGGAAGCGGGCGGGGCGAATGCGGAATTCGGAATAGGGAATGCGGAATCGCGGCAGGTCGGAGCCGGTTCGACGTTGGCAACGGGTGCGACGACCGGAGCCTGTTCAGCTACGGCTGGCGTCTCAGCCAGCGTACCCAGTACTGAGTACTCAGTACTGGGTACCGGTTCCTCGACGACCGCAGTAGCCACCGCCACCACCGACTCCACCCCCTCACTCGCCGAAACAACAACAGCCGCACTCCCCCCTCCGTCATTCCGCATTCCGAATTCCGAACTCCCCATTCCCTTCCCCCGCTTTCCGCCCTCCGCTTTCCGCTTTCTCGCCATCCCCGACTTCTCGAGCTGCTCCCACCCCAGCCAATCCCGCCCGTAACAGCCGATCCGAGTCTCTAGCATCGCCTTGTCAATCTGCTCGATCTGCCGATCAATGCGCCAGTCGCCATGCTGCGACTTGATCGATGACTGCTTCCGGTGCACATGCGACGGCTTGTCCGCTCCCGCCTCCTGCCGATCCTCCGAAAACTCCTCGAAGCTCGTCACTCCTTCCATGCTCTTATCAAACGCCTTCACGAGTTTCGCCCGCCGAGCTTCCATGCGCGCCTGCCAGATCCGGTAGCCGTACTGCAGCTGGCCCTTCTGCGGGATATGGTCGTACTCCTCACTTGGCGCGAGCGCCACAAACACGGCCATGCTGCGCACAATCACCGAAACGCGCTGCTGCGAGATGCCGTACTTCGCCGCCACTTCATCCTGCGTGAGCGAGTCGCGGTGCACCGACCAGAAGATGTCCAAATTCCGAACCAACCGGTGATCCCGGCGCTTGAACGGACGAGCCATGGGGTTTCCTTTCGGGAAAGTAGACAGTTGACAGTAGACAGTTCACAGTTCGGAGGAAGTTTTCAGTTGTCAGTTTTCAGTTTTCAGTCGGAGCGGATCGGGCCTGGTACCTGGTGGCAGTACCAACCCGTACTCCGAGCCCAGTACTCAGTACTCAGTACCGGGTACGCCAACGCCCAACCGAGTCCGCATAAACAACTTGACAACTTCAACCAACCTGTTTATATATTAACAAACTGAAAACCAACTCGTCAACAATTGCACACCCGCAACACCCACCAATCGCGGGCCGGCGGTGGGG
>JAEZAS010000086.1 GCA_023430365.1 Planctomycetota bacterium
ACGTCATCGAACAGCCGCCAACTGGTCGGCCTAGAGAAGTGCTCCCACAGTTCCGCGAACAAGTCGTTGGCGACTGAGGCGGGAACATCGTCCATGACGGCGGCGACAAGGCTCCGCCAACGCTGGCGCTCAAGCGCCTCGCTGGTGGCGGGGCGAACGAGGGTAGGCGGCGATCCCGCCTGCTGCGGCGGAGCGGCGATGGTCCGCCGGAAGCGGTCGCGGATTTGTTCGACCGTTAGTAGCGAGCCATATCGTGTCGCCGCGGCCCGATACACTTCGGCGACCGGTGGGTCCGCCTCAATCAGCGTCCCCACCGCATCGAACAGGACCGCGACGATTTCCTGCTCCATGGCGTTTAGCCAAAGAACCGGCCGAAATCCATCGCCGTGGCAAACAGCATCAGCGACAGCAGGCAGAGGACGCCCGCAATCGTCAACCGGATTTGCAATTGCTCATCGACCGGCTTGCCGCGGATGCCTTCGGCGGCGAGGAACAGCATGTGTCCGCCGTCGAGGGCCGGGATCGGCAGGAAGTTGAGCACGGCAAGGTTCGCGCTGAGCATCGTGAGGAACAGCAGCAAGATCGTCGGGCCGGACTTGGCCGCTGACCAGGCCACGGTGCCGATTCCGATCGGTCCCGAGAGGTTGGTGGCCGAAATGCGCCCTGTCAGAAGCCGCGTCAGCACGCCGAAGACTTCGCCCACGCGCTCCTTGGTCTCGCGCGTGCCGAGCCGGAGGGCCTGAGCCCAATCTTCCGCCTTGTTCAGGTAGCGAATTGGCTGGAAGTCGATGCCGCGCGATTCGTCAAAGAACGAATCCGACGGAACGGGCGCCAGGTCGACCTTCTGCTCCTTGCCGCCTCGATTGAGTACGAGTTGCAGCTTAGTTTCGGGCGGCATTTCCTGGGTGAGGTAGAAGAGACGCGTCCAGGTGTTCAGCGGACCCTCGAGCTTCAGCTCACGGGAGTCCATCCGCATGGTCTCTTCCCAATTCTTGGCGGCCTCGTCTCCCTGCGGCTGGAATTCAACCACTTGGACCACGTCGCCGGGTTGAACGCCTGCCTTCGCGGCGGGGCTGTCGGGAGTCACTTCCGCGACTTTGTTGGTCACTTCGTAGGCGATGCCGATTTCGTCGATGCCCACCGGGCCGCCGTTGAAATACTCGTTGAAGAACGTGTCGGGAGCGGTGAACGCAACGCTGATCTTCTTCTCGGTCGGCTTGCCGCCGCGGTCCTTGCGCGAGACGGTGAACTCGACCGTTTCACCTGCCTTCGAGGCCAGCCGCTGGGGGAGCGACAGCGGGTTGCCCACCGGCTCGCCGTTCAGTTGCGTAATGACGTCTCCGATATCGAAGCCCGCTTCGTCGGCTGGCGACTTTTCACGCACGGCGACGATGGGCCCGATCTCCATGTTCATTCCGAGCTCGCGGAACGGACGGGGCTGAACCGTGACGGTCAGCGTTTTCGTTGCCGCGGAATCGGATGACTCCGTCTCGCCTTCCGCTTTTTCGGTGCGTTCCACGGTCACGGTGACCGGCTGCGACGGATCGCGAGCGAGGAAGGCTTCGATGTCCTGCGGCTGACGGATCGGCTCGCCATTGATGGCGACGACCTTGTCCCCGGCCTGGAACGGGACATCGGTCTTGGGCTTCTTGAACTCCGGCGCTCCGGGCGGGAAGCCGATCAGGCCGGAACTGAGCGGAGTCACGCCCAGCGACGGAAAACCGGTGATGTTCTTCAGCCGCTCCGAGGGACGAACGGTGTACCACTCCTCATCGCCGTTGGGGTTGCGAACGAGCATTTCCAGGTCGCGATCGGCGCCGTTGAAGACGACGTTCTTTTGAATGTCGCTCCAACGCAAGTGTTCGTAAGGCTTGCCGCTGCGGCCGAACTGGATGATCTGATCACCCGGCTCCAGGCCGGCGGTCCAGGCGGGATCACCGGGCAACGTGTTGCCGATGACGGCTGGCGTTTCCTCGATGCCCACCTTGTAGGCAATCGCCGCGAAGATGACGGCGAAGATCAGGTTCATGATCACGCCCGCCGAGATGATCGCCATCCGGGCCGGCACCGACTTGGCGGGGTAGCTGCGCGGATCGAGTTGCAGCGGCCGCTCGACAGTGTGTCCCTCGCGGAGGCCTTCTTCCGAAGTCCCCTTCGCCAGTTCGCTGGTCTTCACGTCGTCGGGGTTGAACGGATGTGCGTCGGGATCGGACGATCCCTGCATCTTGATGCGTTCCGCTTCGGCCGCCGCGTTGCGCGGATCGTCATCCTGGCCGAGCATCTTCACGTAGCCGCCGAGCGGGAGGATGCCGATGCCATATTCCGTCTCGCCCCATTTCATTTTCCAGAGCGCGCGGGGAATGGTGATCGGGCCGAGCTTCAGATCGAAAAAATCGAAGCCCACGTAAAACTTCTCGCACTTCACACCGACCGCCTTGGCGACCAGGAAGTGTCCCAGTTCGTGGACAAAGATGACGAAGCCGAGGCCGAGGGCCATGATGAGGGCCGTCCATAGCCCCCCCAGCAACCAAGCGCCCAGCGAAGCCTCGCCGGTTGCCGCAATCAGCGTGAAATCCACCGCATAACCTCCTGACGAGCCCACGTGTCCAGTTGCAGCAGTTGCTCTAGTGTGGGCGAAGCATCAAATGTGTGATTCTCTAATACAGCCTCGCAGGCGGACGCGATTTCGAGAAATCGCAATTCGCCCGCCAGGAACCGCGCGACCGCGGCCTCGTTGGCGGCGTTCAGCACGGCGCCGGCGGTGCCGCCCAAGCGGGCAACCTCGCGGCCCAGTCGCAGCGCCGGAAAGCGTTCTTCGTCCGGCGGCTGAAAATCTAGGGACAGCGCCTGCGACAAATCGAGCTTTCTCGCGGGACTCGGGCAGCGCTCCGGCCAGGTGATGGCATATTGAATCGGCAACCGCATATCGGGGGGACTCAACTGAGCCAGCACCGATCCGTCGTTGTATTCTACGAGCGAGTGAATGACCGATTGGGGATGAACCACCACATCGATCTGGTCGTGTCGCAAGTCGAACAGCCAGCGGGCCTCGATGATTTCGAGGGCCTTGTTCATCATCGTTGCCGAATCAACCGTAATCTTACGCCCCATTTGCCACGTCGGATGCGCCAAAGCGTCGGCAACCGTGACGGTCGACATCTGCTCGCGGGTCGAATTGCGGAACGGCCCGCCGCTGGCCGTGAGGATTATTCGCTTTAGATCGTCCCGCCGGCCGGCCGCGAGCGCCTGAAAAACCGCGGAATGTTCGCTGTCGACCGGCAGAATCGTGGCTCCCCGCTCGGCTGCCAGTCGCATCACCAACGGCCCGCCGACGACGAGCGTCTCCTTGTTGGCCAGGGCCAGCGTCTTGCCCGCCTCCAGAGCGCCCCAAGTGCCTGCCAAACCAGCACTTCCAACGACCGCGGCGACGACGACGTCGACCTCGGCGGCCCGCACCACCCGGTCCACCCCCTCGGGGCCGATCAGGAGTTCTGTTTCCCGCGGAAGCTCTCGCCGGTCGATTTTCTTTGCCTGCTCGGGGTCGGTGGCCACGATCCAGCGCGGTTGGAACTCGATGGCTTGTTGGACCAGCTGGGCGACATTGCTGTGGGCCGACAGTGCGGCGATCCGTATGTCGCCTGCGCTATGCCGCGCGACTTCCAGGGTGCTGCAGCCGATGCTGCCGGTTGAACCGAGAATCGCGATCGTGCGGGAGCAGGGCATGAAGTCTCGTAGGGTAGGCTTCTAGCCTGCCCGTGCAGTGATAAATCGCAACGACCAGGCGCCAATGACCAAGGGCAGGTATTGTCGCGTGCCTTTGGTTCAGCGCCAGTTCATTGGGAGGCTGGGCCGGCTGGAAGCCTACCCTACGGCCGGATTGCTTGTCATTTTTGTAAGGGTCGGCAAGAATAGAAATGTCGCGCGTGCGCTGTGGCGGTCGATCGAACTTCCGCTCTCAATCCTTCCCAACTTTCGGTGGCGCGGTAAAGTTCAAAGGCGCTTGAACTTCCGTGCTCGCGGGCATTGTAGGTGGCAGGCCGGGAACGTTACAACCCAGGCTTTCTACCGCACAACGGCCCCCACATCCAACGTACTATTCCTCAAACCGACGCCCCCGGCGTTGTATTCTCAGCGAGCGACGTCGGACGATTCGACGGATTCTCGCTGGCAATGAACCTGCAGCAAGGATTCGTTTTGCATGAGCAGCGACAGTAGTTCGAACCGATCGGGCGGCGAAGGACGCGGCACTTCCGGTTACAACTTTTTTCTTCTGATTGGCCTCGCGGCCGTGCTAATTGTCCTGGGACTCGTTTGGGGTTCCACCTATCTCTATCTCGACCTGAAGCCGACCGATCTGCGAAACCTGATTGCGGCCAGCCAGCGCGTGAAAGACAGCGACGAGTTGGCTCCCGGCGCCGCCGGCTTCATCGACGTGGCGGTGAAGAAGGGCAAGGAAACCGTCACCCGGCGGGTGCAGAACATCCGCGAGGTGGAGATCCAGGACCGGGCCATCGTCGGCAAGGTCGATACGGTGGAACTGATGCCGGGCAAACCCGGCCAGCTGATCCCCAACTCGAAGACGGCCAAGAAGGACGTCACGTTCCGCACCGACATGCCCCGGGAGAGTACCGACCCGGTTCGCTCGTCGATCATCAGCGCCCTGGAGTCGAACAACATCGACTTTGCTTTCACCCCCGGGCCAACCGTGTGGGAAAGCAACCTCCCCGTGATCCTGGTGATGGTGGTCGTGTCGGTGATGATCTACATCATGGTCCGGCGTCTGAGTGGCGCGGGCTCGCCGATGGCCTTTGGCCGGAGTCGCGGCAAGCTTTACGCCCAGGAAGACCTGGGAATCATGTTCAACGACGTCGCCGGCATCGACGAGGCGGTGGACGAGGTGCGGGAAGTGGTCGACTTTCTCCGCGCTCCGGAAAAGTATCAGCGCCTCGGCGGGCGCATTCCCAAAGGTGTGCTGCTCGTTGGCCCGCCGGGCACCGGCAAGACGCTGCTCGCCAAGGCAATTGCCGGCGAAGCAGGTGTGCCGTTTTTCAGCCTGAGCGGCAGCGACTTCGTCGAGATGTTCGTCGGCGTGGGCGCGGCCCGCGTCCGCGACATGTTCCAGCAGGCCGAGGCCAAGTCCCCATGCATCATCTTCATCGACGAGCTCGACGCGCTGGGCAAGAGCCGTGGCGCCGGCAATTTCGGCGGCCATGACGAACGCGAGCAGACGCTCAACGCCTTGCTGGTCGAGATGGACGGCTTTGGTTCCAACAGCGGCGTGATCGTGATGGCGGCCACCAATCGGCCGGAAACGCTCGATCCCGCTTTGCTCCGACCCGGTCGCTTCGACCGGCACGTGCTGGTCGATCGGCCCGACATCAAGGGACGCGAAGACATCCTGAAAGTCCACGTCAAAAACGTGAAGCTCGACCCCACGGTCGATCTGCGCGAGGTCGCCGCCATCACGCCCGGGTTTGTCGGGGCCGATTTGGCGAACCTCGTCAACGAAGCGGCGCTGCTGGCCGCTCGTTCGGAGAAGCAGACGGTCGGGATGCGCGAGTTCAACGAAGGTGTCGAGCGCGTGACCGCGGGCCTCGAAAAGAAAAAGCGGGTGATGAACGACGAGGAGAAGCTCCGCGTCGCCTATCACGAGAGTGGCCACGCGCTGGTCGCCTACTCGCTGCCCAATACCGATCCGGTCCACAAGGTGTCGATCATTCCTCGCGGTCTCGCGGCGCTCGGCTACACGATGCAGCGGCCGGAGGGAGATCGGTTCCTGATGACCCAATCGGAACTCGAGAGTCGCATCCAGGTGCTGCTCGCCGGCACGATCGCCGAGGAGATGATCTTCACCGACATCTCAACCGGCGCTCAGAACGACCTCGAGCGCGCCACCGAAATCGCCCGCGGCATGGTGATGGAATACGGCATGAGTCGGCTGGGACGCGTGAATTTCCGCGAGAGCAATCGCTCGGTTTTCCTGGCTAGCGGTGGCGGCGGCGAGGAACGGACCCGCTCGTGCAGCGAGCAGACGATGCGCGAGATCGACCAGGAGGTCCGCCGCATCCTCGACGAATCGCTCGGGAAGGTGCGGCACATCCTCGAGCTGCGTCGCCCGGCCCTCGTCGGCCTGACCAAGCGGCTGATCGAGGTCGAATCGGTCGATGCGGAAGAGCTGCAGCGGATCATGGAAGAGACCTCGCCCGGACCGCTGGTTGTGCCCGGCACCGATACGCCGATCCGCGTGGCGCACCACGACTCGACGGCCGGCGATGGCCACGGGGCCGTGGCTGAAGTGGGCGGCTAAGCGTCGCAATTGACGGAGCCTATCGGACCGAACACTGCGTGTTGGTCCTGAATATACGAAGACCGCGGGTTTCGCTTGCAGAGGCCCGCGGTTTTGTCGTTTCGTAGTCAACGCCGTGTGGCTTTGCTGGTTTCTCCCTGAAAAGGTGATAGGTTGGGAAGCCGAACCGTAAAGAGGCACTGGGAAGGACTGAGGTGCGCGGCTACGAAGCATTCAAATCAAGGGAGGAGCTTCGTCATGTTGAAATCGGCTCGTTTCGGACTGGCGGCGCTTGCCATCTCTCTGTGCGCGGCGGTCGCGCAAGCCGACGACGCCGTCGTGAAAAGCGCACCGGAAGTGGTTGAGGGGGCGGCCGGCCGGATTCTGGCCATCGCCTTTTCAGCCGATGGAAAACGAATTGCCACTGCGGGCTACGATCTGCCTGGTGACGATTCGAGAGGCCACGCCATTCGCATCTGGAACGCCGAGACGAAGAAACAACTGCAGATGATCGCAGCCGATTGCGACAGCGTGCAGGCAATCGCCTTCTCGCCGGACGGTTCCCTCGTCGTCGTCGGCGACGAAACGGGATCGGTAGCGTGCTTGAACACCGAGACCGGCAAGCAACTCTTCAAGACGCCTGGGACCGACGCGGAAACGAAAGGGGTCGCCTTCTCGATCGACGGCAAGACGATCATCTCGGGTAGCGACAGGTTCTACGGCTTCGACAGTCGCACGGGCCAGAAACGCGGGGAGCGCAAAACGCATAACGAATGGGCGGTCGGCTGTCTGGCCAGTTCGCTCGATCGCAAACTGCTCGTCGCCGGCTGCGGAACCGAGGGCGTGATTTTGAATGCATCCAACATGGCCCCGTTGCACGTGCTCAAAGGTCACGAGCGGAGTGTCGATGCAGTCGCCATCTCCAAGGACAAGCGGCGCGTGGCGACCGGATGCTACGACGGGACGATCAAGCTTTGGGACACGAAAACCGGCAAGGAACTGATCACGATCAAGGCCCATTCAACGGACGGGGTCAGCAGTCTCGCGTTTTTCAACGAGGATAAGAGCCTCGCTTCGGGTGGCCAGGACGGCCAGCTGATGATCTGGAACGTTGCGACCGGCAAGGCGGAGCAGAGCATCGACGCCTCGGACCTCGCGGTGGATGCCATCGCACCATCGCCCGACGGAACGACACTCGTAACGAGCGATGTCGTTCGCCTGCAGTTTCGCAGCCTCGCCGATGGAAGCGGCAAGCCTGCGAAGCCTTCGAAAACTTCGATGCCAACGATGCCGGCGCCGGACAGCGAAAGCAGCGCCGTCGATCTCAGCTCGCTCGACCAGTGGGAGGTGGTGCGTGGGGATTGGAAGCAAAAAGATGGCGCCATCGTCGGCGAAGGGAATTCGCGTCTGAATTTGAAGCGAACGTTTCCCAACGAGTTTGTATTCCGCTGCAAGCTGCGCGTGAACGGTCCGACCAATCCGCGGATTCGGTTTGGATCGTTTCACTTTGGCTACGAGGGAGACGGGAAGCAGTTTTTCTTGCACGGTCCCAAGGCCACCGGCGAGCCGTTCCCTTTCTCGTTCGGCAACACGTACCAAATTGAAGTCGCGATGAGGAAGGGCGAGGCTGTGCTGCGGATCGACGATCGGGAAGTGGCCCGATCGAACCCGAAGCAGATTGAAGAACGGTCGTTTTCGCTGGAGGCGGGGGGCATTCGCAGTAAAAGCTCAGCCGAATTCAGTGAAATCAGGGTGACCGTCGGTCCGTGAACCTGAGGTGGCCCAATGCGTGTTGCCCTGGCCATCGACTGGGCCACGTTTGACTTGCTGACACCGTCTCCTCGATGATAGCCCTTGCAACGTGCGATACCGTCCATCCCGGGAAACCTGTCATGATTCGTCTCGCTGCCGCGTTCCTGACGCTGCTTTTCGCCGCCCCGATCGTTGCCGAGGATTGGGTTGACTGGCGTGGGCCGACCGGCGACGGCCAGGCCCCCGAGGGGGCCACGGCGCCGCTGAAATGGTCGAAGACCGAAAACGTGAAATGGCGCGTGGAATTGGATGGGCCGGGCAATTCCACTCCGGTCGTTGTCGGCAAACGGGTCTTCCTTACGCATTCGCCCCAGGGGAGCAAGCTGCGCGGGCTGCATTGCTATGACAGGGCCAATGGCGAATTGCTGTGGAAGCAGGAAGTCGAATATGCGGCGGACGAGCCGACCCACAAGACGAACCCCTATTGCTCCGCATCGCCGGTGAGCGACGGCAAGCTCGTGGTCGCCTGGTTCGGCTCGGCGGGGCTGCACGGTTTCGACCTTGACGGGAACAAGCTCTGGCAGGTCGATACCGGGAAGGTCGAGCACATCTGGGGATATGGCTCCAGCCCGATGCTGTACAAGGACCTGGTGATCCAGCTGGTCGGGCCGGGGCTGAACGCCTATGTGGCCGCCTATGAAAAGCAGACCGGCAAGCAGGTGTGGCGCAAGGAGTATCCGGGAATGAAGTCGAGCAAGATCGACGAATTCCGCGGCTCCTGGAGCACGCCCGTTCTGCACCGCGAAGCGGACGGCCGGGAGGTGCTGCTGCTGAGCCTGCCCGAGACACTGCGGGCGGTGGACCCGCTCACCGGCGACGACTATTGGACATGCAGCGGGCCGAGCGCGCTCGTCTACACGTCTCCCATCACGACCGGCAGCACGGTGGTGACGATGTGCGGCTATGGCGGGCCGGCGCTGGCCGTGACCGGAGGGGGCATGGGGGACGTGACCGAGGACCGCCGGCTCTGGATTCACCCGAAGGGGAACCCGCAACGTGTGGGGAGCGGCGTGGCGGTCGACGGTTACGTCTATATCCTGAATGAAAACGCCGTGGCGCTTTGCCTGGACGCGAAGACCGGGGAGCGGAAATGGCAAAAGCGGCTGACCGACGCCTCTTCGTGGAGTTCGATGGTGCACATCAACGGCCGGTTGTACGTGCCCGCGATGAGCGGCAAGACGATCGTGCTGGCCGCGGACCCTACCCAGTGCAAGGTGCTGGCCGAGAACGACATCGGAGAAATGACCCGCGGGTCGCTGGCGTTCTCGGAGGGGGAGGCGTTCTTGCGAACGTACAATGGGCTGTATTGCCTTAGCGAGAAGAAGTAGAGCGGTAGTTTTCCGTGGTGAGCTTTCAGTTTTCAGTTGGGCAGGCGGTAGCCCGTAATTGTTGACAAAGGTTTTGGAATTGTTTAGGATTCCTTGCTCGCGGGTGCAGGACAGCTTCTGTTCCGTGGTGCATTGTCGTCGGGTTGATGACGGTTTTAGGCGGTGAGGCCTGGCGTGGGGCCCGGAGGTTTATCAACAAACAGGGGGCCCCTGGGGCCGGGGGTGGTGTTGAAAAACCTCGGCCCGATGTTGTCAGACTGATGTCAAACCAGTCGCCGCGGCGAATAATGACTGATTGCCTTGGATTCAAAGGGATTTGGCGTGGGGCTCTCCCCCGGCGCCGTGTGATTGAGCCTACATGACCGATACTGCGACCCGTTTTGCCCCTGCCCAGCCTCCGGAGCTTTTGGCCCCTGCCGGCGACGCCCTCTGCCTGCGGGCGGCGATCGAGAACGGAGCCGACGCCGTTTACTTCGGCCTCAATTCTGGGTTCAACGCTCGTGCGCGGGCGGCCAACTTCGAGGTGGACGAGCTGCCGGCGATCTTGGCGCTGCTCCATCGGCGGGGCGTGAAGGGGTATGTCACCCTCAACACACTCGTCTTCCCGAGCGAGCTGGAAGAGATCGAGCGCCATGTGCGCGAGGTGGCCGCGGCGGGCGTGGATGCGGTGCTGGTGCAGGATCTGGGGCTGGTGCGGCTGATTCGAGAGATCAGTCCCGATCTGCCGATTCATGCGTCGACGCAGATGACGCTTACGAGCAGCCAGTCGATTGCCGCTGCGGCGGAACTGGGCGTGGAGCGCGTGGTGCTCGCGCGCGAGTTGTCGATCGAAGAAATCAAGCTGATCCGCGCCGAGACGACGATGCCCCTGGAGGTGTTCGTTCACGGGGCGTTGTGCGTGGCGTATTCGGGACAGTGCCTGACGAGCGAGTCGCTGGGAGGGCGGAGCGCCAATCGCGGGCAGTGCGCCCAAGCCTGCCGGTTGCCGTATGACCTGATTCGGGACGGCAAGGATGTCGATACGCGCGAGCAAAAGTATCTGCTCAGTCCGCAGGACCTGGCCGCCTATGCGCTCGTGCCCGATTTGATCGCGGCGGGAGTCTGCTCGCTGAAGATTGAGGGTCGGCTGAAAACGCCCGAGTATGTCGCCAACATCACGCGGCACTATCGCGAAGCGATCGACTCGGCGATGGCGGGCCGGCCGGTGAAGTTCAGCAAGCGACAGGTCGAGGAGATGGAGCTGTCGTTCTCGCGCGGATTTTCGCCCGGCTGGCTGCAGGGCTGCGACCACAAGATGCTGGTGCCGGCCGTCAGCTCGTCGAAACGCGGCGTATTGCTGGGCGAAGTGCGGGGCGTGAAGAAGGGAAGGGTGCAGGTCGCGCTGGCGGGGAGCGTGAAACGGGGCGATGGCGTGGTGTTCGACTGCGGCCGCCCGGAGGACGATCAGCAGGGGGGGCGCGTTTTCGAGGTGTTTCGGGGCGGCAAATCGCTTGAAGAGGCGGCGACTAGCGGCGTCGTGGAGCTGACCTTCGCGCACGGCGCTCTCGACTTTGACGAGATCTGGCCCGGGCAGCAGGTTTGGAAAAACGACGACCCGGAACTCAATAGCCGGCTGCGAAAAACGTTCGATCGCGCGGAGCCGCTGCGACGTCAGCCGGTCGATTTGACGGTATGGGCCGAGGCAGGGCAGAGCGTTCGCGTGGAAGCGGTCGTCGCCCGGGGGCCGAGTTGCCGCGTACAGTCCGATGAAGTCGCGCAGCGGGCGATGCGGCATCCGCTCGAGGAGAAAACCCTCCGCGAACAATTGGGCCGGCTGGGGGGGACGCCGTTTGAGCTACGGGAACTGCGGGCGGAGATCGTCGGCGCGCCGATGCTGCCCTTTAGTGCGCTCGGTCGGCTGCGACATGCGCTGGTCGATGCGCTCGAGAAGGCGGTGATCGCACCGCCCGTGCGGACGATTCATGAGGAACTGGCCCTCCCGCGGCTGCGCGCGGCGGTGAGGCAGCCGAATACGGATCAGGAAGCTTCGGCCGCGTCGACAGCCGACGTCAGCGAACCTCCACAATTGCATGTGCTGTGTCGCTCGCTGGCCCAATTGCGCGAGACGCTGGCCGACGGCGTGCGGAGCGTGTATGTCGACTTTCAGGACATTCGCGAGTATCGCGAGGCCGTTGAGGTGGCCCACTCGCAAGGGGCGATCATCTTCCTGGCCACGCCGCGCATTCAGAAGCCGAAGGAAAACGGCATCTTTCACGCGCTGCTCAAGGCGAATGCCGACGGCATCCTGGTGCGCAACCTCGGAGGGCTGCGGTTCTTTGCGGAGCGCGGGACGCCGCTGGTCGCCGATTTTTCGCTGAATGCGGCGAACGACCTGACGGCGACGTACCTGCGCGAGAGCGGGGCGATGCGCGTGACGCCGTCGTATGACCTGAACCGCGAGCAGTTGATGGAACTGGTCTCGGCGACGCCGAGCGCGTGGCTGGAGGTGGTGGTGCACCAGCATATGCCCATGTTTCACATGGAGCATTGTGTGTTCTGCGCAATGATCTCGCCCGGAACGAACAAGACCAATTGCGGCCGGCCGTGCGACCGGCACGAGGTGAAGCTGCGCGACCGGATTGGCATGGAGCATCCCCTGGTGGCTGACGTCGGCTGTCGCAACACGTTGTTCAACGCGGTGCCGCAGAGCGCCGCCGAGGCGGCGCCGGCGCTGCTCGGGCGCGGGGTGCGGCATTTCCGCGTGGAACTGTTGGATGTTCGCGGCGCTCAACTGAAGCAAGTGCTCGACTTGTACCGACAGTTGCTTTCCGGCGAAGTGACCGGCCACGAGGTGTGGACTCGATTGCAGGCGAGCAACCGCGTCGGCATCACGCGAGGCACGCTAGAGGAGCGGCGGAATCCGCTGGCGATTCTGTAGCGACGGTTTTGAAGTAACACAGGTACTGCGGCAGACTGGCCCAGCGGACTACACGAGCGGCCGGGTGCGACCTATATTCATTCCGACACTGCCGGCCGTTATCGCGACTTGAGGAATTGAAATGAGTGTGTCCACCGAACTCGATCTGAAGAAGTACATCCGCGACATTCCCGATTTTCCGAAGCCGGGCATTCTGTTTCGCGACATCACTCCGCTGCTCGCGGCGCCGGAAGCGTTTCGAGAAGTGATCCGCCGCCTGGCGGAGCGCTATCGCGACGAAAAGATCGACGTGATCGTGGCGGCCGAGGCTCGCGGGTTCATCTTTGCGGCGCCACTGGCCGTCGAACTGTCGGCTGGGTTTGTGCCGGTGAGGAAGCCGGGCAAGCTTCCCTTCGACACCCATACGTTTCAGTACGACCTGGAGTACGGCAGCGACACGTTGCAGATGCATGTGGACGGAGTGAAGGCGGGGCAGCGAGTGCTCGTCGTGGACGACCTGCTGGCGACCGGCGGCACCGTGGGCGCTTGCTGCAAGCTGCTCGCTAACACGGGAGCCGAGACCGCCGGCTGTGCGTTCATCATCGAACTCGAAGGGCTCGGCGGACGCAAGGCGATTGATTGCCCGATCTTCAGCCTGCTGCGTTATTAAACGCATCGGTCCCCTGGCGAAGTCCGGGGCCGAGCGAATCGACCAATCAAGCGGGCAACAAAAAAGGCCTTGCCGGATCGGCAAGGCCTTTTGCTTTTCACACATTCGCACCGTTCATCACGGCGAGCCCTGGTTTCGCCCGCGGCGCGGGCCGCGTGATGGGCCCGGGCCGGGCGGCGACATCAGCTCTTCGTAGTATCCTCCCTCCGGCGACATCATCGGGTCCTGCGTTTTTGGCAGTTCCATCGGCTTGAATCGCCGGACATCTTCAATGTCGTCGGTTTCGTCCTCAACCGACAGGTTGCCCTGGGCGTCGAAGACGAGCACTTCGGCGGGGGATTTGAGCGCATCGGTCGCCTTGCGGACGGTCGGGATGTTCTCGCCGCCTTGGATGTCGGCGACGATCGAGGCCGTGTTGAACTCGATCTTCGGCAGCGAGCGCACCTCCAGCTTCACTGGATGCACGGCCCAAGCCTCCGCGACAAAGCGAACCAGGGAGCCGCGGTAGATTTCCTCTTCGGCTGCCAGGTCGGCCGCCTTCGTCGGGTCCCAAATGACGGTCAGGATCTTGGCGTCGGGCTGGGTGCTCGGCACGCCGGGTCGATCGGGCAGGATCGTCGACAGCACCGGCGGATCGGCCGACAGAGCCAGGAACCGCTCGGCTGGCGGCAGGGCCACCGCCTCGCTCGCCTCGCTCCAATCGGATTCACGCCAGTAGGTCTTCCAGCCGGGGCGCTTGGCTGCGGCCTTGGCATCGGAGGCCATCAGCTTCTTCACACGGTCCTGCACTTCGTTGTCGAGCGAGACCGGCGGAGGGGCTGGGAAGTTCAGCGGATAGTTGGGATCTTCGAGGAAGACCTTCAAGCGATAGCGGTACTTGCGGCCCTGCTCGACACCCGTATCCGTGAAACGGAGCAGCTTGTACTTCGGGCGAGCATTCGGATCCGCCATGCCCGACATTCCAGGCATGCCTGAGCCTTCGCCGTAGGGCATACCGGCCGAGCCGTACGGGTTCGGATAGCCGCCGAAGCCCGGCTGGTTCATCGCGCCTGGCTGTGGCAGGCCGATGCCGGGGAAATCGTCCTCCTCGGGAGGGAGCGGTTTGCCGTCCGGTCCCAGGCGTGTGCCCGGTGCTCCCGGCATACCTGGCATTCCCGGACCCATTTCCGAGTTGGGATAGCCGGTCGTGCTGGTGAGCTTCATCAGCGGCACATCGGGATGCGTGAGCATGTCCCAGATGTCGCGGAGCATGAACGGCGGAGCTGGGTGGGTGAGAACGCCCCAGTTGTGCGACACCGTGCCGCCGGCCATGCCAGATCCGCCTTGATAGGACTCGGCGCTCATGCTCGGCATGGGCATACCGGCGCCTCCACTGTTGGCGCCAGGAATCGGGTCGAGGTAGAGCGGATCGGAGATTTCGCCCGGGGTGCCCGCCCACATCCGCATCTCGGCCTTGGCGGCGTTCGTGTTGAGGCGCCGCCATTCGATCTTGGCTGGATCGTCACCCTCCGTGACGTCCGCACGTTCGACGTGGAACATCAAGTAGCGCGGCGAGTCCCGCATCGGGTTGTATTCGAGCGATTCCGAGAGGGACTTCTCGTATTCCTCGATCTGCTTCTCGTAAGGGACCACGGCCAGGATGACCATCGCCTGGCCAGCTTTGGAGATGGCGCCCATGCTGGGGCGATATCCGCGATCGGCTTCGGGGTGGATCGGACCGGCCACATTGCTCAGAACGCCGCCAGGCCCCATGCCACCCATGCCCGGATATCCGGAGCCTTCGACCGGAGGCATCATCTCTTCTTCGATTGCCGGCATCCCCTCGCCAAGCAAGCGGTTGGGACGCTTCTTCTTCGGCTTGGGTTTCTTCGGCTTATCGTCTTCTTCCTCGGGCACAGGATCGAGCGGGTCGATCGTCGTCGAGACGCCGCTCATACCGTAGCCCTCGCCGCCACCTGCCATGCCCGTGTTCGGATCGATGTAGGCCAGCGGGCCCATCACCGGGACGACCTTGATGTTGATCGGAGCGAACAGCTTGGGATCGACGCGCGGGGCGAGCCGGGGGAAGTCGGGCTTCTTCCACGGCATCGGCAGCCGATAGGCGGTATCAATGTTCGGCGCCGTGGCCTTTTCGAGCTGCTCGTCGAGCTTGTTGGGCACCACGCGCACCGGCTGGATCTTGGTCCAAGTTTCCGGATTGCGGATGAACGTGCTGCTCGACTCGCTCAGCTTCTTCAGATCGTCCGGAGCCTTGCCGCCGTCGAACTTGGGCAGCGAATAGCCGGCGTAGACGACGTAGGCGGCTACGAGGACTACCACGCCGAGCACAATCTTTTCGACGTGCTGCAGCAGCAGTCCGTTCACCTTCGAAACGTCGAACTTCATCTTCTTCATCGTTCGTTCCCTCTCAGACGAGCCCCTCGTCGAATCCCCTGGCAGTCTGCTGGCCGCGATCGGTGTTTGCTAGTTGGTTGGCGCCGGCACGGTCGTGGCAGTCGGCGTCACGGGCAGTGTGCCAGCCTCCGGCTGAGCGGCGGTGGCTTCCGGCTCTTCCACAATGCCGAGCTGAGCTTTGTTCACGGGATTGTAGATGTAAACCACACCGTAAATCTCGATCGGAATCGCGTTGTTGTCGATCGAGGCGTCGGCGATCAGGTTGCGAGCGCCACTAGCGCCGGGCATGCCGTAGTCCATCGAAGGGCCACCACCGCCGCCGGGCATTCCGCCCCCGTAACCTTCGCCGTAGCCCGATCCGCCGACCATGCCGCCCGACATGCTCGCCTGGCCTTCGGCTCGATTGACGCGCACCTGGCGAACTTCGAGCGGCAACTTCGAGTTGCCACATTCGGCCAGCAGGCGATTCAGCTTTCGTTGGTCCATGATGAATCGCATCCGCACCGGCATCCGCTTGGCGACCGACAGGATGGCGTCCTGCGGATTCTGCGAAACGAGCGCTTCGCGAAGCCGCGCCGCGGGCAAGGGCTGGAACTGCGAATCGACATAGCGGCCTTCAGCCGGGTCGCCGGCGATGCCACCCCCCGCGCCGGGCATGCCGCCTTCGCTCGGATAGCCGCTGTCGGCCGGATAACCCGAGGCGGGCATCCCGCCATCCACGGGCGAGCCTTCTGGGCCAACCATGCCGGTCGATTTCGGGGTGCCGATCGGAGTTACCTGGCCGACAAAGCCCAGGGCGTTGCGACCCAGGCGGACAAAATCGATCTCTTTGATCGCCGCATCATGCCGGGCTTCGGCGCCCTCGTTGGTCGCGGCAATGATGTTCATGAGCGACGTCAGGACCCAGATGTCTTCCTGGGCGTAGAGCACTTCCAGCGTCGTGGGGGCGTCCACTCGGGCCGCGAAGCCGAAGTGCGAGTCGAACAGTTCCTGCTGCCGCTGCTGCGGCCAGGCGACGATGTTAGTGTCGATCACCTGCTGCTGCCCCGATCCGGGACCGCCGGGATAGCCCTCGGTCATCATCGGTGGCGCGTTGTAGTTCATGCCGCTGCCGCCGGCGCCGGAACCAGCCGTCGCGCTGCTGGCGGTCCACTCCGTGCCGATGATTTCAGCCAGGTTCGGCAGTTCTTCTTCGATGAAGTTGCGGTACAGGCGGCGATAGGCCACCTCGATTTCGTCGCGGATGGGCGTCGGGTAGGTGAGCTTCTCAATCGGCCGCAGTTCGTTCACGGCCGCCTTGAAGTCGTCGCCGAACGATTCGGGCCAGACCAGGACTTCGCGCTGGCGGTCGTATTGCGACTGCCAGCCATCGGCCACTTCTTGGCCGTAGCTGGTGATCAGCGCGTCCATCCCCTGATTGGTGACTTCGTTGGGATGCAAGGGATTGTTCTGCTGCAGGGTGGTAAGCCCCTGCATGACCCCCTTGATCTTCGAGCGCTGCGCTTCGCGCGAATCGGCCAGCTGGCTGGTCGAATACCACCAGCTGCCGATGCTCACCGCCAGGATGATCGCGCACATGACCCAGAACGAATGGCGCTGGGCAGCGGCGAGGAAGGTGCGAAGTTGATCCATACGTTTCAGTCCTTATCGAGCGCCCCTGGTGGGGATGGCGGCAAGTTTTCAGCGTCTGGCGGCAGCCATTCACAAGGGAAGGCTGCGAGGCGGTGTATTGGTTATTCGGTTACGGAATTTCATCACCCGGCAGCGGCGGTGGGGCTGCGCCAGGTTGCGGCGGAGCGACGCCTGCGGCTGGAGCGACGCCAGGCGCGGCGGCTCCTGGTGCGGCCGCGGGGGCGGCTGGCGGAGCTGCGCCAGGGGCGACAGCGCCGGGAGCCATTGGTGCGACCGGAGCGGCGGCTCCAGGAGCAGGTGGCGCTGCTCCCGGATTAACTCCGGCTGGCGGAGCGGCCCCTGGGGGCGCTGCCGGCCCAGGAGCTGCGGCAGCGGGATCAGGCGGAGCGGCTGCGGCGCCCGGCGCTGCGGCAGCTGGCGCTGCTGCGCCGGGTACGGCGGGAGCGCCCGAAGCTGGAGCGCCTGCTGCGGGCGCGGCGGCGGGAGGAGCAACTGCCGGAACTGCGTCTGGAGAGACCGTCACAACAGGCTGGCCCGGCGGCGGCGCCGGCGGAGCGTTCGTGCCCGGCACGATACCGCCATTTTCCGCGGCGGCTTCCGCCTCCTTGCGACGCTTTTCGCGATCCGCCAGGCGAAGGCTCAGCGGCTTCTCCTGCCAGCAGAATTGGACGATGAACTCATACTTCGGAACCTTGAATTCCGGCGGTTCCGTTTTGCCGTCGGCCGCGGCCCCTGCTGCTGCGGCCATCGGCATCGGCATGGGCATCGCCGCTTCGCCAAATCCCGATCCGCCTGGCCCGCCGGTCGGCGGGACGTAATTCGGATTCGGCAAGGTGAAGTTGCGGTTGATCGGCGGATCCCAGGCCAGGATCACGTAGCCGATGCCCAGTTCGTCGAGCGTGAATCGTTCGTTCGGCAGTCCTGGACCGAGCGGCAACTCGATGGAGCCGTTCTCCAGGAAGTTCATCAGCGTGTTGCGGACGTGCGCTGGGCCGGTGTTGTGACGGTCCTTGGGATCGCTGCTGTTATAGAAGTGATAACCGCGGATCTCGATCACCCAGCCGGGGCCCTTCGGACCTTCGACGTTGACGCCCGACACATCGATGCCGATCGGCGCGGCTCCAGCCGCTCCGGGGTACCCATAGCCTTCGCCAGCCGGCATTCCATAATCGGCCGACGGCGGAGGAGCCACCGGCGCTGGCGCCGAAGTGTCGTCGCTGCCAGCCAGGGCGGCTGCCGCGAGATGCGGATTGGCTTCGAGATACTTCCGCTTTACTTCGTCGGTGAACCAGTTATCGAGTCCGCCGACCCAGGTGGCCGGAGTGTCGCCAATCGCCGGTTCGCCTGAAGCGGGGAAGTACTGCGACTCGATGTACTCGATCTTGAGATCCTTACGCTTCGAGAAATCGAGCGTTTTCGCATCGGGCACCTGACCGGGGGCGAGGCTTTCATCAGTCGGCGGCAGGGCGTTGTTGATGGCTTTCATCAATTCGAGCCACAACACGCGGCGATCGGCCGTTCCTACGACTTCGTGGCCGATCTGCTGCAACAGGGCGTATTTCTCGACCCGCTCCTTGTCTTGGCTGATGAGGCTGCTGCTGAGCGAGTTGACCGACTCGGCCGATTTGACGGCGTCGTCCCATTTCACCCGGTTCACTTCAAACTCAGGATGCACTTCGTTCCAAACGAGGTAGTGCAGCATGTAGTTGAACGCCAGGCCGAGCATGAGAACCGAGACGGCCGCCAGGGCCCACGGCTTCTTGGCCTTGATCATCCGCTGCGTGTAGATTTCGCGCGGCAGCAGGTTGGTCGTGATCTTGCTCTTGCCGAGGCCTTGCAAGCACAGGCCATAGCAACTGCCGAAGGCCGGCACGTTGTCCTTGAACGATGGCGACGTGACGACTTGCGCCCCGCTGAGCTGATTGAACGAATCAATCTGCTCCACTTCGTAGCCGAGATGCTTCGACAGGTACTGCTGCAGACCGGGCAGCTTGCCGGTGTTGCCCAGCAGCACGACGCGGTTGATCGACGCCTTGCGATCGAGGTTCTGGAAGTGGCGAATCGAACGCTGCACTTCCGTGACCATGTCGCCGAACACCGGTCGCATCGCCTGGAAGATCGCCTTGGGATCCTCGGCCTGCTTGGGATTGCGCTTCAAATGCTCGGCCTTGGCGAAGGTGAGCTTTAGGTCCTTGGAGAGTTGTTTGGTGAAGTGGCTGCCGCCCAGCGGAATGTTGCGCTGCCAGAGGCGATAGCCGTTGGTCACCACCAGGTCGGTCGTCTCGGTGCCGATCGCGAGCACCACCGTCGACGGCGGCGGCGATTCCGAGCTGTAGTCCTCGCCTGGCGGCAGGTCCTTGGTCAGGTCGTAGGCGACGTAGTTGTAGAGGGCGATCGGCGCGAGCTGGATGTAGTCCACCTCGATCATCGCCGAGTTGTAGGGGGCGAGAGCCTTGGAAACCTGCTCGCGCTTCATCGCGAACAAGCCGATTTCCGTGTCGAGCGCAAAACCGTCGGTCTCCTGACCGCCGGGCATCCGCTGGTAGTCCCAAATGACGTCTTCCAGGGCGAACGGGATCTGCTGCTTTGCCTCGTACTTGACGATGTCGGCGATCTTCTTCACGTCGACCGGCGGCGGCTTGAAGTAGCGCGCCAGGCCCGATTCGCCCGAAACGCTGATCGCTACCTTGTCGCCACGCAAATCGTTGCGCGACAGGAACTGCTCGAGCGCCTCTTTGATGAGCTCGTTCGGATCGGCGTCCGGCTGGCTGAGGATCTTGGGATATTCGATGTAATCGAACCCATCGGCGACCACAGCGTCGCCTTCCAACCGACAACGGAGCGCCTTGATCGCGCTGCGGCCGATGTCGATACCCCATACGCCGTTATTCTTAGCCATGAAATCCTCGCACTAACACGGCGCGCAAACAGCGACACCGCTTCGGCTTGCATGCGTACTTCTTGCGGCTGCGATCCAAGATCTGGCCAGATAAGAACGAACTGAGGTTCATCGCGCAGCTCGAGGCCCCTGTTCCTAGCTTCACTGTATCGACGATGCGCGCCAAATGTCAACTAAATTTAGCCGGGAAACGGGCTTCCGATGACGGATTCGACCCGGAATCGGGCCGCTGGCAGCCGCCTGGCAGTCGGCTCGAACGGGCGGTTCGGAGAGCGATGGGGCGGGCAGGGGTTGGGGCGTTGCGGGTGGTCGCATTCACCCTCGTTCTCCGGAGCGTGTTACGCTCCGGCTGTACAGTGGCGGGGCCGCATGGCAACATGGGTCTTGGCTTGCCGTAAGTCGCAGCTCCGTTGCTCCTTTCCATCGTTAGAATCCGTCCAACTATGCCCTACCAAGAGCTGCTGATTCTGCTCCCTTGCCACAGTCTGGAAGACTTCCCCACCTACCACGAAGGGGACGATGCCCAGAGCCTGCTCGCGAGTTGGTCCGCCCTGTGGCACCCGGAACTGATCGCCAGTGCCGGCCAGATGCCCAAATGGCAGAGGATCGAGGACCCACCGCAGGAGATCGCGGGCAAGCTCATCGTCGTGCCCACGGTTTGCGTCTCCCGGCTCCCCATCGGCTTTGCGCAGCGGGTAAAGGAGGAGGGGGGCTGCCTGATCCGCAAGACGCTCGACCGCTCCGAGATCGTCGCCGCCGCTCTTGCTGGACTAGGGGGGAGAACCGAGTCGCTCGATCCCGAGCTGGCTGCCGACTTTCTGGCCCTCGGCTACTGCTACTTGCAGGTGCAACTGCTGACCCGGCAGATGCGCTACTCGAGCAATCTCGACGAGGTCTACTTCGGCTCGCAACTGATCGCCGCGGCCCAGGCCGCCGTGGCCGGCGAACACGAAACCGCCAAGGACCGCCTCAGCGCCTGCTTCAACGTGCTGGCCGAGGAGCGGGACCACTACTATCCCGTCGACGCCTTTGCCCTCGATCTGAACCTGGTGGCGTCGACCACGTTGGGCGCCGATTTGCGCAACGAACTGGCGCACCAGACGCCGGGCAACGTGCTCCTGTCGGCGGGGCTGCTGAAGGAGTTGGAAAGCCGTGAGCCGGCCACGCTGGCCGCCTTGCGCGAACGAGTGGCCGCCGGAACGCTGGGGCTGATTGGCGGCGAGGAGGTTGAACGCCGTTTGCCACTGCTCTCGATCGAGACGCTGGGTGGCGAACTACAGCGAGGACTGCAGACGTACGAAGCGCTGCTCGGGAAACGGCCGACCGTCTATGGTCGCTGGCGATACGGCCTTTCGCCGATGCTGCCTGGCCTGTTGTACAAGCTCGGATTCCGTGGGGCACTGCACGCGGGCTTCGAAGAGGGAAAGACTCCCGACGGCCTGCAGTTCAAGGTCCGCTGGGAGGGGCTCGACGGCAGCGCGATCGACGCCATCGCCCGTCCACCGCTCGATGCCACGAAGCCGCAAACTTTCCTCACCTATGCCACCAAGATGGGCGAGTCGATGGATAGCGACCACGTCGCGACCCTCGCACTGGCTCACTGGCCCGGCCAGGCGAGTCCCTGGCTGAGCGACTTGCGACGCATTGCAGGCTATTGCCACGCGCTCGGGAAGTTCGTCACGGTGGAGGAATACTTCGCGCAAACCGATCAGCCGGGGCAGCTCGATCGCTTCGAAGCCGATCGCTACCGTTCCCCCTACCTGAAGCAAGCGGTCATTCGGAAGCAGGACGATCCGATCTCGACCAGCGTCCGCTACTGGCAGCAGCAAGCCACCGCCACCGCGGCGCAGACGATGCAGACGCTCGCGACGCTGGTGACCGGCGACGTTGCATCGTCGGCTGGCGATGGCGACGCTCTTCGCCCGCTGAATCTGACCGAAGAAGGGGATGTCGAGACGCAGCAGACGCCCGAAACGGTGTTTCAGGCCGCCGCCGAGCGGTTGGCCAACTGTTTTGCGCCCAGTCATGAGCTCTCGGGCGCCGGGCGCGAAAAAAATGGGCTGCTGGTGATCAATCCGGCGAGCCACGTGCGACGGGTCGGCGTCGAAGCGAATTCGCTGAGGGCGCTGCCGGCTGTTGCCAAGCCCGTTTATGCGGCTGCCGAGACTCCGGTCAGCAAGTTTGCCGTGGTCGACGTGCCGGGCTCGGGCTTCGTCTGGCTGTCGCCAGCCGACCGCCCCAACCGAGAAGCAAAACCGCTGCTGTTGGCCGAAGACGGTGTGCTGCGCAACGAATTTTTTGAAGCGGTCATCAATCCGACTACCGGCGCCCTGGCGGCGATTCACGAATACCGCTCGCGCGGCAATCGTATGTCGCAGCAACTGGCGCTGCGGATGCCAGGAGCGAAGCCGAAGGTGGGAGAGACCTACCGCGATCCCGATGAATCGGCGACTTATTCGGTGATGGCCGCCGACGAAGTGTTGACGACCGTCGCCACGACGGCCTTCGGCGAGGTTGTCACTCGCGGCCGGTTGCTCGATCTGCATGGGCACGAGTTGGCTGGCTTCAAGCAGACCTATCGCATTTGGCGCGGCAGCCGGGTGCTGGAGGTGGAGGTCGAACTCGATCCGCACGAAGAACCGCGCGCCGATCCGTGGAACTCGTACTACTGCGCCCGCTTCGCCTGGGCGGATGAAACGGCCGAAATTTATCGCACGATCCATCAGACGCGCCAACAAGCGACGGTCAAGCAATTCGAGGCGCCGCACTACATCGATATCGTCACGGAAAAGAACAACACGACGATTCTCACCGGCGGATTGCCGTTTCATCGGCGGCATGAGTTCCGCATGCTCGACAGCCTGCTCATCACGCGCGGCGAGCGGCAGCGAACGTTCAAGTTCGGGATTGGCGTCGATGTGACCCAGCCGCTCCACGAGGCGATGGCGCTGCTCACGCCGAAGGTGACGTTGGAAAGCGCCTCGCCGACCACCGGCGCCTCCGGTTGGTTGCTGCATATCGATGCTCGCAACGTGATCGCCACGGCCTGGGAGCCGCTGGTGGAAAGCGGGGCGGTCGTCGGATTGCGAACGCGGCTCTTGGAAACGGTCGGGCGCGGAGCCACGACGACGATTAGTTGCTTCCGGGCGTTTCGCTCGGCGGCGAAAGTCGATCCGGCGGGCAATGAGATCGGCACGTGCGAGGTCGCGGACGGCAAACTGCGCGTCGATGTGGCGGCGCATGAGTGGGTTGAAGTGGTCGCACGGTTTTAAGCGAAGTGGTCGGGATCATTTTTCGGCTGACAGTTCGATCGATTGAAAGCGGATCGGCCGAAAAATGATCCCGACCCCGTGAGTCTGCGACCGGGAGGCGTTCCCCAACTTCGTGCTTGCTCATTACAATGCGGCCATGATCGTCGCCATTGATGGGCCCGCCGGGGCTGGGAAAAGTAGCGTTTCGCGGCAACTTGCCGATCGCTTGGGGTTTCGATTTCTCGACACCGGGGCCATGTACCGCGCGGTGGCATTGGCGGCGATGCGCAGCGGGCTCACGGCGGCCGACGCCGAAGCGATCGGCGTGCTGGCCGAGAATCTGAGCCTCGATTTTCCGGATAATCGCGTGCTGCTCGACGGCGACGATGTGACCCAGGCGATCCGCACGCCTGAAGTCTCCAACTCGGTCTATTTGGCTGCCGACAACCCGCGCGTCCGGGCTCGGATGGTCGAATTGCAGCGGCAGTTTGCCGCGGAGGCGGACACCGTCACCGAAGGTCGCGACCAGGCGACGGTTGCATTTCCGCATGCGGAGTGCAAAATCTTTCTCACCGCGTCGCCCGAGGAACGGGCTCGGCGACGTCACCAGGAACTGGTAGCGCGTGGCGAGCGGATTACGCTGGAAGAGGTGCTCGCCGCTCAGAACGACCGCGACCTTCGGGACAGCACCCGCGCCGTCGGTCGGATGGAGCAAGCGGCGGACGCCGTACGCGTGGTCACGGATGGTTTGACGACTCAGCAAGTGGTTGACCGGCTCGAAGCGATTGTCCGGCAGGCCATGCAGGTGAATTCAGCCAGCCGAAGCTAGTCGGGCGCCACCCAGTAAGACTCGGCCTCTCCCATGCTTACAACCTCCGCAGCCCCGCGCAGCCGTTGGCTGTGCGACGACGGTCGAACCGTGGCCCAGCACTGGGGCTACGATGCGTTTCGAGTGGTTGCGCGGTTCTTTGGCGTCACGCTCTTTGGCCTGCGGACTTTGGGCCGAGAAAACTATCCCGAGACCGGCGGAGCGTTGATCTGCGCCAATCACCAGAGCTACTTCGATCCGGTGCTGGTGGGACTCACCTGCGATCGGCGGATGAACTATCTCGCGCGGGAGAGCCTGTTTCGCGTCCCGTGCCTGAAGCAGGCGATTCAGTTTCTCGACGCCATTCCGATCGACCGCGACGGCAGCGGCTTGTCGGGGCTCAAGGAGACGCTGAAGCGGCTGAAACGGGGCGAGCTGGTGCTGATCTTTCCGGAGGGAACGCGTTCGCGCGACGGCGACATGAATCGGCTCAAGCCGGGGTTTTGCTCGGTCGCCCGGCGGAGCAAGGTGCCGCTCGTGCCGGTGGGATTCGACGGAGCGTATCAGGCCTGGCCGCGGTCTTCGACGTTTCCGCGGCTCAGTCGGGCGGCCGTCGTCGTCGGCAAGCCGATTCAGCCGGCGGAAGTCGAGGCGATGGACGACCCGCAACTCGTCGCCGAACTCGAGCGGCGGATCCGCCAGTGCCACGCCGAGGCGCGACAGCTCCGCTGCGCCCCCAGTAGCCGGAAGCTAACAGCTTCCGGAGAAGGGCAATTGGAGCCTGCTCCGGCCGATTGCCTGGAGCGCTGAGTCTTCGGAGCCTGTGCGCCACGTTCGAAAGAAGTGGCGAGGTCGTCCGGTTGTTCTCCGGGAGCTGTTAGCTCCCGGCTATGGTCGGCTTCGCTCGACTAGGCCTTGGGCAGCAGCGAGAGGACTGCGGCGCTGGGGCGGGCGATGACGTGGCTGGCGATGAGCTTGCCGAGACCGTTCACTTTGGCCGAGCCGGCGTCGATGGCGGCGCGGACGGCGGCGACGTCACCTTTGACGACGATCGTGATGTAACCGCCGCCGAGCTTTTCCTTGCCGACCACTTCGACGTTGGCCGCCTTGCAGGCGCTGTCGATCGCTTCGAAAACGGCGGTGAAGCCTTGGGTTTCGATGAAGCCTAGAGCAAACGAAGGATTGTCGGCCACGTTGGATTCCTTAGCAGTAACGTTGCGAATCGCCTCGTAGTTGGGCGTCTTCACGATGGGTTGTTGAATCAGGGGACTGACCTCGACGACGCTCATCAGCGCCTTCCAGGCCGTGGGTTCGGGGCGATTGATGACCGTGCCGTTCGGCTTGCCCCCCATCCGCTCCGCGGCTTCACGTCCGGCGGCGATCGCGGTCTGAACATTGTCGACCGGGCCCGCCACTTTCAGGACGATGCCCAGCCAGTCGTTCGACTCGGCCTGCAACAGTCGCACACCGGCAGCCTTGTCCATGGTGTCGAGCGCCACCATGGCGGGTGTCAGGCCGGTGACTTCCAGAATTCCTAAGGCTTCGTTCACAGGGGCTTTCCAGGCGGCAGGGGCGAGCTAGCAGCTGAAGCAAGTGGGTCAGTATAGCGTCAAACTCGCCGCATGTTACGTAGGTTAGGCTTCCAGCCTGACCGGCCAGTCCTCTGACGCAAATAGCCGGGACTAAAAAGGTATCGGCCAGCGGAACGGGCAGGCTGGAAGCCTACCCTACGGGGAAAGGGCCGCAATCAAACCGATTTAGCCCTCGCCAAAGCCGTAGCTGGCCGTAAACTAAAGGTTTCGCGCCCGACTCGCCCGATAGACCGCCGCTATGGAAGCCCTGCCGATCATCAATCCCGCCAGCCAACCCGCTGCTGCCGCCACGGGCGCAAAGCAAGGCAACAAAGGCACTTACGCCTTTGTGTTGGTGTAGCCGATTGTGCCCTTCAATGAAGTAGACGCTGAACACCGGCGATTGGCGAACGGCTGCATGGAAGAGAGTAACGAGCGACAAACCGAACCACCGATTGCCTTGCTACGGTATCTGGCTGATTCCGATTTGCAGGTGGTTTCTTGGGACGGATCGACTGCGGTGCTTTTGCTAAAGCTAACAAAGGAAATCGGGCCAGAAACTGGCATAATCAAGTTCAGCGGAGTATCCCACGTCAATCTTCCGCCGCTTCTTGGAATCAGCGGAATCGAGCGTAAGCATCGAGATGAACTTCCAATTGATTTCTTGAACGCCTACCGGCCAAATGATCGGAGCCTTGACGCAGAGGAGATGGCGTACCTAATTCACGGATCATGGGGCGAAGAGTTTGTTGTGATTGCTCAGCAGATTGAATACGAAAGACAGTTTGCCAGCTGAGTGGAAGTGGGCAGCAGTGTGGCCTAGCGAAGAGACGGCACAGCCGGCTAAGAAAAGCAGGATTCGAAGATATCTCATGAACCAGTTGCCAATTCTTGAACCAAGCAGCGCACACCGTCCATCAGCGAAGCCAGCGGATGGAACGCATAAAGGTACTTATTGTTTCGTGAGCCTCGGCTGTCCGAAGAACCTTGTGGACAGCGAGCGGATGCTGGGGCTGCTCCAGCTCGACGGCTATAAGCTCGTCCAGGACCCGGACGGGGCCGATTTTGTCGTGGTCAACACCTGCGGGTTCATTGAGCGAGCCCGGGCGGAGTCGTTTTCAGCGATCGACGAGATGCTCGAGCTGAAACAGGCTGGGCGGACCAAGGGCGTGATCGTTTCCGGCTGTCTCGCCGAGCGGCAGAAGGAAGATTTGCTCACGGAACGGCCCGGGATCGACGCTCTCGTCGGCGTGTTCGGTCGCGAGCATGTGACAAAAGTCGCCGACCGGCTCGTTGGCCACCTCGAAGAGCAGCGGCTGGTCTTTCAGCCAGCGCCGATCCGGGCCTTGCCAGACACCAACCGCCTGCGGATCACGCCGCGGCACTTTGCGTATCTGAAGATCAGCGAAGGGTGCGATCGGCTCTGCACGTTCTGCGCAATCCCCAAGATGCGCGGCAAGCACGCGAGCAAGCCGATCGAGCAAGTCATCGCCGAGGCCGAAGAACTGGCCCGCGATGGAGTGCGCGAACTGATCGTCGTCGCCCAGGACACGACCTACTACGGCAAAGACATCTACGGCGAACCTCGGCTGGCCGAATTGCTGCGCAAGCTCGACCAGGTCGAAGGCATCCAGTGGATTCGGCTGATGTACTTCTATCCGATGTACATCACCGACGAACTGGTAGACGCGATCGCCAGCAGCAAGAAGATCCTGCCGTACATCGACATGCCGCTCCAGCACGCCGCCGACGGCATGCTGCGACGCATGAGCCGCCGCGTAACGCGCGGCGAAACCGAAGCGTTGCTCGACAAGCTGCGCTCCAAAATTCCGAACCTGACGATCCGAACCACGTTCATCACCGGCTTTCCGGGGGAGACGGACGAGCATTTTGCAGAACTGGTCGATTTCGTCCAGAAACAACGCTTCCAGCGCGCCGGTGTGTTCACCTACTCGCTCGAGCCCGATACGCCAGCCGCGTTGTTGCCGGACCATCTGCCGGACGAGGTGAAAGAGGCCCGACGCGACGCGCTGATGGAGATCCAGCAGCAAATCGCTTTCGAGCACAACGACGCGCTCGTGGGGCAGACGCTCGACGTGATCCTCGATCAGCCAGTGCCGGATCAGAAGAATGTCTGGCTCGGCCGTTCCGTTGGCGATGCCCCTGACGTGGACGGTCTGGTCTTTGTCACCGGTCAAAAGAAGCACAAGCTGAAGGCTGGCGACATCGTGCCGACGCAGATCGTCGCAGTACAGGACTACGACCTGATCGGCGTCGCAGCGGGCAAGCCGCGGTAGCAGTGTAGCCACAGAAGCTTCCTCTTAAGCCTTCGTCGTCTCGCGGGGCTGGCCCGGAGGCAAGTTTGCCTCCGGCTGCTTTCTTTTCGCGAACAATCGTTCGATTGCTGCGGACTTCGGCCGCGGAGCGGTTCGCAATTTCTCCCATGCTCGGGCGAACAACCTCTTAAACCCCCGAGCCGGGCCTCACGGCATCCCGCTTGCCGGGGCTTTGTGTTAGGCTCAGGAGACGACGCATTGAGCCACACGAAGTTATCCGCCGATTTCGCTGGGCGGTCCCACTCGAATATGTCCAAAGCCACGAAAACCCGCCCGAACGGCGCTCGGCCCGCCGCTCCGCCCCGCGACAACGTCATCTGGAATGTCCCCAACATTCTCACCGCCACGCGGTTGATCCTCTCGGTGCTCGTTTTCGTGCTCATTCCGTACCACCAGTACGGCATGGCGGTGCTCGTCTTCGCGATTGCCGCATCGACCGACTGGGTCGATGGCTACTGGGCCCGGAAGTATGGCCAGGTGACGAAGCTCGGGCGGATTTTCGATCCGTTCGTCGACAAGATCATCATCTGCGGCACGTTCATCTATCTCGCCGCCGAATACTCGCGCGGCTCGGGCATCATGCCGTGGATGGCGGTCGTGGTGGTGGGGCGGGAACTGCTCGTCACGGCGCTGCGGAGCATCATCGAAGGGAAGGGAGGAGACTTCTCCGCCAAGTACCTCGCCAAGTGGAAGATGGTGTTTCAGTGCCTCGCCGTGATCGCCAGCCTGATCGTGCTGCGGTTTCTGCATCAGCACCCCGGCGAAGCTCTGCCGATGTGGCTCTCGTCGTCCCTCGTCATTTCGGCATGGGTTGCCATGATTTTGACGATCTATACCGGTCTGGAATACGTGTTCATCGCGGCCCGCGCCATGCGCGACTAGGTTGCCCCCGACGGACGACAGGTGCTGCGTGGACAAAGAAGCGACGCTCGGAGCGGTACTGACCGGATCGCTCGTGCTGGGCATTATCGGTCTGGGGCTCGTGCACTGGGGGCTGGCGATCCGCAAGCTCGTGCGGCGCGAGCCGCTCGTTGCCTGGGAGCCCCGACGAAGTGCTCCCTGGGGCTTGATCGATCTGATTGCCGCCATCGTGCTGTGGATCGGCGGACAACTGGTTGCCGCCAAGATCATGCAAGCGATGGGGCTGCTCCCTACGAGTCTCGGCGGAGACGATCTCAGTGCGCGGCACACCGCGCTGCTCATGCTGGGCAGCGGCATCGCTCAACTGGTGGTCATTCCACTCTGGCTCGCGGTCATCTCCCTCCGCACCGGCGCAACGGCCAGGGATCTGGGCTTTGTGCCCGAGAAATTGCTGAGCGATATTCGGCTGGGAGCGGTTGCTTTCACGATGCTGTTGCCGCTCGTGTTCGTGATCCAAGCGATTCTGACGCGCTACCAAAAATACGAGCACGAACTGATCAATGTGCTTCAGGACCTGCCCGGTTGGGAGTGGGCGCTCGGGATGACGTTTGTCGCCGGCATGTCGGCGCCGATTGTCGAAGAGATTTTGTTTCGGTTGCTGTTGCAGGGTTGGCTCGAAAAGCTGTTTGGCTTTCCTGGTCCCACGCATGAACTGGTGCTCGGCGGCATGCGGGGGCGCTATGTAGCCCCGACTGAAAGCGTTGCCGACTTGCCGATCGAAGGACAACCTGAACCGGCTGCTGTGACGCTGTTGCCAGGAGCGGAGTCCGCGGATGCGAATCCCTATGCGAGTCCGAGCGGGATAGCTTCGACTGAAGTGCCGCTGATCGCGCCTGTGATCGATCAGCACACGCCGACGGTTCCACCGGAACTGCGCCGGTTTGGGTGGATCGCCATCGGCATCAGTGCGCTCATCTTTGCCCTGCTGCATTGGTCGCATGGCCCCGCTTGGGTGGCGCTGACGGTGCTCGCGGCAGGCATGGGCTATCTCTACCAGCGGACCCACCGCCTCGTGCCAACGCTCGTCGTACATGCGCTGCTGAACAACCTGACGATGCTGATCGTCCTGCTCAACCCCGACGCCAACGCCTGATCGCGCTGGCGACGTTCGGTAGCGCGGGTTGTAACGCTCGTAGGTTGCCAAAACGCCACATCGCAGCCGCGGGCGGCGCTTCGCTGCGAAGCATTTGCGCTTCGCACACTTCCCGCCCAGGTCGACGGAGCTATGGTTTCGGGTGATCGACGCTGCCGCTGGGCCTGCATGGGGCCCCGCGCAACCGCGTCCCCTCAAGTCCCTGCACACCGTGAGCCCTGTATGAATCGCCGCTTGTACTTGCCGCTGATCCTTTCCGCTGTGGTTGGTTTTGCCTGTGCGCTGCCGGACGTCGCCGCGGCGCGAGGAGGCGGACGGGGTGGTGGTGGCGGCCGCGCCGGAGGTGGTGGCCGAGCGGGAGGCGGCTTTAGCGGCGGTAATCGCGGCGGCCTCCAAGGTGGCGGAGCACGGCCTGAATTTCGCGGCGGTCAGCCCAGCATCGGCGGCTTCCGTGGGGGCGAGGCCCCTCGCGGCCTGGAAGGTGGTCGCGGTTTGGAAGGCGGCCGTGGAATGGAGGGCGGCCGGGAATTCGGATCTCGCTCGTTCGACGGCGACCGAAATTTCGATCGTGGACCTGCCGGGGATCGCTTCCAGGATCGCGGGCCGGCGAGCTCGCGCGACGTGAGCGATTTCCTCGGTCTGCCGCGGGAGGATCGCGGCGCCGATCAGCGCGATCCGTTCGCCGGTGACGCCAGCCGCTGGTCGAAAGGCTTTGCCGGCAATCGGGCCTCCTGGGCCGATCTGGGCGGCGACAAGTTCGACCGCATTCACGACAACATCAACGGCGCGGTGCGCCCCGGCGACAAATCGCCAGCCAAGATCCATCAATGGACCGACCACCACTCCGACCGGGTGCAGGACTGGAAGCACACGGGCGACAAGGTGCGCAAGGACTGGAACCACGACCGTCGGCCAGGCAGCGACTGGTGGAACAAGGACCATCGCAACGATCGCCGGGCCGATTGGTGGCGCCACGATCATCCGAACTTGAACCCCTGGTACTACCACCACGACTGGAATCACCACGATTGGCACTACTGGTGGGGCTACACGCCCTGGACCAGCCTGACGCCGTGGTTCGCCGGTTGGGGTTGGTCGCAGCCGGTGTTCTACGATTATGGAACCGGCGGGAATGTCGTCTACCAGGACAACAACGTCTATGTCGACGGTCAGGATGTCGGCTCGGCCGATGACTACGCCGCCTCGGCTGCCAATCTCGCGACCGTCGATCCAGCCGCCACGCCGGCCGACGACAACGACTGGCTGCCGCTGGGAACCTTCGCGATCGTGACCGACCAGAACCAGCCCGACACGAACCGGCAACTGCAGCTGGCTGTGGACAAGCAGGGAATCATCAGCGGCACGATGTACAACGCCGCGACGGGCAAGTCCTATGTCGTGCAAGGCCGCGTCGACAAGCAAACCCAGCGCGTCGCCTTTACGATCGGTGCGAATTCGGACATCGTGATCGAGACCGGCATCTACAACCTGACGAAGGACGAAACGCCGGTCCTGGCTCACTATGGAAAGGATCGAACCGAAAAATACCTGCTCGTCCGGTTGCAGGCCCCCACGGACGATGCCGCCGATCTGGGCAACTCGCAAGTTAACCCGCTGACCGAGTCGGCGGGGCCGGCGAGCCTGCCGTAGTCGGGCGAGGATAGTCCGGCCAGGATATCGACGCGGCGGATTGTATGAGCCGCGGAGCGGCGGAACCTTAGAGGCCCCGGCGTAAGCCGGGGTTCGGTGGACGCAGACGATCGAAAGC
>JAEZAS010000216.1 GCA_023430365.1 Planctomycetota bacterium
GCTTTCCTTCCGTACCCACTTCGCGGGCCACGCGAGTCACTTCCGACGCGAACGACGACAGCTGATCCACCATCGTGTTGATCACGTCTTTGATCTGCAGAATTTCGCCGCGCACATCCACGGTAATCTTCTGCGTCAAGTCGCCCGTCGCGATGGCGGTGGCCACCTTCGATACGTCGCGGAGCTGAACCGTCAGGTTCGACGCCATGAAGTTCACGTTGTCGGTCAGGTCCTTCCACACGCCGGCCACGCCCGACACCTGGGCCTGACCGCCGAGCTCTCCTTCGGTACCCACTTCGCGGGCCACGCGGGTCACTTCGGCGGCAAAGGAGCGGAGCTGATCCACCATCGTGTTGACGGTGTTTTTGAGCTCGAGAATTTCACCCTTCACGTCCACCGTGATCTTCTTGGACAAGTCGCCAGCAGCCACGGCCTTGGTCACGTCGGCGATGTTGCGCACCTGGCCGGTGAGGTTGGAGGCCATGAAGTTCACCGAGTCGGTGAGATCCTTCCAGGTACCGGCCACACCCTTCACGTCGGCCTGACCACCCAGCTTTCCTTCGGTACCCACTTCGCGGGCCACGCGGGTCACTTCGGCGGCGAAGGAGCGGAGTTGATCCACCATCGTGTTGATGGTGTTTTTCAGTTCGAGGATTTCGCCTTTCACGTCCACGGTGATCTTTTTCGACAAGTCGCCGTTGGCCACGGCGGTCGTCACGTCGGCGATGTTGCGCACCTGGCCGGTCAGATTGCCGGCCATTGAGTTCACCGAGTCGGTGAGATCCTTCCAGGTACCGGCGACACCGGGCACCTGGGCCTGACCACCAAGTTTTCCTTCCGAACCCACTTCGCGGGCCACGCGAGTCACTTCGGCGGCGAAGGAGGAGAGCTGATCGACCATCGTGTTGATGGTGTTCTTGAGCTCGAGGATTTCGCCCTTCACGTCCACCGTGATCTTGCGGGACAAGTCACCGGCGGCCACGGCCTTGGTCACGTCGGCGATGTTGCGCACCTGGCTCGTGAGGTTGGAGGCCATGAAGTTCACGGAGTCGGTGAGGTCCTTCCAGGTACCACCGACACCCTTCACGTCGGCCTGACCACCGAGCTTTCCTTCGGTACCCACCTCACGCGCGACTCGCGTCACTTCCGAGGCGAACGAGCTAAGCTGGTCCACCATCGTGTTGATCACGTCTTTGATCTGCAGAATTTCGCCGCGGACGTCCACCGTAATCTTCTGCGTCAAGTCGCCCGTCGCGATGGCCGTCGCGACCTTCGACACGTCGCGAAGCTGAACCGTGAGGTTCGAGGCCATGAAGTTCACGTTGTCGGTGAGGTCCTTCCACACACCGGCGACGCCCGACACCTGGGCCTGGCCACCGAGCTTTCCTTCGGTACCCACTTCGCGAGCCACGCGGGTCACTTCGGCGGCGAACGATCCGAGTTGGTCCACCATCGTGTTGATGGTGTTCTTGAGCTCGAGGATTTCGCCCTTCACGTCCACCGTGATCTATTTCGACAAGTCGCCGTTGGCCACGGCGGTCGTTACGTCGGCGATGTTGCGCACCTGGTCGGTCAGGTTGCCGGCCATGGAGTTCACCGAGTCGGTGAGATTCTTCCAGGTGCCGCCGACGCCCGGCACGTCGGCCTGCCCCCCGAGTTTGCCTTCGGTACCCACTTCGCGGGCCACGCGGGTCACTTCGGCGGCGAACGACGAAAGCTGATCGACCATCGTATTGACGGTGTTTTTCAGCTCGAGAATTTCGCCCTTCACGTCCACGGTGATCTTGCGGGACAGGTCGCCGTTGGCCACGGCGGTGGTCACGGCGGCGATGTTGCGCACCTGGGCCGTCAAGTTGCCGGCCATCGAGTTCACCGAGTCGGTGAGATCCTTCCAGGTACCCGACACGCCTTCCACGCGGGCCTGACCACCAAGCTTGCCTTCGGTGCCCACTTCGCGGGCCACGCGGGTCACTTCCGAGGCGAAGGAGCGGAGCTGATCCACCATCGTGTTGATGGTGTTTTTGAGTTCGAGAATCTCGCCGCGCACGTCCACGGTGATCTTGCGCGACAAGTCGCCGTTGGCCACGGCCGTCGTCACGTCGGCGATGTTGCGCACCTGGGCCGTGAGGTTGGAGGCCATGAAGTTCACGTTGTCGGTGAGATCCTTCCACACACCGGCCACACCGCGAACCTTTGCCTGGCCGCCGAGCTTGCCTTCGGTGCCCACTTCGCGAGCCACGCGAGTCACTTCGGAGGCGAAGGAGCCGAGCTGCTCCACCATCTTGTTGATGGTCTTGGCGGTGCGAAGGAATTCGCCTTGCAGAGGCCGCTCGTCGATTTCGAGCGCCATGGTTTGCGACAGATCGCCCTGAGCCACGGCGCCGATCACGCGGGCCGTTTCGCTGGTGGGGTGAACCAGGTCGTCGATCAGTTCGTTGACCGACTCGGTCGAATCTCGCCAGAAGCCGGTGACGTCGCCGAGCGAGGCACGCTGTCCGAGCTTGCCTTCCTTGCCGACGACTCGGCTGAGCCGTTGCAGTTCGCTGGCCATCCGCTCGTTCTGTTCAACCACCTCGTTGAACACGTCGGCCACCTTGCCAGCCACGCCCGTCCACTCGACCGGCATACGGACCCCCGTCTGGCCGTCGCGCAGAGCCGTGAGCGCCGTTAAGAGCAGGGTGAGCTCGTTTCCGTTAGAGCCGTTCGTGGACGAAACGGAAGGTGTCGAGGCTTGGACCGCTGTCATAGCATCCTCAAAAGAATTCGGCGTCGTTCCGCCGGGGCGCATGCAACCAGGCCGCGGCGAGCAGAGAACGGTCGTCAAACTGCTCGATAGAGGCGGCGCGCATTATCAGCGCCGGCGGATCGAGCAACCTCTATCCGAAATCCCTTCGGATGAGCTTCTGCAGCTTGCAGGGAAGAGGAGTCGTTGCGAGAGATAATGTATCCCATGCCTGTGTGAATGCAAAGCGAACCGACTGCCTGCCTTAGAGCATTTTCCCGCAAGCGTGGGGTGCTGGCAGCGTAGTCGTTTGGAAGGGGAAGGACGATCCGTCTATGAGGCCGCAGACGGTTCCATCGGGCCCCCATCAGGGACGGCAGTAGAATTGGCCGGAAGAAGTGTGTCGCAGGGATGGCCCGGCTTCGACACGGGATGCTGGCTGAGGCGAAAAAGTCGCCTCGCGGTAGCTGTTTAGAGGGGGTGGTTATGGCTAAGGCATCGCCTAGCCGACGGAAAAGCTGCATCCGACTCGGTAGCAGCGATCAGCGACACGCTGGCACCAGACAACCTCAGCCTCTTGCAGGACGCCGTCCTGGACCATGATACGGATCCGCTCCTTGGGATAGAGCTGTTGGCAGTGCAACAGGCCGAGCCCCACTTTGGAGAGGTCGATCACACGGACCTCATGCCAATGACTCGGTCGCGGCATGGCCGGCAGTGTAGAGATCACTTGCATGGGTGCGCGCAGGTTGGTGCGCATCCGCGGATAGCGGCGACGCTCGCCTTCGCGGCTGGGGGCGAAGCCGCTCTGCGAAGTCAGTGCGCCAGCTTCCGAGAGATCGACGGAGTCGCGACACTGGCTGAGCAGCGTCAGTTGGTCTGTTGCATCAAGCTGATCCAGCACTTGACCATCTCCTGATCGAAGCTCTTGCCTGAAAGGCTTTTGAAGTATTCGCAGAGTTCTGCGGTGCGCATCGGCGGTCGATAGGGACGATAGCTGCTCAGGGCGTCGTGCACATCGACGATGCTGCAGAGACGACTCCAAGGGAGGATTTCGTCGCCGGCGACCTTCGCAGGATAGCCGCGGCCATCGATCCGCTCGTGATGCTGATAAATCATCATCAGCTGGGCCCATGTCAGATCTTCTCGCTGGCAAACTTCGGCGAAGCCGGTTTGCGGGTGGGCATTGATCAGGGTTCGTTCCTCGAGCGAGAGTTGCCCTTTCTTGTTGAGGATCTCGGTCGGGATATGCCGTTTCCCGAGGTCGTGCAGCAAGGCGCCCGTCGCCAGTTCGCACATTTCCTTGCGATCGGAAATGCCCAACTCCTGCGCGAGTGCGAGGGCGTACACGCAGACATTCGTCACATGCGTGTAGGTGTAGTAGTCGTGGTTCATGACCTTGAACAGATTGCAGATCGTCGCTTCCTGGTTGCAGACGACCTCCGCAAGCTCTTCGGCCAAGGTGCTGGCCACGTCGAGGACTTTGCCGACCGACTTTTCCTTCAAAGCGTTCAGAAAGACGGAGCGATTGACGTCGCGAACCGCGCAGTAGCGGGCGGTTGGCGTGGCGTCTGCGTCGGTCAGCACCTGGTCGTGCAGGTACTTCTCGTACTCGGCAAGGCTGCCGTTGGAGATGTACAGCGTACGAATCCCCCGACGCTGCATCGCTTCGAGGTCGGAGGCGTGAAACGGGAAGTTCGCCGCGCGGTATAGGACGAACTGCCCGGACACCTGTTTGAAAAACAGGTCAAAGGGTACGTCTTCGCTCATTCCCAGCGTTTCGATCGCGATGGGAATCAGCGACGCCGGATCGGCGATTGTGACAAATGCAGCCATGCCGGTCGCTTTGTGACAGCGGAAATGAGGACGATCCGAAAAGGCGGATACCCCCCAACTGTGGCACGCAAAAGTTCCGCGTGACGGCTGACCGGAGGAAAAAAAGCACTCCTTGCGGGAAAGTGCAATATCCCCGAAAGGGTGACGTACATCCGTTCCGCCTATGCGGTCTGCAGGGGTTGTCAGCCCGCGGGGGCTTGGACAATGGCTCAGGCAGCGGCTGAGTCAGGGGGCTCGCAGCGGGCGAGAGAGAAAGAGGAGTGCGCGGTACAAGACTCGAACTTGTGACCTCCACGATGTCAACGTGGCGCTCTAACCAACTGAGCTAACCGCGCAATTCAGCCTGCTAATAGGCACTGGCTCTGCCTTTGGGGCAAAAGCCGGGTTGCATGGCAACCGCCGATTAACAGCTTGAGTCCACTAACATACGCTCTTTTCGGCCGGGCAGCAACGGGCGGTTTTGTCGCTTTGGCCGCCATGTCGGCTGAATTCGCGGGGGGGCGTCTTGCCGGCGCCATTCCCGGCGCCGGCGGCAGAAACGCTCCAAGTGTCGTATTCCGTAGGAACTCAGTTGGCCGATCCCGCAGCCGAAAAATCGGCTGCCCCTGGCGTGCCGATGGCGGAGAACTGGATCGACGGGTTTTCTTTGACGGTGTGATCGGCCTCCCAGATCGACTCGAAGAGGATCGCCTGGATGCCGTTCTGGTCGATGACGCGGCGGGCTCCGTAGGGGAGCTTGAGCTTCTGCCGCTCCCGCGGATCGCTGCCGGGCATCCAGCGGACGAGCTTGTAGGGGAGCCAGGTGAGGCTGGTCGCCGCGTTGTACTCGGTCTCGAGGCGAAAACGGACGACGTCGAACTGCAGTTCACCGACGGCGGCGAGCACAAACTCGCGGCGGGCTTCGTCGGGGGACGTGAAGAGCTGAATCGCCCCTTCTTCGACTAGCTGCTGCAAGCCGCGGTCGAATTGCTTGCGGCGCGAGGTGTCGGTGCAGTGGAGCGTGGCGAAAAACTCTGGCGGAAACTGCGGCAGGCCATGGTAGTTGACCGGCGAGCCTTCACAGATGGTGTCGCCGAGGCGGAATTCACCCGGATTGACTAGGCCCACGATATCGCCCGGAAAGGCTTCCTCCACCGTCTCTCGATCCTGAGCGAAGAGCTTGTGGGCTCGGGCGAGTCGCAGCTTCTTGCCGGTCCGCGGGTGGATGATTTCCATCTCGCGCTGGAATCGGCCCGAGCAGACGCGCATGAAGGCGACACGATCGCGATGGCGCGGATCGAGGTTGGCCTGGATCTTGAAGATGAAGCCAGAGAACTCCGGCCGAGCGGCGGGGACTTTCCCCTGGTCGCTGACCCGATCGCCCGGCGGCGGGCAGAGCTTCAGAAAGCCTCGCAGAAAGTGCTCGACGCCGTAGTTGTTCAGGGCGCTGCCGAAAAACACGGGCGTCATTTCGCCGCGCAGAAACCGCGCGGCCTCGAGCGAGGGACCAGCGACTCGCACCAGCTCCAGCTCTTCGGCAGCCTGCTGGCGGATGGCTGGCTCGCAATCGGTCTCGGGAATCGCTTCCACCGGATACGAGCGGAACGGGACCCGTCCCTGGCCGTTGCTCTTGTCGAAAACGTGAGCGATGCCGGTGTCGGTCTCGACAATGCCGCGAAAATCCCCGCCGGAACCGACGGGCCAGTTGAACGGAATCGCTTCCAGCCCAAGCTTGCTCTCGATGTTCGCAAGGATCGCGAGCGGGTCCTGACCGGGGCGGTCGACCTTGTTGACGAAGGTCAGCACCGGAATCTTCCGCATGGCGCAGACGCGGAACAGCTTCTCCGTCTGGGCTTCGACGCCCTTGGCCAGGTCGATCACCATCACGGCGCAGTCGGCCGCCATCAGCGTGCGATAGGTGTCTTCGCTAAAGTCCTGGTGGCCGGGCGTGTCGAGCAGATTGACGCGAAAGCCTTCGAAATCGAACGACAGGACCGTCGAACTGACCGAGATGCCGCGCTGGCGCTCGAGTTCCATCCAGTCGCTCTTGGCGGAGCGCTGCGACTTGCGGCCGCGGACGGCGCCGGCGATGTCGAGACAGCCGCCGTACAGCAGGAGCTTCTCGGTAAGCGTGGTCTTGCCGGCGTCGGGATGCGAGATGATGGCGAACGTGCGCCGCCGGGCGACTTCGGCGGCGACGAAGGAGTCGATTTCGGGCATGCGATGGGCTTTGAACGATCGGAAGTCGGGCAGGCTGGAAGCGTACCCAAGGTGGGAGAGGCAATTGTAGCAACCGCTGCGGATCTGGCGGGGCTTTTTTGCGAGGTTTTTCAGGTGCCGCGCGTGGCCCCGAACCACTCGATGTGCTTGCGGGGGCAGAAATTCCAGCCGCGGAGGCGGCACTGGGGCTCCAGCCATGCGGAGGTGGCCGCGAGCACGCTGGGTTCGACACCCTGCGGCATCAGCCAGACATTTTCGTCGGCGAGGTGAGGAAACTCGTCGAGCCAGTGTTCGACGGCTTCGACGTCGGCCGGCTGGTCGATGACAAATTTGAGCTGGTAGTCGTGCTCTTCGGTCAGGCGGCGAATGACTTCCGGAGCGTGGCGCGACTGCTCGTGGCGCTCGTGCCAGCGGCCAGCCGTCTCCGGGTTCGGGGCGGAGCCGGTCAGTTTGGGGCTGATCGACACCAGATCGCAGTGGAGCGGCAGGTAGAGGGTGCCGGCCGTTTCGATGGTGATGTGCCTGCGCAGTTCGTGGAGCCGCTCGCAGAGGGGAATCATTTCGGCAAACAGCATCGGCTCGCCGCCGGTGAGGACGACGTGCCCCGCGTCGTGCTGGAGCACCTCGGCCACGATCTCATCGACCGCCCAATCTTCCCCCTCCGGCTTCCAAGAAGCGTAGGGAGTGTCGCAGAACCAGCATCGCAGATTGCACCCCGAGGCGCGCACAAAAACACTCGGCGTGCCGGTGAGACGCCCTTCGCCTTGGATGGATTGGTAGATTTCGACGATTCGCACC